>NZ_JBWJVM010000115.1:0-22401 GCF_056428985.1 Streptomyces sp. CA189 | reverse complement strand
CCACCCCCACCCCCCTCCCACCAAACCCGGGGCCGCAGGCCGGGTCCGGGGCGGCGCAGGCCGGGTCCGACGCGGGGACGCAGCCCGAGGCCGGGGCCGGGGCGCAGCCCCAGGCGGAGTCCGTTGCCGGGGCCGGGGCGCAGCCCCAGGCGGAGCCCGTTGCCGGGGCCGGTGCGGGGCCGCAGCCTTACGCCGCGCCCGGAACCGAGCCCCACACCGAATCCGGGGCGCAGCCCCAGGCCGGCGCGGGGACGCAGGTCTGGTCCAGGACGCAGCCTCCGGCAGAGGCCGTGGCCGGCGCGGGGGCGCAGCCCCAGGTCAGCGCCGAGGCACAACCTCCAGCAAGCTCCGGGGCGCAGCCCCAAGCCGGGTCCGCGGCGCAGCCCCAAGCCGGGTCCGGGGCGCAGCCCCGCAAGGGGTCCGGGGCGCAGCCCCGGGGAACGGGCGAAGGGTGGGTAGGGGGCAGCCGCCCGCAGGGCACCCGCCCCGACCGCGGCCCCGCGCCCCGCCCCGGCCTGCTCGCCCGCCTGCGCCGCCGCGGCCACCCCACCCGCCGGCCGGCCCCAACCAGCCCCACCGGAACGAACCCGGCCACCCCGGCCCCCACCCAAGCGCCTCCGGCCACCGTCAAGGCAGTCTCCCTCCGCCGCGGCCGCGCCGAGGTCCTCCGCGACATCACCCTCACCGTGTCGAAGGGCGAGACCATCGCCCTGATGGGCCGCAACGGCGCCGGAAAGTCCACCCTCCTCGCCACCCTCATCGGCACCCTGGAGCCCACCACCGGCCAGGTGACGGTCAGCGGCCGCACCCCCCACCGCACGCCGCCCCCCGAGATGGTGACCCGCGTCGGCCTCGTCCCCCAGGAGCCCCGCGACCTCCTCTACGCCGACACCGTCGCGGCCGAGTGCACCGCCGCCGACCACGACGCCGGCCAGGCGCCCGGCACCTGCCGTGCCCTTGTCGCCGCGCTCCTGCCCGACGTCCCCGACGACACCCACCCGCGCGACCTCTCCGAGGGCCAGCGCCTGGCCCTCGCCCTGGCGCTGGTCCTGACCGGCCGGCCAGCCCTGCTGCTCCTCGACGAGCCGACCCGCGGGCTGGACTACGCCGCCAAGGCCCGCCTCGTGGAGATCCTGCGCGGGCTCGCCGCCGACGGCCACGCCATCGTCCTGGCCACCCACGACGTGGAGCTCGCCGCCGAGCTGGCGCACCGCGTGGTGATCCTGGCCGGCGGCGAGATCGTCGCGGACGGCCCGACCGCGGAGGTCGTCGTCTCCTCCCCCGCCTTCGCACCGCAGGTGGCCAAGATCCTGGCCCCGGGCCACTGGCTCACGGTCTCCCAGGTCGCGGCGGCCCTCTCCGCCCGGGCGGACGCATGAGCACGCCGACCCCGACCACCCCGCCGACCCCGCCGACCCGGGCCACCCCGCCGACCCCGTCGAACCAGGCCGCCCCGGCCGCCCGCCCCCGTTCCCGCCCCCTCCGCATCGGCCCCCGCGCCGCCGCCGCCCTGGTCCTCGTCACCCTCATCGGTCTCGGCGCCTTCGGCTGGCCGCTCCTCGCCGACCGCCAGTCCGGCTTCGCCCACGCCCAGGACGCCCCCTGGCTCTTCGCGGCCCTGCTCCCGCTCCTGGTCGGGGTGGTCGTCGCGACCATCGCCGACGACGGGATGGACGCCAAGGCCGTCGCCATGCTCGGCGTACTGGCCGCGGTCGGGGCCGTGCTGCGCCCCCTCGGCGCCGGTACGGGCGGCCTGGAGCCCATGTTCTTCCTGATGGTGCTGAGCGGCCGGGTCCTCGGCCCGGGCTTCGGCTTCGTCCTGGGCGCGGTCACGATGTTCGCGTCGGCCCTGCTCACGGGTGGTGTCGGGCCGTGGATGCCGTTCCAGATGCTGGCCATGGGGTGGTTCTCGCTGGGCGCCGGACTGCTGCCGGGGCCGGATCGGATCCGGGGGCGGGCCGAGCTGGCGATGCTCGCGCTGTACGGGTTCCTCGGCTCGTTCGCGTACGGCACGATCATGAACCTTCAGGGCTGGGTCATCCTGCAGGGCATAGGCCAGGGCGTCTCCTTCCACCCCGGGCACCCGGTCGCGGAGAACCTCGTGCGCTTCCTCTCGTTCTGCCTGGTGACCTCGATGGGCTGGGACCTGGGCAGGGCCGCGCTGACCGTCGTACTGACCCTCACGCTCGGCGCGACCCTGCTGAAGGCGTTGCGGCGGGCCACACGAAAAGCGGCGTTCGACGCGCCCGTGGCCTTCGATCCGGGGGCCACAAAAGCTCCCAAACCTTCCCCTGAAAGGGGTACGGGCAGCCACGGAGGGTGAGATCCTGGCCTCCCGGCGGTGACCCGCCCCACAGGACCTAGGTCACATACGAGGCGGGATAGTAGTCCCTAACCGCCCCGCGCCCACCCCGCACACCACCCCCCACCTGCGGTGATGCCCACCTGCCCCGAGGGGGGCCGTTGCGCCCCGGCTGCGAGGACCACTAGTAAGACGGGTCGTTGCCAGGCGGGCTCTACCCCCGTAGAACTGGATGAGTCGCAAGGCGGACGGAGTTCCCCGGGTTCACCCGGTCCTCCCGCTCCCGCCGGTGAATCCCTCTCTTTCACGTGAGTGGCTCACGCACGTCTGCGACCGCCCTTGTCCCCGTCGAAAGGTCCGTCCGTGTCCAACGCCGTCATCCGCCGCATCGCCGCTTCGAAGAAGACCCTCGCGGGTTCCGTCCTCGCCCTGGGCGTCGCCGGTTCCATGCTGGCCGCGGTTCCCGCGCAGGCCGCCCCGATGAGTGCCAAGGCGATCGCCCAGCAGATGATCAAGGACCCGGCGCAGTTCGCGGCGTTCAACAACATCGTGTCCCGCGAGAGCGGCTGGAACCACACCGCCACGAACTCTTCCTCGGGCGCCTACGGCCTGGTCCAGGCCCTGCCGGCCTCGAAGATGGCCTCGGCGGGCTCGGACTGGAAGACCAACCCGGCCACCCAGATCAAGTGGGGCCTGGACTACATGAACTCCCGCTACGGCAGCCCCGAAGGCGCCTGGACCTTCTGGCAGAACCACCACTGGTACTAAACCCACCAGCGGCAGCGGAACGAGCAGCACCCAGGCACCACGGCAGCGCCCACGCACCGCATGCGAAGGCCCCGGCGGCCGACCTCCCCAGGTCCGGCCTCCGGGGCCTTCGCGATCCCATCCCACAGGGTCCAAAGGCGGCGCAGCAGGTGCTACAGCCGCTGGATGATGGTGCCCGTCGCCAGCGCGCCACCCGCACACATGGTGATCAGCGCGAACTCCTTGTCCCGGCGCTCCAGCTCGTGGAGCGCGGTGGTGATCAGGCGGGCCCCGGTCGCGCCGACGGGGTGGCCGAGCGCGATGCCGCCGCCGTTGACGTTGACCTTCTCCAGGTCCTGGTCGAAGACCTGGGCCCAGCTGAGGACGACGGAGGCGAAGGCCTCGTTGATCTCGACGAGGTCGATGTCCTTGAGGGACATGCCGGCCTTGCCCAGCACCGCCCGCGTGGCGTCGATCGGCCCGTCCAGGTGGAAGTGCGGGTCGGAGCCGACCAGCGTCTGGGCGACGATCCGGGCGCGCGGCCGCAGCTTGAGCGCGCGGGCCATCTTGCGCGAGGCCCACATCACGGCGGCGGCGCCGTCGGATATCTGCGAGGAGTTGCCGGCGGTGTGCACGGCGGTCGGCATGACCGGCTTGAGCCGGGCGAGCGCCTCCATGGAGGTGTCGCGCAGGCCCTCGTCCCGGTCGACCAGCCGCCACATGCCCTGGCCGGCGGCCTGCTCGGCCTCGGTGGTGGGCACCTGTACGGCGAAGGTCTCGCGCTTGAACCGCTCCTCGGCCCACGCGGCGGCGGCCCGCTCCTGGGACAGGACGCCGAGGCGGTCCACGTCCTCGCGGGTCAGGCCCCGGTGGCGGGCGATGCGCTCGGCGGCCTCGAACTGGTTGGGGAGGTCGACGTTCCACTCGTCCGGGAAGGGCTTGCCGGGTCCGTGCTTGGATCCGGAGCCGAGCGGTACCCGGCTCATGGCCTCGACGCCACAGGCGATGCCGATGTCCATGACGCCGCCGGAGATCATGTTGGCGACCATGTGGTTGGCCTGCTGGGAGCTGCCGCACTGACAGTCCACGGTGGTCGCGGCGGTCTCGTACGGGAGGCCCATGGCCAGCCAGGCGTTGCGGGCCGGGTTCATCGACTGCTCGCCGGCGTGGGTGACGGTGCCGCCGACGATCTGCTCCACGCAGTCGGGCTGGATGCCGGTGCGGGCGAGGAGCTCGCGGTAGGTCTCGCCGAGAAGGTAGGCGGGGTGAAGATTGGCGAGCGCGCCCCCGCGCTTGCCGATGGGGGTGCGTACGGCTTCGACGATGACGGGTTCCGCGGCCATGAGCTCGTCCTCTCCTGCTCCTGCGTAGCGCACAGCGCGCATCGGCTAGCGCGCCTCAGCTGACGGGCGGGCCGTCCCGGCGCCCCACCCGAACTAGTACGCGTTCTAGTTCTCCCCGCAGTCTTATGACCAGAACACCCGGTACGCAAGGGTCTTGCACGCGGCTTACACGGATTCCACACGCAACAGTTGGCGCGGGGCCCCTTGTCACTTCTAGAACTCGTTACTACCTTCAAGCCAACTTCTGATGGGCCGTCAGACTTTGGAGCCGCCCGATGACCTGCCCCGCACTGCCCGAAGGCTTCGATGCCACCGACCCGGACGTACTCCAAGACCGGGTCCCCTACCCCGAGTTCGCGCAGTTGCGGCAGACCGCACCCGTGTGGTGGTGCCCGCAGCCGCGGGGCGTCACCGGCTTCGACGACGAGGGGTACTGGGCCGTCACCCGGCACGCGGACGTCAAGTACATCTCCACGCACCCGGAGCTGTTCTCCTCCACCACGAACACGGCGATCATCCGCTTCAACGAGCACATCCAGCGCGATGCGATAGATGCCCAGCGACTGATCATGTTGAACATGGATCCGCCGGAACACACCCGCGTACGCCAGATCGTGCAGCGCGGCTTCACCCCGCGGGCCATCCGCGGGCTGGAGGACGCCCTGCGCGACCGGGCCCGCAAGATCGTCGCGGAGGCCCTCGAAGCCTCGGCCGACGGCAGCTTCGACTTCGTCACCCAAGTGGCGTGCGAGCTCCCGCTGCAGGCCATCGCCGAGCTGATCGGCGTACCGCAGGAGGACCGGTCCCGGATCTTCGACTGGTCGAACAAGATGATCGCGTACGACGACCCGGAGTACGCGATCACCGCCGAGGTCGGCGGCAACGCCGCGGCGGAGATCATCGGCTACTCGATGAACCTCGCGGCGGAGCGCAAGGAGTGTCCGGCCAAGGACATCGTCACGCAGCTCGTGGCGGCCGAAGGCCAGGGCAACCTGGGCTCCGACGAGTTCGGCTTCTTCGTCCTCCTCCTGGCGGTGGCGGGCAACGAGACCACGCGCAACGCCATCAGCCACGGAATGCACGCCTTCCTGACCCACCCCGACCAGTGGGAGCTCTACAAGCGCACCCGGCCCTCCACCGCCGCCGAGGAGATCGTCCGCTGGGCCACCCCCGTGGTGTCCTTCCAGCGCACCGCCACCCAGGACACCGAGCTGGGCGGGCAGAAGATCAAGGCGGGCGACCGCGTCGGCATGTTCTACTCCTCGGCCAACCACGATCCCGAGGTCTTCGAGAACCCCGACGTCTTCGACATCACCCGCGACCCGAACCCGCACCTGGGCTTCGGCGGCGGCGGCCCGCACTTCTGCCTCGGCAAGTCGCTGGCCATCATGGAGATCGACCTGATGTTCAACGCCCTGGCCGACGCCCTGCCGGACCTGCGCCTCACCGGTGAGGGCCCGCGCCGGCTGCGCGCGGCCTGGCTGAACGGCATCAAGGAACTGCGGGTCAGCCACGGCTGACGGCCACGACCGCCAGCCACGACTGACCCGTGATCCAGGACGGCAGGGGCCCCACCTCCCACGCCCGGCCCCTGCCGTCCCTCGGTTGTTACTGGCCGGTCGCCGGTCGTTACCGTCTCGCCGCCTTCGAGATCATTGCCTTGGCGCCGGACGGGACCCCAGACTGCCCGGATGAACCTTGAGGACCCCAGCGCGAGACGGTGGCAGCGCCTGCCTACGACGTGGCAGCGGATGGTCGATCTCGGCGGCGGGTCCGAGCCCATGAGCCAGGGGGTCCTGGCCCTCATCGAGGCCGCCCGCGAGGAGCCGGAACTGCGCCGGCTGTACCCGTACACCAGCCACTTCACCCTGTGGTTCAGCGCCTCCGCCGGACACCCCTTCGCCGTGACCGCACCGGCCGTGGAACCCCTCCCCGACGGCCGCTTCCGCGTCCGCGGCCCCCGCCAAACCACCGTCCTAGGCGAAGCGGACACGGCCCGAGCAGCGATAGCCCTCGTACTGGCCCACCTCCCGACCGAATAGCCACCCGAACCCCCGCCGAGGGGTCCGAGGCCCAGCCCGGAGCAGGTCCGGGGCACAGCCCCGAGCAGGTCCGGGGCACAGCCCCGAGCAGGTCCGGGGCACAGCCCCGAGCAGGTCCGGGGCACAGCCCCGGGGAACGGGCGAAGGGCGGGTAGGGGACGGCCCCGCAGGGCCCGCACGCCCCGCCGCCCCGTACGCGCCCCCGCTCCGAGTGGCGGAAGCCACCCCGCAGGCGGATCCTGGCAGAACGCGGCGATCCATCGCAAAGGGGTGCCGGGGCGGGCTGCTACACCGCCCCGGCACCCCTTCGTCGTCGCACAGCGCTCAGGCCCTCAGGCCCTCGTCCGCTCCGCGGACCCCGCTCCGACCCGCTCGGGCCGCCGGGGCCGCGGCAGGGCGACCCCGGCCGGCAGCGCATCGCCCCGAGGCCCCGAGAGCACGTAGACGAGCCCGAAACCGGCGCCGACGACGAGCGCTCCGCCGACCGCGTCGAGCACCCAGTGGTTGGCCGTCGCGACGATCGCGCACACCGTGATCGTCGGGTGCAGCGCACCCAGCAGCTTCTGCCAGCCCTTCGGCGCGATCATGACGATCACGATCCCGCACCACAGCGACCAGCCGAAGTGCAGCGAGGGCATCGCCGCGTACTGGTTGGAGATCGCCGTCATCGCCCCGTAGCTCGGGTTCGCCAGGTCCTGCACCCCGTGCACGGTGTCGACGTAGCCCATCCCCGGCATCAGTCTCGGCGGCGCCAGCGGGTAGAGCCAGAAGCCTATGAGCGCGAGGACGGTGGCCAGGCCCAGGGAAGCGCGGGCCCAGCGGTAGTCCTTGGGGCGGCGCCAGTACAGGACGGCCAGGATCGCCAGCGGGACCACGAAGTGGAAGGAGGTGTAGTAGAAGTTGAAGAACGCCTCCAGCCAGGGCGTGTTCACGACGGCGTGGTTCACGGCGAGCTCGATGTCGATGCCAAGCGCCTTCTCGATCCCGTGGATCTGGCTGCCGTTGCCCTCCGCGAGGGTGCGACTGGTGGGCGCGGCGGCCCGGATGTGCGAGTAGAGCGAGTACCCGACCCGTATCAGGAGCAGTTCCAGCAGCAGGTTCGGACGCGACAGCACGCGCCGCCAGAACGGCAGCAGCGGCACCCGCGCCCAGCGCGCGGGCGCGGGCCGCCCGTAGGCGGTGGGCACCGGCTCGCGCCAGTACGGGGAGGAGCGCGGCAGGAACGGCACGGCGCAGGCCGCCGCGAGGGCCGCGAGGAGCAGCACGTTGTCCCGTACGGGGGCCAGCGCGACCAGGTTGGGCAGCAGCACGTCGCTCGGCAGGGTCATGGCGAGGACCACGGCCACCGGCCACACCGGCCGGTCCGCGGCCCGCTTGCCGACCTTGCCGGCGACCGCGAGCAGCACCCACAGCATCTGGTGGCGCCAGCCGGTCGGGGACACGGCGACGGCCACGCAGCCGGTGATCGCGACGGCGAGCAGCAGCTGGCCGTCACGGGCGTAGCGGACGGCGCGGCGCAGGCCGATCCAGACGATCGGGGCCGCGAGGGCGGCGTAGAGCAGGACCTCGCCGGGGCCGGAGAGGCCCAGGCGCAGCAGGGCGCCGTGCACGGACTGGTTGGCGAGGCCGCCGGGTGCGCCGCCGAGGCCGGTGCCGGCCAGGTGCTGGACCCAGTACGTCCACGAGTCGCTGGGCAGGGCCGCCCAGGACAGGGCGGAGGCGCCGGCGAAGGTCACGGCGGCGGAGCGCGCGGTTGCCCTGCGCCCCGTCAGCCACAGCAGCGGCGCGAAGAGCAGCAGCGCGGGCTGGAGGGCCGCGGCCAGGCCGATCAGGAACCCGGAGGAGCGCTCGCTCGGGACCCGGAACACGGCGAGGAGCACCAGCAGCACCGGCAGTACGGCGGTCTGTCCGGGCAGGGCGGCTTCACGGACGGGCAGCGAGACCATCATCAGCGCGACCAGCACGGGCGCGGCGAGCAGCGCGGTGCGCCGTGGCACGGGGTCGGGCAGGGCGCGCGCGGCGACCAGCCCGATGCCGGCGACGAGCAGCAGGGTCACGCAGGTCCAGGCCACCTCCAGGGAGGGCGCGGCGAGGCCGAGGAGCGGCTTGAGGACCAGCCCCGCGAAGGGGGTCCCGGTGAACTGGCCGCTCGTGTAGAGGGAGCCCGGCAGGCTGCCCGGCAGGTGGAAGCCGCTGAGCCACTCGCCCGGTGGCACGCGCAGCACGACCGCGGCCTGCCTGACGGCGAGCAGCAGGGCCAGCGCCCACAGCATGAGGCGTGCCGCCTCGAGCCTGCCGCCACCGCTACCGCCTATGACCCCGGCATGTCCGTTCGCACCACTGTGCTCCGCCGCGTTAGCCACGCCTCGCCGGCCTCCCGCCCTGTTGACCGCAACCCTGACTTCGCCTGGCTGCCGCGTTTCGTACCGCGTTTCATACCGCGTGCTTCATTTACCCGGACGACGATATCCCCCGCGCGATACCTAGGATGGCGGGCATGAGCATCGTGAAGATCAACGCCCTCACCGTCCCCGACGAACAGCGGGAGGTTCTGGAGCAGCGGTTCGCCTCCCGTGCGGGCTCCGTGGAGAGCTCGGACGGCTTCGAATGGTTCGAGCTGCTGCGGCCCGTCGAGGGCACGGACCAGTATCTCGTGTACACGCGGTGGCGTTCCGAGGAGGACTTCCAGGCGTGGATGGACGGGCCCATGAAGGCGGCCCACCAGGGCGGCGGTCCGGCGGGTGCGGAGCGGCCGAAGCCCGCCGCCACGGGCTCGTCGGTGTGGTCGTTCGAGGTCGTTCAGCAGGCGGCGCCGAAGCAGGGCTGAGCGTCAGGAGGGCCCGGAGCCACGGCTCCGGGCCCTCCTCGCTTTCCTCTGGCTCCCCGTCAGGACCGTCAGATCCGTCGGGCCGTCAGATCCGTCAGGCCCGTCAGGCCCGTCATGCCCAGAAGGCGTCGCTCTCCTCGATGTCCTCGGTGCAGACGTCGAGGTCGCTGATCTTTCCGGCGACGATCGTGAAGAAGATCCCTTCGTGGATTTCGATCCCGCGGTCACCGCGGTCGGCGCGGGTTGTGTGGAAACTCATGACGTGGCCGCGGCCGTCGGCGAGCAATTTGTCCAGATGTACGTTGAATGTGCTGTTTGTCTCCTCGCCGAGCCGGCGGTAGAGGTCGAAGACGGCTTCCCGCCCCTTGTGGTGCCCTGAGAGGGGGCCGCTGCCCGGCATGTGCTGGATGACGTCGGCCGTCATCATCGTGCTCAGCTTCTCCATGTCGCCCCGGCCGAAAGCCTCGTAGCCGCGGCGGATCAGGGCACAGTCTGGATGCTCCGACATGACGGTCACGCCCTTCGTGCGTACGGTTTGCCCTTTTTCCTATCATCGGCCCGGCCCTGTGGATATTCCAACGCGGGCTGCCGGGCGCCGCTCCACAATGACGTCATGACCAGCAGAGAGAAGCTCACCACGACCACGCCGGCGACCACGCAGGCGCCCACGACTACGCCTTCGCCCACCACCGCGACCGCCATCCCTGCCCCTGCCCCCGCCTGCGTCGGAGCCGGAGCCTGGCAGGTTGCCGCCGAGCCGTTCACCACCCCCGACGCCACGCTGCTGCGCCGCGCGTACTACGCGGAGGTCGCAGGCCGGTACTGGCGGCGGTCCGTCACCGAGGCCGAGATCGACCAGGGCCTGCTGGACTTCCCGGACGACGAGCTCACGGCGCCGACGGGCCGGTTCGTGGTCGGCAGGCTCGACGGCCGGCCCCTCGCCTGCGGAGGGATACGCCTCCTGGACCCCGTCACGGCCGAGCTCACCCGCGTGTACGTGGACCCGCGCGCCCGCGGCACCGGCGGCGGGGCGGCCCTGCTCCGGGTCCTGGAGGACGCGGGCCGGGCGCTGGGCGCCGAGCTGGTCCGGCTGGACACCCGGTCCGACCTGGTGGAGGCCCGCGCGTTGTACGCGCGCCACGGGTACGCGGAGATACCCGCGTACAGCTCCGGTCCCTATGCCGAGCACTGGTTCGAGAAGCGCCTGGTCTGACCGGCCGGGCGACGGTCGGGGGGCGCGGGGCGGGGACGCGGGCCGCGGGGTGCGGCGGCCCGGGCGGCCCGCCACCCGGCGGAATGGTTCACCCGGCGGAATGGTTCACCGGGCGGAGTGGTCCCGGCGGGGCAGGGCCTCGTAAGGCTCCTCGGAATCGGAACCACAGAGCTCCGAGTTGATCTCCGCGACCAGCTCGGACAGGTCGGTCGGCCGGTCCGGGCCCCACCAGTCGCCGAGCAGTTCGGCGAGTGATTCCTCGCGTGCGGCCGACAGCTTCAGCGCGCTCTCGCGTCCCTTCTCCGTCAGGACCAGCGGCAGGCCGTCGCGGACGGCCAGCCCGCGTTCCTCGATCTGGCGACTGGCGTCCGTGATGGCCCGCAGCGGCACGATGGTCTTCTCGGCCAGCACCGCCGGATCGACGGTGCCGTACTTGTTGATGCGCAGCAGCATCCAGCTGGCGGCGGGCAGCAGGTCGTAACCGGCCTTCGCGGTGATCTTCTCGTAGACGTGCTTGCGGCCCTGGAGGGTTCCGAGCACCGACAGGGCGCGGGCCACCTCCTCACGGGAGGAGCGCTGGACGGGATTGGAGGCGAGGGTCTCGGTGACATCGGGCGCCGTCACCGAACCGCGCAGCTTGTCCTCCTTGAGGAACCAGGCCACGACGAAGGCCGCCAGCACCAAGGGGGCCGCGTAGAGGAAGACGTCGGTGATGGAGGTGGCGTAGGCGTCGAGCACGCGGGGGCGCAGCGCGGCGGGGAGGGCGTCGATGGCGCGCGGATCGGCCTCCACCTTGCTCACGTCCACCCCCGGCGGCAGCGGTACCCCCTTGAGCGCACCGGCCAGCTTGTCGTCGAGCCGGTTGGTGAAGATCGTGCCGAAGATGGCGACGCCGAAGGAGGCGCCGATGGAGCGGAAGAAGGTGGCACCGGAGGTGGCTACGCCGAGGTCGGCGTAGCTGACCGAGTTCTGCACCACGAGGACGAGCACCTGCATGACCAGTCCGAGGCCGGCGCCGAAGACGAAGAAGTAGACGCTCATCTCCCAGGTGGTGCTGGTCCGCTCCAGCTGGTGCAGGAGCAGCAGCCCTAGGGCGGTCAGGGCCGTGCCCGCGATCGGGAAGACCTTCCAGCGCCCGGTGCGGCTGACGATCTGGCCGGACACGGTGGAGGTGATCAGCAGTCCGAGCACCATCGGCAGCATGTGGACGCCCGACATGGTCGGGGAGACACCCTGGACCACCTGCAGGAAGGTCGGCAGGTAGACCATGGCGCCGAACATCGCGAAGCCGACGATGAAGCTGATCAGCGAGCAGAGGGTGAAGGTCCGGATCCGGAACAGCTTGAGCGGGAGCACGGGCTCCACGGCCCGCCGCTCGACGATGACGAAGGCGATGAGCAGGACGAGGCCCAGGACCGCCAGCCCGATGATCTCGGGCGAGCTCCAGCCCCAGGTGCCGCCGAGGGAGGCGACGAGCACCAGGCAAGTCGCGACGGAGGCGATGAGGAAGGTGCCGAGGTAGTCGATGGTGTGCTTCTCGGTCCGTACCGGGATGCGCAGGCTCGCGGCGATGACGACGAGTGCGACGAGACCGATGGGGAGGTTGATGTAGAAGACCCAGCGCCACGACAGGTGGTCCACGAACAGCCCGCCCAGCAGCGGACCCAGCACGCTGGTGGCTCCGAAGACCGCGCCGAAGAGCCCCTGGTACTTGCCGCGTTCGCGGGGCGGGACGATGTCTCCGACGATCGCCATCGACAGCACCATCAGCCCGCCGCCGCCCAGTCCCTGCAGCGCGCGGAAGCCGATGAGCTGCGGCATGTTCTGCGCCAGGCCGCACAGGGCGGACCCGATCAGGAAGATCACGATGGCGGACTGGAAGAGCTTCTTGCGCCCGTACTGGTCCCCGAGCTTGCCCCACAGCGGGGTGGCGGCCGTCGAGGCGAGCATGTAGGCCGTGACCACCCACGACAGGTGGGACATCCCACCGAGATCACTGACGATGGTCGGCAGGGCCGTCGACACGATCGTCTGGTCGAGCGAAGAGATGAGCAGCCCCAGCAGCAGCGCGCCGATGGAGACGAGCACCTCACGAGAGGCGTGTTCGGCGCTGGGGCCGGACTTCCGCTTCCGCGGGTCGGGCTCCGTGGTCACGTCCTGCACCATCGGCTCCTCCTCAGGCCTGATCGACTCCTCCATCCTGAGCGGTGTGTCCGGTTATGGCCTGTCGGACGGGTTGGGCGGGTTACCGGGGGTCTGCATAATCGCAGGCAGCGGCCAGGGGAGGGATTCGAGTGAGCACTGAGCACTGTCCAGAATGCGGCACGACGGAAGGAGCCTGCGACTGCGCACCAGGCTTCCAACCCTTGCGCGTCCGCCCCTACGTATCCCTCCCCAACCCGACCCCGCCCCCTCCCCCGGCGCACCCGGGCCCGACGGCCCCCATACCCCAGCCCCCAGGCCGGCCGAACACCGCTCCGCCGGACCTCGGCTGGGCGAACACCCCTCCGCCGCCCCCAGCCAGGGCGGCCACTCCGGCACGTCCCGACCCGACGGCCCCCGTCCGACCCCACACCGCCCCGGCGGTCCCCCCGTCCCACCCCTCCGACCGGACGGCTACCTTCCCGCCCTACCCCGACCCGGCGGGCCCCTTCCCACCCCGAACCGATCCGGCGGTCCCCTTCCCGCCCTATCCCGGCCCGGCGAACCCGCCCCGCACCACCCCGACGGGCACCGCTGCGCGCCCTGCCTCGCCGGATCCCGCGACGCACCCGGGCCAGGCACCCGGCATGCCACCGCACCCCGGCCTGGCGAGCACCACTGCCCGCCCGGGCGCGGACACGGCTGCACGCCACCCCGACCGGCCGAACACGTCCCCGCGCCCCGGCCCAGCCGACACGCCTACGCCCCACCCCGACCAGCCGGGCTCCACGTCCCCGCGCCCGGGTCCGGCGGACGCCCCGCCGCCCCACACCACCCCGGCGGACGCCACTGCGGACCCTGGCCGGACGACCGACCTGCCGCCCTACCCCGGCCCGGCGGGCGCCACCGCATACCCCGGTTCGACGCACACCCCACCGCCCGGTACCGCCGCGCACCCCGACCCGGCGGGCACCCCGCCCCACCACACCGACCGGACTACCGCCTTCCCGCCCCACCCCGGCCCGGCGGGTGCCGCAGCGCACCCCGGCTCGGCGGACACCGCTACCGCGCAGTCCGACCGGGCGGTCTCCACGTCGCCACACTCCATCCCGGCGGGCGCCCATCCGCCTCACCCCGGCCCGGCGGATGCCACCCCGGCACCCCACTCCGGCCACCCCGGCCACCCCGGCACCGCGCCGCCGGCCTCGGAGGCCGAGACTCCCGCGTACGGGACACCCGTAGCGTCCCTGGCCGCAGAAACGATGCAGCTGCACTCCGTCCCGGCGTACGAGCCGTACGCGACGCCCGGAGCACACGACCCGTACGGGTCACCCGAGGCCCACCCGGCCGGCCTGGCATACGGGGCACACGAGGCACACGGGGCACACGGGATGGGCGGCGCGTACGAGGCCGACGGGGCGTACTCGCCCCCACCCCCGCGGCGCCGCATACGCATGCTCCCCGTCGCCGCGGCCGCCGTCGCGGTGATCGGCGCGGCCGTCCTCGTCCTGAGCGCCTTCTCGGGCTCCGACACGCCGGAGACCACCCTCCTCGACGCGAAGCCCTCCTCCCCCTTGGTCAGCCTCACCCAGGTCGCCCCGTCGCAGTCCACGCGGAGCAGCAGCCCGCCCCCGTCGCCCTCCCCCAGCCCCTCCCGGTCCGCGTCCGCCTCCCGTTCCCCCTCGCCGTCCCCGACCCCGAGCCGTTCGTCGACCCCCTCGGCCGCCCCGTCCCCCACCCCGAGCCGTTCCGCCGCGCCGACCTCGCGGCCCCCCGCGACGACGACCCTCCAGTACGGGGACTCGGGCCCCGAGGTGGAGAAGCTCCAGCGCCTGCTGGCAGCGCAGGGCATCTACCGCGGTAAGTACGACGGCCGGTACGGCGCCCGTACGGAAGCGGCGGTCTCGACGTTCCAGGCGTACAACGACATCGACGAGGACCCTTGGGGCGTCTACGGTCCGGCGACCCGCCGCGCCTTGGAGGGATAGAACACACCGCATCGGGTGGCGGGCACCCCTCCGCGTTTTGTATTGTTCAGGAACAAAGTGGTTCCGTCCTCACTCCCTGACCGGTGGACGGAACCACTTGTTCTCTTTCCCGTCCCGTCTGGAGCCCCTCCGATGCCGGCCAGCACCACCACCGCCCCCGCCGTCCTGACCGCCAAGGCCCTGCTCCTGGACATGGACGGCACCATCGTCAACTCGGACGCGGTGGTCGAGCGCTGCTGGTACGACTGGGCCGTCGGCCACGGCCTGGATCCGGAGGAATCCCTCAAGGTGGTCCACGGCCGCCAGGGCTACGCCACGATGGCGATCCTCCTCCCGGACCGCCCGATGGAGGAGAACCTCGCCGAGAACGCGGTGATGCTCGCCCGCGAGACCGCCGACACCGAGGGCGTGGTCCCGATCGGCGGCGCTCCCGCCTTCATGGCTGCCCTCAGCACCCTCCCGCACGCGCTGGTCACCTCCGCCGACGCGGCCCTGGCCACGGCCCGGATGACGGCCGCCGCCCTTCCGATGCCCGAGGTCCGGATCACCGCCGAGTCCGTACAGGCCAGCAAGCCCGACCCCGAGGGCTTCCTGATGGGCGCCGCCGCCCTCGGCGTGGACCCGGCCGACTGCATCGTCTTCGAGGACTCGGCCGCCGGCATCGCCGCGGGCCTGGCCGCGGGCATGCGGGTCATCGGCATCGGCCCGCGCGCCGCCGCCCACGGCCCCACCGCCCACGTCCCGGACCTGACCGCCGTCGCCATCACCACCTCCCCCGACGGCGCCATCACCCTCACCCTCCAGACGGCCTGACCCGGGCAGTCGCATCCAGGCGGCCACCGGATCCGAGCGTGTGGGCGAGGCGTCGCGGTCGTCGGCAAGGCGCCGGGACGCCCATCAGTCGAACTCCATACCGAAGTACGGGTTGGGTTCGCCCGTGTAGGGATCCGTGCCGGAGTCCCAGCGTCGTTGCTCCTCGCGCCAGTGGAGGAAGCGCGGGGAGGGCTCGCCCCATAGCGAGGCGTCGCTGAGTGGGCACTCGTCGAAGTCCTTGGTGAACAAGCGCCGGAGGAACTCCGCCATTCCGAAGTCGTAGACCTTCCAGTGGGGTCGGCCGTGCCGTTCCCAGACGATGACCGGCCACCCGTCGGGGTTGTCGTCGACCGTCAGCCAACCCAGGATGTCGGCTCCGCAGCTCACGCCCCATGCAATGACGGCTTCAGGTCCGGCATCAACGCCGTCCGGGCCTCCTTCGTCCGCCCATGTTTGCCGCATGGTGGCGGTCTCGCCCGACATGCTCCCGAGTTCCTGTCCGCCGGCCGGCTCCCTGGCCGCTTCGGGAGTGAGGACGCCGAATGCGTCGTCGATGCCTCCAGCTCCGTAGGTGGCCATGAAGGCGACGTAGTCGGAGGGGAAGGCGACCCCCCAAGCCCGTCGCATCGCATCCCAGTCCACCTGCTCATCGGCGCCGTCATCTGGCGGCATGACCGCGATGAGTGCGGCGAGAGGGCCGCCGGCCCCGGCTGCTGTTCCTTCAGATGGCATGGCCCCTCCAAACACGTGCCCCTAGGGCGCAAGTTATCCGGCGCAACTGACGTGGCGCCTTACTGACGTGGCGCCTTACGGGCGTGGCGCCTTACGGGCGTGGAGGCTCGGTCGAGGACCTCGGTGTCGACGGATCGCGCGCGGCTCTCTCGTCGACGAGGGACGTGCCGCGGCGAAGGTGACGGCGAGTACTCGCGGGCAGAGCTTGCCCCCACAGGCAGCCCGGACCCGGCCGACAGGCCATACCCAGCCGCCCTGCGGGGCCCACCCGGCCGAGCCCATCCCGCCGCGCACACCCGCCCCGCCACGCCCCGGCAGGCTCAGGCGACGCAGAACTCGTTCCCCTCCGGGTCCTGCATCACCACCCCGTAGTGCGTCTCCAGCTCGTCCAGCACGCGCAGCACGACCGCCCCCGCGCCAGTGAGCCGCTCCACCGTGTCGTCGACCCGCTGTGTCCGGAGTTCCATCGGAACACCGCGCCCACCGCTGACCTTCAGATCCAGGTGCACCCGGTTCTTGCCGGCTTTGGGCTCCGGAACCTGCTGGAACCACACCCGGGGTCCCCGACCGGTCGGATCCACGATCGACTCCGCCACCTCCCCCACCCCTTCGGGCAGTTCCTCCTCGGGCACCCCCATACCCACCCAGTACGCGCGCCAGGTCGCATGCCCGTCCGGCGCCGGCTCCGGCACATACCCCAACGCTTCGGTCCAGAAGGTCACCATCACCCGCGGATCGGCACAGTCCATGGTCAGCTGCAACGTCGTCTCCATGACCCCACCCTCGCAGCGAGGTCTGACATCGGGAGGTACGGTCGACCGTGGTGCACCGGATCACCGGAATGCGCAGGCCGACAGCGCGACCACGGGGGAAAAGTCATGACCGAACTGATTGTCCTCTTTGCCCTGATGGGGGTCTCGGGACTGTACGCCGTCGTCAAGGTCGTACGCCGGGAAAGGCGCCACCGCCCGGAGCAGGCGGACGGACTCCTGATCGAGCTGGAGCGCACCGAGCAGCTGCGCAGGGACCGGACCACCTACAGCTCCAACGCGGTCCACAACAACCCCTTCACCACCGGACTCTGATTCCAGATCACGGCGCCGCCCCCGGAACGACCGGGCGCGGCGCCGTTGCCATGTCCGCCGCCGCGGTCCCTGCCGCCGCCACAGCCGGCACCACCACGAGAACTAACCCGGGAACAGCCCCGGCAGGAGAAACGGGACGTGCACGAGGACCGTGACCAACACCAGAACACGGACTCGGACTCGCGCTCTGGCCCCGACTCCGCCCCTGACTCGGGCCCCGACTCGGGCCCACCCCTGGGCCTGGCCTGGACCTAACTCCGGCTCCGGCTCCGACTCCGGCCCCGACCCCAGCCCCGACCCCGGCTCCGACCCTGGCCCTGGCCCTGGCCCTAGGGCGGTTCGTTTGGATCACTTCCGCTGGCCGAGCTTGTCGTTGATGATGTCCAGGTGACTAACCGCATCAGCGCTCCAATCTCGGCCTTCGGTGTCCTTCCCAGCGCGATGCTGCTCTTTCTTGCCGTTCGTGACTACCGCTCTGGGGCCTCAGTTCTCTGGGTCGTGGCTGGAGCCGTGATCTTCCTCATCGCTTTGTACGCACTCGTGCGGGACGCGCGGCGGCTCCGCACGGGGCCGACCGCCTGACGGCGGCGCCGTTCCAACCAGCAGCATCGGTCGTTGTTCGTGTGTGCCGTTGACTGGCGCGCAGTGGGCGCGAATCGAGCCGTTACTGCCAGATCGGACACCGCGGCGCGGTGGCCGGTGGCGGGATCACCGAGAAGTGATCGACGCGATCGCCTGGAAGTTCCAGACGGGATCGCAGTGGATCCATCTCCCCGAGAAGTACGGCAATTGGCGAGGCGTCTACAACCGGTTGCGGATGTGGGCCATCGACGGCACCTGGGCGAGAGTGTTCACCGCTGTGGTCGCACAGGCCGACGCTGATGACAACCTCAACTGGGCTGTCTCGGTGGACTCCACCATCGTGCGCGCACACCAGCATGCGGCCGGGGCGCGAAAAAAGGGGCCCCAGCAGGCGAACCGGTAGACCACGCCATCGGCCGGTCCCGCGGCGGACTGACCACAAAGATCCACCTGGCCTCCGATGCCCAATGCCGGCCACTGGCCTTCGTGCTCACCGCCGGACAGGCCGGTGACGCACCCGCCTTCGCTCACGTCATGGCCCGCCTTCGCGTTCCTCGACGGCGAGGACGGCCCCGCACCAGGCCGGACGTGGTCCTGGCCGATAAGGCGTACTCCTCCCGCGCGATCCGCGAGCACCTACGCAAGCGCGGTATCCGGGCGGTCATCCCCGTTCCGGCCGATCAGCGCGGCCACCGGCTGGGGCGCGGAAGCCGGGGCGGCAGGCCACCAGCCTTCGACCGCGATGCATACAAGCAGCGCAACACCGTCGAACGCTGCATCAACCGCTTGAAGCAGTGGAGAGGCATCGCCACCCGCTACGAGAAGACCGCGACCATCTACCTGGCCGGACTCCACATCGTGGGCATCTTCCTCTGGTCTGCACGGTGATCCAAACGAAGCGGCCTAGCCCTGACTCCGCCTCCTGACCCTGGCCCCGACTCGGGCCCCCGCCCCTGAGCCTGGGCCTGGCCTGGCCCTAACTCCGGCTCCCGGCTCCGGCTCCAGCCCCGACCCCGGCCCCGGCTCTAGCCCTGGCTCCGCCTCCCGACCCTGGCCCCGACTCGGGCCCCGCCCCTGAGCCTGGGCCTGGCCCTAACTCCGGCTCCCGGCTCCGACCCCGGCCCCGGCCCTGCCTCTGACCCTGGCTCCGCCCCCCCAGCCCCAGCCCCAGCCCCAGCCCCAGCCGGGACATTAGCCCCACCCCCACCCAACCCGACCCCTAATCCCAACTCCCCCCACCCCAAAGCCCGTCACCAACCTCGACGTGACATGGTCATGCCTTCAGACTGTCACCTCGCGCCCATCCCCATGAAACCCGGCGCGGCCAGCATGGCCACGCCCCACAGCACACCCGCTCCAACCACTCCCACTCCCACCCCCACCCAGGAGCCCCTCATGTCCTCCACGCCCAGGTCCTCCACGCGCTCCGTCTACGCGCGTCGACACGGCATGCTCGCCTCCATACACGCGGCGGCCTCCCAGACCACCCTCCTCACCGCCCCCACCGCCGCCGCCGCCCCTCCCACCCCGATCAGCGCCGCGGCCGCCCGTTCCTACCTCGCGACCGTCACCCCGAAGACCGAGGGCTCCACCAGCGGCTACAGCCGCGACCTCTTCCCCCACTGGAGCACCGTCTCCGGTACCTGCAACACCCGCGAGACCGTCCTCAAGCGCGACGGTTCGGGCGTGGTCCAGGACTCCGCCTGCGCGGCCGTCAGCGGCAGTTGGTACTCCGAGTACGACGGCGCCACCTGGACGGCCGCCTCCGACCTCGACATCGACCACGTCGTCGCCCTCGCCGAGGCCTGGCGTTCCGGCGCCAACTCCTGGACCACCACCAAGCGCCAGCAGTTCGCCAACGACCTCACCCGCCCCCAGCTCATCGCCGTCACCGACAACGTCAACCAGTCGAAGGGCGACCTCGACCCCGGCAAGTGGCTGCCGCCGCGCACCGCCTACCGCTGCACCTACGCGCGCATGTGGGTCGGGGTCAAGCAGTACTGGGCGCTGAGCATGGACTCGACGGAGAAGACGGCCCTGGTCAACATCCTCAACGCCTGCTGACACCCACACGCACCCCAGACGCACCTCACCTCCCACCCACCACCCCCACCCCTGGCCAAGGATCTTTCCCCCGCCAGGGGGAGGTGGACGACCCCCTCCCCGTCGTACGGTGATCGAACGGCACCGCCGGACGAAGGAGGGGGAGTTGCATGGGGGCATTGCGCCTGGGACCGCTGCTGCGCCACGTCGACTGGGACGCGGGCGACTCCGCCACGGTATGGATCGAGGCGGACCGCCCGTGCACCGCCGAGGTGCGCTGCGCCGACGGCTCCGGCGGCAGCGTCCACACCTTCCAGATTGCCGGCCACCACTACGCCCTGATCACCGTCACCGGCCTCACCCCGGACTCCACCACGGCCTACGAGGTCCTCCTCGACGGTCTCCGGGTCTGGCCGCTGCCCGAGAGCCCGTTCCCCGCGAGCACCATCACGACCCCGCCCGCGGGAAGGCGGGGCTCCACGACCGCTCCCGGCCTCCGCCTCACCTTCGGCTCCTGCCGCCAGGCCGCCCCGCCGGCCGACCGGCGCGGCCCGCACGGCCCCGACGCGCTCGACACGCTCGCCGCCGATCTGGCCGCCGACCCGGAGGCGGTGCGGCCCGACGTCCTGCTCCTCCTCGGCGACCAGGTGTACGCGGACCAGCTCTCCCGCTCCACCCGCCAGTGGCTGGCGGCCCGGCGGGACCTCCGCGAGGCCCCCGGCGCCCAGGTCGCGGACTTCGAGGAGTACACCCGGCTGTACTACGAGTCCTGGCTCGATCCGGAGATCCGCTGGCTCCTCTCCACCGTCCCGAGCCTGCACATGTTCGACGACCACGACGTCATCGACGACTGGAACACCAGCGCCGCGTGGCTGGCGGAGATGCGCGCCACCCCCTGGTGGCAGGAGCGGGTGGTCAGCGGCCTGATGTCGTACTGGGTGTACCAGCACCTCGGCAACCTCTCCCCCGCCGAGCTGGCGGCCGACCCCGTGTTCGAGGCGGTCCGGGCGTCCCCCGACGGCACCGACGTCCTACGGGCCTTCGCCACCTCGGCGGACGCCGACCCGGCCACGGTGCGCTGGAGCTACCGCCGCGACTTCGGCCGGACCCGGCTGCTGATGGTGGACACCCGGGCCGCCCGGGTGCTCGCCGAGGACGGGCGGGCCATGCTCGACCCCGCGGAGCGGCAGTGGCTCCGCGAGAACGCCCTGGCCGGACACGGGGGTTACGACCACCTCCTCATAGGCTCCTCACTGCCGTGGCTGATGCCGCCGCTCGTGCACGACGCGGAGGTGTGGAATGCCGCGCTGTGCCGCGGGGATCGGGGCCCGAGGTGGGCCCGGATCGGGGAGAACCTGCGCCGGCGGAGCGATCTGGAGCACTGGGCGGCGTTCCCCGCCTCGTTCGCGATGCTCAGCGACCTGATCGAGGAGGTGGGCACGGGCCCCCGGGCGCCGGCGACGGTGTGCGTGCTCTCAGGAGACGTGCACCACGCCTACGTGGCCGAACCCCGAATACCCAGCACGGCACAGCTGTTCCAGCTCACCTGCTCTCCCGTCCACAACTCCATCCACACGGCCGTGAAATGGGGCTTCCGGCTGGGCTGGTCTCGGCTGGGCCGGTGGCTGGGCCGGGGCTTCTCCCGGCACGGCCGGACGGGCCGGCCCCCGCTGAGCTGGCGGCGTACGGGCGGCCCGTGGTTCGGCAATCAGCTCATGACGCTCGCGCTGTCGGGCCGCTCCGCGCGGCTGCGCCTGGACCAGGCCCGCAAGGGCCCCCGCCTGGTGACGGTCCTGGACCGCGACCTCACGCCTCCGGACTGACGCACGGCGGCGGCGAAACCGTCACGCCCGGAGCACCGCCCCGGGCGTCCGGTCCGTGGACGCCCGGCGTACGCTGTTCCGCTGTCAGCCGCCCCTGCCGCTCCCCGCGACGTCGCGGCGCCTCACGCCGAGGCACGTCAACCGGACTGGGGAGTCCCGCTGTGCTTGAGACTCTGGGCTCGATGACTTCGAGCCCATGGATCTACGCCCTCGTGGCGCTGTCCATCCTGCTCGACGTGTTCCTGCCGGTGCTGCCGAGCGGGGTCCTGGTGATCACCGCTGCGGCTGCCGCCGCAGCGGCAGCCGGGGCCGCCGGACCGGTGCCCGTGCACTCCCAAGTGCCGGACATCCTGGCGCTGCTGGTGACGGCCGTCAGCGCCTCGGTACTGGGCGACATGGCCGCGTACCGGCTCGCCCGGCGGGGCGGGGCCCGTCTCGACCGGGCCATCGCCCGTTCACGCCGGCTCACCCGGGCCCACGAGCGCCTCGGCACCGCCCTCGCACGCGGCGGCGGCGCCCTGGTGGTGGTTGCCCGGTTCGCCCCGGCCGGCCGCTCGGTGGTCTCCCTCGGCGCGGGCAAGACCCACCGCAAGGTCAGGGAGTTCCTGCCCTGGTCGGTCCTGGCCGCCATCGCCTGGGCCGGCTACAGCATCGCCCTCGGCTACTTCGGCACCCAGTGGCTGGGTACCACCTGGCTCGGCACCGCGGTCTCCCTGATC
>NZ_JBWJVM010000114.1:0-22484 GCF_056428985.1 Streptomyces sp. CA189 | reverse complement strand
GCGCGCAGGTCCCGACTCCGGCCGGGGTTGTTCTTTTCAGCCGTCCGGCGTTTGAGGACCGGGGTCTGGGGCGGAGCCCCAGGGGGTCCGGGCGCAGCCCGGTAGCCCGCATTTAGCCTCGCCGGCGTTTGAGGCGCGGGTTCGGGCAGCGCCCGGGGAACGGTGGAAGGGCGGGTAGGGGAACTCCGCCCCGCAGGGCCGACCTACCCGCACCCGCCCCACCGGGCCCTACGCCGGGGCGGCGGTGGCGAGCACCCCGCCGGACGGAGTTCGGCGCAGCGGCGCGAAGCCCGCGCAGCGGTGCGAGCGGCGCGTCAAGAAGGAGAAGGAATCGCGGCGGGCTGGAGTTGGTCCGCCAGCCAGGTGGGGATGCCGCCCAGGAGGTGGAACAGGCGGCGGGCCTCCGCTCGGAGGCGGGTGGCCTCCGGTTCCGGTTCGGCTTCGGCCAGGGCCGCCAGCGCCGGGGCCGTGCCGACCAGGAAGCCCAGGTCCTCCCGGATGCGGAGGGACTCCGCGAAGCCCTTGCGGGCCTCGGCGACCTCCCCGTCCCGCAGGGCCAGCGCCGCCAGGTGCCGCCAGGTGAAGGAGAGCAGCAGGGTGTCGCCGTGGGCGAGGGCGCCCGCGTGGGCCCGCCGGTACGCCGGCAGGGCGGAGGAGGGTGCGTCCGCCAGGTGTTCGGCCACCAGGCCCCGCCGGAAGTCCAGCAGTGGCCGGGTGCGCGACCCCGGGGACAGCAGCGCCGCCGCCCGGCCGAGCGCCGAGCGGGCCTCGTCGGCCCGGTCGCGTACGCCCAGTACGGTCGCCGCGTACGCCAGGTGACCCCGCTCGCAGGCGGCCGCGCCCCGGTCGTCGTCGTCCTGCGAGACCGCTTCGGCCACCCGCAGCGCGTCCTCCGCTTCGGCCCAGCCCTGACCTGTGAACAGGCAGCGCTCGACCAGGAGACCGGTCCGCTGAACGGCGGCTCCGGCATCGTGCAGGTGCGGCGTCAGCAGGGCCGCCGCGTCGGTCCAACAGCCGCGCGAGCGCAGCCGCCATATCGCCCGCTGGAGGGGGTCGTCTCCCCCGATAGTTCCGGCACTGGACATGGCGGTATCCGCCACATTGCCCTCCCCAAAGCAACCAAGCAGCACGTCGTTGAGCCCTGGGGCGAAATGAGAGCACGGATCGGCAGGTTCGGCCAAGGGGTCGGGTGAACTCTTTCACAAAGTCCGGACGGATCATCAGCCGCCCCGACCGGCCCCCCGCCGGTCAGACGGTGGATCTTCTCAGCTCATCCGCAGTGCCAGGAAGAAGTCGAGCTTGTCCTCCAGCCGGGAAAGATCCCGCGCCGTCAACTGCTCGATTCGCCCGACCCGGTACCTCAGCGTGTTGACGTGGAGGTGCAGGCGCGTGGCGCAGCGGGTCCAGGAACCGTCGCAGTCCAGGAAGGCTTCGAGCGTGGGGATGAGCTCCGCCCGGTGGCGGCGGTCGTAGTCCCGCAGCGGGTCCAGCAGCCGGGCCGTGAAGGCGCGGCGGACGTCGTCCGGGACGAACGGGAGCAGCAGGACGTGCGAGGCCAGCTCGTGGTGGCCGGCCGCGCAGACCCGGCCCGGGCGGGCCGCGGCGACCCGGCGGGCGTGCCGGGCCTCCTCCAGGGCCCCGCGGAGCCCCTCGGCGGAGGACACGGCCGCGCTGACGCCCAGGGTGAGCCGGCCGTCGTCGGCGAGTCCGGCCGCCAGGGGGTCCCGTACGGCCGCGAGCAGCGTTTCCGCGTGCAGGGCGGTGTCGGGTCCCTTCTCCTCGCCGGGCTCCCCTGCGGGCACGGGCAGCGGTACGAGGGCGATCGCCTCGTCCCCGGCGTGCGCGACGGCGATCCGGTCGGAGGGTTCCGGCCCGGAGACCGACGGGTCTACGAGGATCTCCTCCAGCAGCGACTGGGCGACGGGGCCGCCGGCGATGTCGCCGCCGTCCCAGTCCACCCGGGCCACGACGACCTGCCAGTGCGGGGCGGTGCCCAGCCCGGGCAGGAGCACCGGCGCGGCCACCCGCAGGCGGGCGGCGATCTCGGCGGGCGGGGCGCCCGTCTGGACCAGCTCCAGCACCTCCTGGGCCAGCCGGCGGCGCACCGTACGGGCCGCGTCGCGGCGGTCCCGCTCGACCGCGATGAGCTGGGTGACGCCCTGGAGCAGGTCGAGCCGCTCGGCCGGCCAGTCGCCGGCGTCGGCCTCGACGGCCAGCAGCCAGTCGGAGAGCACGCTCTCGCGGACGTCCCGGGCCGCCGGACCTGCGGGGCCGCGCCCGTGTCCCCTGATCGGGAAGAGGGAGTAGGTAATACCCTGGAGGGAGATCCGGTGCGGCCCCCTGCGGCCCGTCCGGACCGCCGCGAGGTGCTCGCTCGCCAGTGCCGCGCAGATGCCCGGCGCCAGCGGCTCGCCCGCCCCGGCGATCTGCCGACCGGTGGGCGAGAGCACCCAGGCCCGGAGATCGAGGTCCGTGGTGAGCAGATCGAGCACCACATCGGGTCCGCCACCGGCCGGACCGGAGGTCATGAGCCGCCGATGGCGGTCCACGACGGCCGCGAGGTCCCCGGCACGCTCTCCCGACACCTGCCGCACCACGTACTCGGTGATGGTGGCGAATGCAACGTCTTCGTTTACAGCGAACAACGGCAGACGGTTGCGCAGACACGCCGAGACGAGATCGTCGGGAATGTCACCCAGCTCGGCCTCGCCGGCCGCGAGCCCGGCCACGCCGGCGCTCGCGAGGATTCGTACGAACGGCTCGGAGTCGGCTGAATTTCGTCTCCATGCCAGGCCAGTGAGGACTAGCTCCCCTCCGGATAGGTATCGGCTGGGATCCCTCAGGTCGGTCGTCATGACCCCGCGGACCGTCCGGTCGAGTTCTTCCTCGCCGCCCAGCAGCCGCAGCCCCAGCGCCTCGGTTTCCAGCAGTGCGCGCAGCCGCATGATGTCGCCGCCGATCTGTCTCGAATGTTGCCGTTGGAAATCGGGCAGGTCGTCGCATCCTGCCTTTCATACGAATCTACAAGACGAGGGAGGTCCCCAGCCAACTCCTTCATGGTTTCGGTGACTGCACCCGGGGGACGGACGGCCGGTGTACTGAGTCCACACCGCGTTAACAGCACGTGAACGACCAGTCGAGGGCCCAACGGCCTCCTGGCTTGAAGTGAACGACCCGATTAAGAAGAAGAGAGCCGCACATGGACTTCCTTCGCCCCGCCAGCTGGGAGGAGGCGCTCGCCGCTAAGGCCGAGTTCCCCACAGCTGTGCCGATTGCGGGTGGCACCGATGTGATGGTCGAGATCAACTTCGACCACCGTCGGCCGGAGTACCTCCTGGACCTGAACCGCATCGGTCTCCTGCGGGAGTGGGAGGTCGGCGAGGACGTGGTACGTCTGGGCGCCTCCGTCCCGTACACGCAGATCATGGAGAACCTCCGCACGGAGCTTCCGGGACTCGCGCTCGCCTCGCACACGGTCGCGTCCCCGCAGATCCGTAACCGCGGCGGTGTCGGCGGCAACCTCGGTTGCGCCTCGCCGGCCGGCGACTCCCACCCCGCGCTGCTCGCGGCGGGCGCCGAGGTCGAGGTGGAGTCCGTACGCGGATCCCGCCTGATCCCGATCGACGAGTTCTACACCGGCGTCAAGCGCAACGCGCTGGCCGCCGACGAGCTCATCAAGACCGTCCACGTCAAGAAGGCGGACGGCCCCCAGCAGTACTCCAAGGTCGGCTCCCGCAACGCGATGGTCATCGCCGTCTGCGCGTTCGGCCTGGCGCTGCACCCCGAGACCCGGACGGTCCGTACCGGTATCGGTTCGGCCGCGCCGACCCCGATCCGGGCGAAGGCCGCCGAGGAGTTCCTCAACGCCGCGCTCGAAGAGGGCGGCTTCTGGGAGTCCGGCAACGTCATCACCCCGTCGATCGCCAAGCAGTTCGGTGACCTCGCCTCGGGCGCGGCCAACCCGATCGACGACGTCCGCGGCACGGCGAAGTACCGCCGCCACGCGGTCGGCATCATGGCTCGCCGCCAGCTCGTCTGGACGTGGGAGCAGTACCGCGGTTCGAACAACGGCCGCTCGCTTGAAGGGGCTGCGTAATCATGCGCGTCAATTTCACTGTCAACGGCCGTCCGCAGGAAGCCGACGACGTCTGGGAGGGCGAGTCCCTTCTCTACGTCCTGCGCGAGCGCCTGGGCCTGCCCGGTTCGAAGAACGCCTGTGAGCAGGGCGAGTGCGGTTCCTGCACCGTCCGTCTCGACGGCGTGCCGGTCTGTTCCTGTCTGGTCGCGGCCGGTCAGGTCGAGGGCCGCGACGTCGTGACCGTCGAGGGCCTGGCGGAGTTCGCCAAGCAGCGCGACGAGCACGGCCACGGCGGTGCCTGTGGCACCGGCGGCGGCTGCGGCAGCAAGGGCGGCGTCACCCTGGACGCGGCCAAGCAGTGGCAGGCCAAGCCGGGCGACTCGCAGACCGGCGAGGGCGTCGAGCTCTCCACCATCCAGCAGGCGTTCATCGACGCCGGCGCCGTCCAGTGCGGTTTCTGCACCCCGGGCCTCCTGGTCCAGGCCGACGCGCTGCTGGAGGAGAACCCCTCCCCGTCCGACCAGGACATCCGTGAGTCCCTGTCCGGCAACCTCTGCCGCTGCACGGGCTACGAGAAGATCCTCGACGCGGTCCGCCTCGCGGCCGCCCGTCAGTCTGAGGCGGTCTGACCATGGCCCAGAACACGCGCACGGTCCCGGCGGGTACGCCGACCAACGTCACGCAGAAGCACACCAAGGGCGGCATCGGCGAGTCCACGCTGCGCCCGGACGGCACCCTCAAGGTGACCGGCGAGTTCGCGTACTCCTCGGACATGTGGCACGAGGACATGCTGTGGGGCCAGACGCTCCGCAGCACCGTCGCCCACGCCGAGATCGTCTCGATCGACATCTCCGAGGCCCTGGCGATGCCGGGCGTCTACTCGGTGCTGACGTACGACGACCTGCCGGCCGAGATGAAGAACTACGGCCTCGAGATCCAGGACACCCCGGTTCTCGCCAACGGCCGGGTCCGTCACCACGGTGAGCCGGTCGCCCTCGTGGCCGCCGACCACCCGGAGACCGCCCGCCGCGCGGCCGCCAAGATCAAGATCGACTACCGTGAGCTGCCGCTCGTCACGGACGAGGCCTCCGCCCTCGCCGAGGGCGCGCCGCTGATCCACGAGGGCCGCGACGACCACCACATCGGTCACGTCCCGCACCCGAACATCGTGCACCGCCAGCCGATCATCCGCGGCAACGTGGAAGAGGCCCGCAAGCGCGCCGACGTCATCGTCGAGGGCGAGTACACCTTCGGCATGCAGGACCAGGCCTTCCTCGGCCCGGAGTCCGGCCTGGCCGTACCGTCCGAGGACGGCGGTGTCGAGCTGTACGTCGCCACCCAGTGGCTGCACTCGGACCTCCAGCAGATCGCCCCGGTCCTGGGCCTGCCGCCGGAGAAGGTCCGCATGACGCTCTCGGGCGTCGGCGGCGCGTTCGGTGGCCGCGAAGACATCTCGATGCAGATCCACGCCTGCCTCCTGGCCCTGGCCACGAACAAGCCGGTCAAGATCGTTTACAACCGCTTCGAGTCCTTCTTCGGCCACGTGCACCGTCACCCGGCGAAGCTGTACTACGAGCACGGCGCCACCAAGGACGGCAAGCTCACGCACATGAAGTGCAAGATCGTCCTGGACGGCGGCGCGTACGCGTCCGCTTCCCCGGCGGTCGTGGGCAACGCCTCCTCCCTCTCGGTCGGTCCGTACGTCCTGGAGGACGTGGACATCGAGGCGATCGCGCTCTACACGAACAACCCGCCCTGTGGCGCGATGCGCGGCTTCGGCGCCGTCCAGGCCTGCTTCGCCTACGAGGCCCAGATGGACAAGCTCGCGGCGAAGCTGGGCATGGACCCGGTGGAGTTCCGCCAGCTCAACGCCATGGAGCAGGGCACGATCATGCCCACCGGCCAGGTCGTGGACGCTCCGGCGCCCGTCGCCGAGCTGCTGCGCCGGGTCAAGGCCCGCCCGCTGCCGCCGGAGCGCCAGTGGGAGTCCGCCGGCGAGAGCGCGGACGTCCGCGCGCTGCCCGGTGGTCTGTCGAACACCACCCACGGTGAAGGCGTCGTCCGCGGCGTCGGCTACGCGGTCGGCATCAAGAACGTCGGCTTCTCCGAGGGCTTCGACGACTACTCCACCGCCCGCGTGACCCTCGAGGTCATCAACGGCGAGGCCGTCGCGATGGTCCACACGGCCATGGCGGAGGTCGGCCAGGGCGGTATCACCGTCCACGCGCAGATCGCCCGTACCGAGCTGGGTGTCACGCAGGTGACCATCCACCCGGCCGACACCCAGGTCGGCTCCGCCGGTTCCACGTCCGCCTCGCGGCAGACGTACATGACCGGTGGCGCCGTGAAGAACACCTGTGAGGCCGTCCGCGAGGCGGTCCTGGAGATCGGCCGGCGCAAGAACGGCTCGTACCACCCCGCGTGGGCGACCGCCGAGCTGCTCCTCGAAGGCGGCAAGGTCGTCACCGATGGCGGAGAGGTCCTCGCGGACATCGCCGACATCCTGGAGGGCGAGGACGCGATCGACATCGAGCTCGAGTTCCGCCACGCCCCGACCGAGGCCTTCGACCTGGTCACCGGCCAGGGCAACGGCCACGTCCAGTACACCTTCGCCGCGCACCGCGCGGTCGTGGAGGTGGACACCGAGCTCGGCCTCGTCAAGGTCGTCGAGCTGGCGACCGCCCAGGACGTCGGCAAGGCGCTGAACATGCTCTCCGTGGTCGGCCAGATCCAGGGTGGTACCACCCAGGGCCTGGGCGTCGCGATCATGGAAGAGATCATCGTGGACCCGAAGACCGCGAAGGTGCGCAACCCCTCCTTCACGGACTACCTGATCCCGACCATCCTCGACACCCCGACCATCCCGGTCGACGTCCTGGAGCTCGCCGACCCGAAGGCCCCGTACGGCCTGCGCGGCATGGGCGAGGCCCCGACCCTCTCGTCCACCCCGGCCGTCATCGCGGCGATCCGGGCGGCGACCGGTCTGGAGATCAACAAGACGCCGATCCGTCCGGAACTGCTCACCGGCACCCTCTAGGACGGCGTGGTCCGGGGGCCGCGAGGCCCTCGGACCCCCCCAGATTTCCGGGCGGTGTGACACGGGAACGTCACACTTCCAGCCGCACCGCCCGGAGCACGAAGTCCGGAGTCCTCAGCACCGCACCGCTCGCGGTCAAGTTTTCACCGGAAGTACCCAGATAACACCCGCGGTCGCACCACCTACCCCCGGTGTCACCAGCAGTACCAGCCGTACCGCAGAACCCACGCAGTACCCGCAGTACACGCAGTGCACTATTTGCGTCGCCTCGGGCCGTCACCCCGGGTCGTGCAGCCAAACGCGTTTTCCCAAATCCCGTGTCTCCAATCTTTATGCGGGTGCCCCTTTGAACCTTGGGAGTTAGGCACCATGACCCAGTCCTCTGTGGAGCCCAAGACCAGTGCGGAGGAGGCCGGAGACGGCTCTCCGACCCCCGCTGGCCAGACTTGGCTCGACCGGTACTTTCACATCAGCAAGCGCGGATCCAACGTCGGCAATGAGGTTCGTGGCGGTATCACGACCTTCATGGCCATGGCGTACATCCTCCTGCTGAACCCGCTGATCCTCTCCGGCAAGGATGTTGCCGGCAACTCGATGGCCGCTTCGGCGATCATCACCGCCACGGCGTTCGCCGCAGCCGCCACGACGCTCCTCATGGGCTTCGTCGGCAAGGTCCCGCTCGCACTCGCCGCCGGTCTCTCCGTGTCCGGCGTGCTGGCCTCGCAGGTGGCCCCCCAGATGACCTGGCCGCAGGCCATGGGCATGTGCGTGGTCTACGGCGTCGTGATCTGTCTCCTGGTCGTCACCGGCCTCCGCGAGATGATCATGAACGCGATCCCCCTCGCGCTCAAGCACGCCATCACCATGGGCATCGGCATGTTCGTCGCCCTGATCGGCCTCGTAAAGGCCGGCTTCGTGGGCAGGGGTCCGGAGTTCGGTCCCCCCGTGCAGCTCGGTTCCGTCGGTGAACTCGCCGGCTGGCCCGTCTTCCTCTTCTGCGTGACCCTGCTCGCCATCTTCATGCTGCAGGCACGCAAGATTCCCGGCGCGATCCTGATCGGCATCATCGGCGGAACCGTCCTCGCGGCCATTCTGAACGCGGTCGTGAACATCGACCCGAAGGCCTGGAAGAGCGGCCCGCCGGAGCTCTCCGGCTCCGCGGTCTCGATGCCGGACTTCTCGCTCTTCGGTGACGTCTCGTTCGGCGGCTGGGGCGACGTCGGTGTCATGACGGTCGGCATGATCGTCTTCACCCTCGTGCTGGCCGGCTTCTTCGACGCGATGGCCACCATCATCGGTGTCGGCACCGAGGCCAAGCTCGCCGACGAGCAGGGCCGCATGCCGGGCCTGTCCAAGGCGCTGTTCATCGACGGTGCCGGTGGCGCCATCGGTGGCGTGGCGGGTGGCTCCGGCCAGACCGTGTTCGTCGAGTCGGCCACCGGCGTCGGTGAGGGTGCCCGCACAGGCCTCGCCTCCGTCGTCACCGGTCTGTTCTTCGCCGCCTGCCTCTTCTTCACCCCGATCACGCAGATCGTCCCGGGTGAGGTCGCCTCCGCGGCCCTGGTCGTCATCGGCGCGATGATGATGCAGAACGCCCGCCACGTGGACTGGGCCGACGCGGCCACCGCGATCCCGGTCTTCCTGACCGTCGTGATCATGCCGTTCACGTACTCGATCACGGCCGGCGTCGCCGCCGGTGTCATCTCCTACGTCGCCATCAAGGTGGCGCAGGGCAAGGCGCGCGAGATCGGTGCCTTCATGTGGGCACTGACCGGAATCTTCCTGGTCTTCTTCGCGCTGCACCCGATCGAGGGCTGGCTCGGGGTCAGCTGACCCGGGCGGATCTGATCCGTACCAAGAGCCGCACCCTCCACGTATCCGATACTGGAATCTGAACCTCTCCGAGGAGGCCCCCATGCTGGATATCGCCGAAGAACTGAACCGGTGGGTCGAGCAGGGACGCGATTTCGCCGTCGCCACAGTCGTGGCGGTCGGCGGGAGCGCACCCAGGCAGCCCGGAGCGGCCCTCGCCGTCGACAGTGACGGCACGGCCATCGGTTCGGTCTCCGGTGGATGCGTAGAGGGTGCGGTGTACGAGCTGTGCCAGCAGGCGCTCGAAGACGGCGAGACCGTCCAGGAGCGCTTCGGGTACAGCGATGACGATGCCTTCGCCGTCGGTCTGACCTGCGGCGGAATCATCGACATCCTGGTGACCCCGGTCCCCGTGGGCTCTCCCGCGCGGGAGGTGTTCGAGGCCTCGCTGGCCGCCGCCGCCCGGGGGGAGGCGGCGGCGCTCGCCCGGATCGCCGAGGGCCCGGCCGAGCTCATGGGCCGTGCCGTACTCGTCCGGGGCGAAGGCTCCTACGAGGGCGGGTTCGGCGGCCACCCCGAGCTGGACCGGGCCATCGCCGAGGAGGCGCGGGCCATGCTCGACGCCGGCAAGACCGGCGTGCTGGAGATCGGCGCCGACGGCCGCCTCTGCGGAGAGCCGCTCAAGGTGCTGGTCGAGTCCAGTGTCCCGCCGCCCCGGATGATCGTCTTCGGGGCCATCGACTTCGCCTCCGCCCTGGTGCGGATCGGCAAGTTCCTCGGCTACCGGGTGACGCTGTGCGACGCCCGGCCCGTGTTCGCCACGAAGAAGCGTTTCCCCGAGGCGGACGAGATCGTGGTCGACTGGCCGCACCGCTACCTGGAGGAGCAGTCCTCCGCCGACGCGGTCGACGGCCGGACGGTCCTGTGCGTCCTCACGCACGACGCCAAGTTCGATGTCCCGCTCCTCGAACTGGCCCTCAAGCTTCCCGTCGCGTACGTCGGCGCCATGGGCTCCCGCCGCACCCACGAGGACCGCAACAAGCGGCTCCGCGAGGTCGGCGTGACCGAGCTCGAACTGGCCCGGCTGCGCTCCCCGATCGGCCTGGACCTCGGCGCCCGCTCCCCGGAGGAGACCGCGCTGTCCATCGCCGCCGAGATCGTCGCCAACCGGCGCGGCGGCACCGGCGCGGCCCTGACCGGCGCGCACATCCCGATCCACCCGGACGTCGCGAACACGGTGATCAGCAGGATCGGGTCCGTCGCTTGAAGAGCTGACGAGCTGTAGCTCGGTGTGGAAAGGGCGCAACCCCGTGGGGGTTGCGCCCTTTCGCTGTTCCGCCTATCTTACCGGCCGGTAACAGCGTCTCCCCGTAACGGAGTTGACCGGATGTCTGCCAGCCGATCGAGTAACCGCCGCGCCCTGCCGGCCGTGGCGGCCGTGGCCGCGCTGGCGCTGGCCGCCCTCGTGGCGGGTCCCGCGCCCGCGGCGGGCGCCGGATTCCCGGAGGGTGCCGGGTCCGCCGGGCCGGGCCCGCGCGAGGTCTTGTTCGTGGGCAACAACTGGGAGGGCACCGCCGACGTCCTCGCCTCCACCGGTGACCTGGCCAAGGTGGGCCGGATCGACATGATCCCGGACAAGGCGGAGCGGCTCCGGGAGATCTACCTCAACCCGGTGAAACTCGCCTACTTCCTGGGCGTCCGGGCCACCGCGGGCGAGGGCCACGACCAGTTCGTGGACGACATGTACACCACCCCGGACGGCTCCGCCGTCGTCGCCTCCCGACCCAGCTTCGCCGATGTCGTCTCCATCGACGTCCGTACCGGCCGGGTCAACTGGCGCTTTCCCGTGGCCGGTTACCGGGCCGACCACATGGCCGTCTCCCCGGACGGCACGCGCGTGGCGGTCTCGGCCTCCACCGCCAACACCGTGCACGTCCTCGACATGGCCAGCGGCCGCCAGGCCGGCTCCTTCGGCACCGGCGACAAGCCGCACGAGAACTCCTTCACCCGGGACGGGCGCTTCCTGTGGAACAGCTCCATCGGTGACGTGACCTCCGCCCTCGACGCGCCCTGGCTGGACTGGACGAAGGGCGACCGCAGGATCACGGTCGCCGACGCGCAGACCCTCCGCCCGGTCCGGGTCATCGACATGCGGGCCCGCCTCGACGCCTTCGGGCGCTCCGACCTGTCCGACGCGGTACGGCCCATGGCCTTCGCCCCGGACGAGTCGAAGCTGTACTTCCAGGTGTCCTTCTTCAACGGCTTCGTCGAGTACGACGTGGCCGCCGACCGGATCACCCGGATCAAGACCCTCCCCGAGAACCCCGCCACCAGCACCGACCGCACCACCTGGGTCAACGACTCCCGCCACCACGGCATGTCCATGAGCCCGGACGGGTCCAAGCTGTGCGTGGCGGGGACCATGGACGACTACGCGACCGTCGTCGACCGGGCCACCCTGGAGCAAGGCCCCCTCGTGCCCGCCGCCAAGCCCTACTGGGCGACCGTCGACGGCGACGGCTCCGGCTGCGTGATCTCCGAGAGCGCCGCCGACCGGGTCACGGCCATCGACTTCGCCACCGGCGCCAAGCGGGTGTCGGTACCCGTCGGAGACCACCCGCAGCGGATCCGCCTCGGGCGCGTACCGGCGGACTGGACGGGGCCCGCGGCGCGCTGACCCGGAGCAGGCCGGGGCGGGAACCCGCCCTGCCGGGCGGGTTCCCGCCCCTTATGAAGTGACTGGTCCGCGATGACCGATTAGTCTCCGGATCATGGTGGAGATCCGCGAGGTGCCCGAGGCCGACATCGACCGTGCTCTGGAGCTCGCCTACCTGGTGTTCCACGACCGTCCCGAGAAGGAGGCGCGCGAGCGGCACCACGAGCTGCTCCGCGACTGCCTGCGGATCGGGGCCTACGACGGCGACGCGATCGTCGGATTCATGGCCGCGCACGAGTTCCGGCTCTCGGTGCCCGGGGCGGACCTGCCCTGCCCCGGGCTCACCTTCGTCTCCGTCGCCCCCACCCACCGCCGCCGCGGCGTACTGACCGCCCTGATGGGCGAGATGCTGCGGCGGGCGGGAGCGGCCGGCAGCCCCCTCGCCGCCCTGTGGGCCTCCGAGGCCGCGATCTACGGGCGCTTCGGCTACGGCAGCGCCACCCAGGGCGCCACCATCGAGATCGACTCCACCCGGCCGCTGGCCCTGCGCATCGAGGCGGACCGGCGGCCGCTGCGGCTGGTCGCCACCGCGGACCCCGAGGACGCCGTCGCCGTCGTCGGCCCCTACCACGAGGCGTCCCGCGCGGTACGGGCCGGGCGCCCCACCCGCAGCGGGCGGCGCTGGACAGAGGAGTGGCTCATCGAGCAGGACGAGGAGGACGAGGAGCTCAGCCCGCCCCGGATCATCGTCCTGGGGGAGCCCGGCGAACCGATCGCGGGCTACGTCCTCTACCGCACGAAGCCCGAGGAGAACACCGCGGGCGTGCGGACCCCGGGCCTGGTCCGGGTCGACGAGCTGGAGGCCGACACCCCGCAGGCCGCCGCCGCCCTGTGGGACTGCGTGGCCTCCCTCGACCTCACCGGCCGGGTCACCGCGTGGGGCCGGCCGGCCGACGACCCGCTGCTGCACTTCGCCGCCGACCGGGACCAGGTCCGGGTCACCGCCGCCTTCCCGGCGCTCTGGCTGCGGCTGGTCGACGTGGCGGCGGCGCTGACCGGGCGGTCGTGGGCCGCGCCCGTGGAACTCGTACTGGAGCTGACCGACGTACGGCTGCCCGCGAACGCGGGGCGCTTCCTCCTGAAGGCCGGGCCGGACGGGGCGGCGTACGGGCCCGCCGGAGGCCGGGCCCCCGACCTGACCCTGGACGTACGGGAGCTCGCGGCCTGCTACCTCGGCGGGACCCGGGCCGTCGAACTGGCCGCGGCCGCCCTGCTGGTGGAGCACACCCCCGGCGCGGCGGCGGCCCTGGACGCGGGGCTGCGCACCGCGCTGCTGCCGCACACGGCGGACGAGTTCTAGACCCGTCGCCGGTCCTGCTACGGGACTACGCCGTACAGGGCCTCCGCGATTGCGGCGGCGCGCTGCTCACGGAAGTTCTGTACGTAGGCGTCGTGCACCGTCGGGCTGTTGTACTTCAACAGCGCCTCGTCGTTGCTGTTGAGGGCATTGCCGGTGTACGTGTGGCTGCCGGTGAAGACGAGCTTCTGGTCCTTCGCGCCCTTGTAGGAGCCCTCGATGAGCAGGTACTTGGTGTGGCTGGCCGTTCCGGAGACCTGGGGGTCGGCCGGGTTCTTCTGGTCGTCGTTGCCCAGATGGTGGAGGGAGATCTTTCCCTTCTCGGTCGACCTCGTGAGGTGGTAGGCCGTCTCGCGGTGCAGACCCTGACCGTCCCAGTCGGCGAGCTTGTCGTAGACGATGTTGACCATGCAGCCGGCGTTGGCCAGGTTCCAGAGCTTCTCGGCCACGGCCGGCCGGGAGATGTGACCGTTGGCGATGCGGATCACGGTACGCCCGTCGGCGGTGCCGTGGCCGGGGGAGTTCCCGTGGCAGACCTCGACCGGGCTCCCGTCGGGGTTCTTCACGGGGGTCCCGTCGGGGTTCTTCAGGGTGGTCTCGACCATGCTCAGGATGTTCTCGACGACGTCGATCTTCGCCTTGGGATCCGTCGAGTTGCGCGGGAAGAAGTAGCCCTTGGCCAGCCCCGCTTCCACGTCGATCGCCAGGTTGTCGACCCGCCCGGAACCGTCAGGCAGCGCCTGCGAGGCGGCCATCAGGTCGAAGTAGCGGGTGTAGCCGGCGTGCAGGACCGCGTTGTCGGCGACGGTCATGGCGTCGTTCCAGGCGGACTCGCGGTCCCACTTGGTGAGGTTGCCCGAGGACTGCACGACCACGTTGTCGACCGGCGTGCCCTCGGTGTGCAAGCCGGTGCCGGTGGTCCGGGAGAAGAGGAAGAACTTGTTGTGGTTGACCTTGCCCGTGCCCGGCGTGGCCTTGGCCAGGCACGGCTGGTTCGCGGCGCACACCCTGAACCAGGACGTGCCGTACGTCGCGTTCGCGGGCGGGGTCAAAGCGAACGCCTTGGTCAGCGTGTCCTTCACGGCCAGGCCGGCGCCGGCCATCCAGGGGTCGCTGACGCTGTCGTTGTCGACGAGGACCTGCACGTTCACGTTCCTCTTGTGCGCCGCCTCGAGCTGGGTTGCGAGCCAGCCCGATCCGAATAGGTACAGCGATATGCGGATGGTCGACCCGCTCTGGGCGCCGCCGACGAGTTTGCCGAGGTGGCTGAGGATCGCGCCCTGCTCGGCCGCCGTGCCCTTGGGCTTGTTGAAGACGGGGCCGGTGGTCGCGGCGGACGTAGTCGTGTCCTCGGCAGAGGCGGACGGAGCGCCCACCATCAGGAGGGCCCCGATGACCAGGGCCGTAAGGATTCTGTTCTTGATCACGCGGACCACTTTACGAGGGCCATGCGGCGCGTGATCACCGGGAGGCCGCCGAGCGGGCGCGGCGGGGACAAGTCGGGACAAGGCAGGGCGGGGGCGGGCAGGGGGTCCCCCTGCCCGCCGCAGGATCAGCGGTCCTCAGCGGTCCGCTCTCAGCGGGCGGGCAGCGAGATCCGGGCCGCCGACATGCCGAAGCCGGCGCTCAGGACGCCGGTGGAGATCCCGTCGCCCAGCCGGTGCAGGTCCTCCTCGCGGTAACGCTTCACCTTCTGGTGCCAGTTGAGGATTCCGGCCAGCCAGTCCTTCAACTCGCCTACGTACGCGTCGAGTCCGGCTCGGGCTTCGGCGTCCAGCTGCCAGTCGTCGTAGAGCAGCGGCAGCTGGTTGGCGACGATGTGCTCGAACTCCTCGGTGCGCTGCGTCATCAGCGAGTGGCAGATGTGCAGTGCATCCGCGTAGCCGATGTCGAAGAAGTTGCGGGTGACGAGCAGGTAGTTGTGCACCTCGCCCTCGACCTCCACCTCCTTCTGGTACGAGAAGATGTCGTTCATCAGGCATGCGGAGTCGGCGGCCGCGTTCTCCAGGGAGCGGATGGTGCCCGAGGCGTAGATGTCGTCGGGGATGCCACGGCCCGCCTGGCCCAGCCGGCACAGGTACATCGTGAGGTGCGAGCCGAAGGTGTGCCGCCGCATCTCCGCGTAGTCCACCGGATCGGGGATGCGGTTCTGGATCTGGTTCTCCATCTCCCACAGCCAGCTCTGCAGCATGTTCACGAGGGTGGCCCGGAACTCGGTCCGGATCTCGGGTGTCATGTCCTTGCTGGTGCGTACCCACAGGTCGCCGAGGGACCGCTCCATCGCGGTCAGCCCCACCGGCTGCTCCGCGTGGTCCACCGGGATCATGGAGACGAGCCGCGCGGTGGTGGCCTTGGCGGCCGGCAGGTTCTTGGACTGGGCGAAGACCACCGGGTAGTAGTCGTCCCCGTACGTCCCCCAGGTCAGCCAGCAGGCGTTGAGGGTCAGGGCCTCGTGGGTGGCGTCGGGGTCGATGCCCGCGGAGCAGAGCGCGAAGTCGTAGCCGCGCAGCTTCTCCTCGTTCCAGATCGCCGAGCCGGGGTCGCCGGGCTGTGGATCGATCAGCCCCATCTCCCCGGCCCAGGCGACGGACTCCTCGCGGGCGCGGACGAGGTACGGGCTGAAGGTGAGCGGGAACGGCATGTAGATGTCCGGGATGACGGACGGGCCGGTGTGCTCGAAGGGGACGTGGGTGAAGGAGCGCCTGCGCAGCTCCAGGGCGCGCGGGGCGAGGATGGAGCGGAGGTCGAGGGCGGTGGTGCCGAGGCCCGAGGGCATGAACGGCAGGGTGAGCGGGGCGGTGGCCCGGGCCTCCTTGTTCATGTACCGGCTGGAGACCATGTGCCACTCGTGGCCGCCGGACTGCCAGTCCTGGAGCCCCTTGGCGTACGCGAGGACGGCGGCGATCTCGGCCGGGTTCATGGCGTGGTCGGCGAAGAGCTGGGGGAGTTCGGCGAGGGCGGTCTGCTCGAACTGCTGGAGCCGGGAGGTGAGGAGGTCGTTGGAGGCCTCGGCGGCCTCCTGGGTGGTGCAGCCGAGGAAGGTCTCCAACACGAGGATGGCGTTGGAGAGTTCGCCCTCCTCGGAGACCTCGCGCTGGTAGGAGAAGATGTCGTTCCTGATGTGTACGGCGTCGGAGAAGGCGTCGCGCAGCACGCCGAGGGGACGGGAGTGCGCGACGCGGGCCGGGACCTCCGCGGAGACGTACTCGATGAGCCCGGCCGACCAGGGGGCGCCGCCGACCTTGCGGCGCATCTCGATGTATTCGAGGGGGTTGGAGACCCGGCCGATGTTGATGTTGGCGAGTTCCCACATCGACTCGTCGAGCAGGTTCTTGGTGGACAGGGAGAACCGTTCCCGCCAGTCCATCGACATGGCCGGGACGGTACGGGCCCACAGGTCGGCGAGTCCGGCCTCGACGGGGTTGGTGGCCTCGGGGAAACCTTCCGCCAGGTCCATCGGCATGAAGGCGCCGAGCCGGTCGAGGTAGGCCTTGGCGCCCGCGCGGTCCTGGGAGCGCTTGTACATCTCCAGGAAGTGGTCGTCGAAGAAGAACACCCACACGTACCAGTCGGTGACCAGGGACAGTGCCTCGCTGCCGCAGTCGGGGTGGGTGTACGAGCAGAGCAGGGCGTAGTCGTGCGAGTCGAGGTCGCTCTCCTCCCAGACGCCGGAACCTTCCAGCATCCCGAAGTCGCGGGCCCACTTCTTGGTGTGGACCCTGGCGTCCTCCAGGTGGGGGTTCAGTCGCGCCGGATAAGGCACATAGAAATCCGGCAGTTGAAACGGCTGCGTCACGGCAGGGTGGGCCTTTCATCTGACTGTCTCGTTGGTTCCTCACGAGATCAGCAGGGCACTACCCGTGTTGCCGGTGGGATAAGGGGGAGTTCACTTCATCAGGTGACGTGTGCGTCGTTCTGTGGCGGATGGGGCTGCTGACCGGTAGGGAGACGGGGGAGGCGGTCCATCCCTCCCCCGTCCCCCTACCCGGCCGCCCGCCTCGGCTCAGGCCCCTGCGGACTTCCGCTCGTCGAACGCCGGGTAGAACTTGCGCAGCAGGCCGAAGGTCTCGGGGAAGTCGAGCTGGCCCGGGGCGGAGCTGGCGCCGAAGAAGGAGTAGGTGATCCGCGACCCCAGGGCGGGGAAGAAGACGCGCGAGACCGCTCCGGCCTCGCCCATGGCGATGACGATCAGCCGGGTGTCCTCGGCTCCGGCGCGCAGCAGCAGTGAGGCCAGCCGCCGTACGTCGTCCTCGGACCGGACCATGGTGGACACCTTGACCACGTCGGCGCCGGCGCTCTTCGCGTCGTCGATGACGGTCTGGAGTTCCCCGGTGTCCGGGGTGAATTCGAAATTGTGATAGGAGACGAGCGCCACCGTGTCGTGCCGGTGAGCGGCCTCGATCACGTCGGCGAGGATTTCCCCGGAGGAGAGCTCGATGTCCACGGCCTGGACCTGGGGGGCGAGCGCGCGGAACAGTTCGAGGCGCTGCGCCTCGGTGCCCTTCCAGTCGCCGCCTTCGCGGGCGGACCGGATCGTGGCCAGGACCGGCAGTGTCTTGAACGCGTCTACCTGCGCCAGGACATGGGCCGTGTCGGTGGCCGCGTACCGGTCGACGCGCAGTTCGGCCACGTCGACGCCGGCGCTCTTCGCGGCGTGTGCGCGCGGCTCGGTTTCGCTGTCGTCGAAGCTGACGGCCACCAGCGGAATCCCGCCGTCGAGAAGCGCCCGCAGTGAATTCATTTCTTGGTCACAGCCTTTTCGATTCCGATATCCGACGCGAAGTGCAGGGTGAACGGGGCGGATTATACGTGGAATCGCCCGGGGTCAGGGGGGCCGCCCGTCCCTTGGGCGGCAGGCGCCCGGCGGGCAGGAAGGTGCTGGTGTCGCACCTCGGGATGCTTGTCCGATTGTTCTAGGTTTGTGTCATCAGTTCATACTTTCGAGTTCCGGGAGAGAGACTCATGGCGATCGACCTCGACAAGGTGCTGGACAAGGCGTGGGCCGACAAGCCGCTCGCGGAGGTGCTCGCGGCGCCGGTGGCCGCGCTCAAGGGCGTCACCGACAAGGACGGCGAGCTGCTGCTGGAGGCCTTCGGCGTGAAGACCGTCGCCGATTTCGGCCAGCTGAAGTACGCGCGCTGGGCGCAGGCCCTGGTGGCGCTGAACCAGACCACGAAGTAGGGGGAGCACCGGGGCGCCCCGGCCGTTACCCGGCGGGCCTCAGGTCCCCGTCGGGGTGGGCCGCGCGCCAGGCCTTGATGGACAGGTCCCAGTCGTCGCCCGTCAGGGCGGTGAGGGAAGCGGGGAAGAGGCCGTCCTCCTCTTTCGCGATGTGGCGGTGGAGCTCCTCCACCGCCCGGCGCAGCGCCGCCGTGTCCGCCGGGTCCGCCAGGTCGGCGCCCGCGAGGAACGCCGCGAGTTCGCGGTGTTCCCCGACCAGGTCCGTGATGTACGGGGCGTACTCCGGGTCCTGCTCCATGACGGTGAACAAGCCGTCCTCCTCACCCGTCCAGTGGGCGAGGAGGACGGCCGTCATCTCCGCGACGAGGGCGCGCGCCCTCGGGAGGTCCCCCGCGTCCAGGGCGCGCAGGGCGTCGCCCGCAGCGTTGGTCACCGCCTCGTGCTCGGCGGTGAACTCCTTGATCAGGGGATCTCGCGGCAGCCGCAGTAATGGCACATGCGGCTCAGTCTGGTCCAGCCGGTGCCCGCTTAGTCGCTTTCGCCTTCGAGGTTGCCCTCCGTGTCCAGGTACACCTGGCGCAGCGCCTCCAGGACCTGCGGGTCCGGCTTCTCCCACATGCCGCGGGACTCGGCCTCCAGCAGCCGCTCCGCGATCCCGTGCAGGGCCCAGGGGTTGGCCTCCTCCAGGAAGGCGCGGTTCTCCGGGTCCAGGACGTACGTCTCGGTCAGCTTGTCGTACATCCAGTCGGCCACCACGCCGGTCGTGGCGTCGTAGCCGAAGAGGTAGTCGACGGTCGCCGCGAGCTCGAAGGCTCCCTTGTAACCGTGGCGGCGCATCGCCTCGATCCACTTCGGGTTCACGACGCGGGCGCGGAAGACGCGGGAGGTCTCCTCGACCAGCGTGCGCGTCTTGACCGTCTCGGGCCGGGTCGAGTCCCCGATGTACGCCTCGGGGGCCGTGCCGCGCAGCGCGCGGACGGTGGCCACCATGCCGCCGTGGTACTGGAAGTAGTCGTCGGAGTCGGCGATGTCGTGCTCACGGGTGTCGGTGTTCTTCGCCGCGACCGTGATCCGCTTGTAGGCGGTCTCCATCTCCTCGCGGGCCGCGCGCCCTTCGAGGCCCCGGCCGTACGCGTACCCGCCCCACACCGTGTAGACCTCCGCGAGGTCGGCGTCGGTGCGCCAGTCGCGGGAGTCGATCAGCTGCAGGATGCCCGCGCCGTACGTGCCCGGGCGCGAGCCGAAGATGCGGGTGGTGGCCCGCCGCTCGTCCCCGTGCACGGCCAGGTCGGCCTGCGCGTGGGCCCGTACGAAGTTGTCCTCCGCGGGCTCCTCCAGCGAGGCGGCCAGCCGTACCGCGTCGTCCAGCAGGCCGATGACGTGCGGGAACGCGTCGCGGAAGAAGCCCGAGATGCGCAGGGTCACGTCGATGCGCGGCCGGCCCAGCTCGGCGAGCGGGATCGGCTCCAGGCCGGTGACGCGGCGCGAGGCCTCGTCCCAGACCGGGCGGACGCCGAGCAGCGCCATGGCCTCGGCCACGTCGTCGCCCGAGGTGCGCATCGCGCTCGTGCCCCACAGGGACAGGCCGACGGAGGCGGGCCATTCGCCGTTGTCCGTGCGGTAGCGGGTCAGGAGGGAGTCGGCGAGCGCCTGGCCGGTCTCCCACGCGAGGCGGGAGGGGACGGCCTTGGGGTCCACCGAGTAGAAGTTGCGGCCGGTCGGCAGCACGTTGACCAGACCGCGCAGCGGGGAGCCGGAGGGGCCCGCCGGGACGAACCCGCCGTCCAGGGCGCTGACCACGTGGGCGATCTCGTCGGTGGTGCCGGCCAGCCGCGGGACGACCTCGCGGGCCGCGAAGTCCAGTACGGCCGCCACGTCCGCCGAGTGTCCGGCGGCCACGGAAGTCACCGCCTCCGGTGACCAGTCGGCGTCCTCCATCGCCTGGACCAGCGCACGGGCCGTCTCCTCCGCCTCGTCGGCGGTGGTGCGGGTGGCCGCGGACTCGTCGAGGCCGAGCGCCTCGCGCAGGCCGGGCAGGGCCGTCGTACCGCCCCAGATCTGGCGGGCGCGCAGGATGGCGAGGACCAGGTTGACGCGGGCATCGCCGGTCGGGGCGCCGCCCAGGACGTGCAGGCCGTCGCGGATCTGGGCGTCCTTGATCTCGCACAGCCAGCCGTCGACGTGGAGGAGGAAGTCGTCGAAGCCGTCGTCGTCGGGGCGCTGCTCCAGACCCAGGTCGTGGTCCAGCTTCGCGGCCTGGATCAGGGTCCAGATCTGGGCGCGGATGGCCGGCAGCTTCGCCGGGTCCATCGCGGAGATCTGGGCGTACTCGTCGAGGTGCTGCTCCAGGCGCGCGATGTCGCCGTACGACTCCGCGCGCGCCATCGGCGGCACCAGGTGGTCGACCAGGGTGGCGTGCACGCGGCGCTTGGCCTGGGTGCCCTCGCCCGGATCGTTGACCAGGAACGGGTAGATGAGGGGCAGGTCGCCGAGCGCGGCGTCGGGGGCGCAGGACGCCGACAGGCCGGCGTTCTTGCCCGGCAGCCACTCCAGGTTGCCGTGCTTGCCCAGGTGGATCATCGCGTCGGCGCCGAAACCGCCGTCCTCGGCGCGGGCCTGGATCCAGCGGTACGCGGCCAGGTAGTGGTGCGAGGGCGGCAGGTCCGGGTCGTGGTAGATCGCGATCGGGTTCTCACCGAAACCGCGCGGCGGCTGGATGAGGATGAGGAGGTTGGCGCGCCGCAGGGCCGCCAGCACGATGTCGCCCTCGGGGTTGGCCGAGCGGTCCACGAACATGTTGCCCGGGGCCTCGCCCCAGTGCCGCTCGACGCTTTCGCGCAGATCGGCCGGGAGCTCGGCGAACCAGCGCTTGTAGTCGGCCGCCGGGATGCGGACCGGGTTGCGGGCGAGCTGCTCCTCGGTGAGCCAGTCCTGGTCGTGGCCGCCGGCCTCGATCAGGGCGCGGATCAGCTCGTCGCCGTCGCCGGAGACCAGGCCGGGTACGTCCTCGACGGGGCCGAAGTCGTAGCCGCCCGCGATGAGCGTGCGCAGCAGCTCCACGGCGCTGGCCGGGGTGTCCAGGCCGACCGCGTTGCCGATGCGGGAGTGCTTGGTGGGGTACGCGGAGAGGACCAGGGCGATCTTCTTGTCGCGGCGGTCGATGTGGCGCAGGCGCGCGTGGCGCACGGCGATGCCGGCCACGCGGGCGGCCCGCTCGGGGTCGGCGACGTACGCGGGCAGACCGTCCTCGTCCAGCTCCTTGAAGGAGAAGGGGACGGTGATCAGGCGGCCGTCGAACTCCGGGACGGCGACCTGGGTGGCGGCGTCGAGGGGGGACAGGCCCTCGTCGTTCTCCTCCCAGGCGGACCGGGAACCGGTCAGGCACAGGGCCTGCAGGATCGGCACGCCGAGGGCGGCCAGGGCGCCGGCGTCCCAGGACTCGTCGTCACCGCCGGCGGAGGCGGTGGCGGGCTTGGTGCCGCCGGCCGCCAGGACGGTGGTGACGATCGCGTCGGCGGACGCGAGCTGCTCGATCAGCTCCGGCTCCGGGGAGCGGAGGGAGGAGACGTAGAGGGGCAGCGCCTGGGCGCCGTGGGCCTCGATCGCCTCCGAGAGGGTGTGCACGAAGGCGGTGTTGCCGCTCATCTGGTGCGCGCGGTAGTAGAGCACCGCGATCCGGGGCCCCTCGGTGCGCTGCGGGGTGCGCTCCAGCGGGCCCCAGGTGGGGGAGGCCGCCGGGGGCTCGAAACCGTGGCCGGTCAGCAGCACGGTGTCGGAGAGGAAGCGGGCGAGCTGGTCCAGGTTGGCCGGGCCGCCGTGGGCGAGGTAGCCGTGCGCCTCGGCGGCGATGCCGATCGGGACGGTCGAGGCTTCCATCAGCTGAGCGTCGGGCGCCTGTTCGCCGGTCAGGACGACCACCGGGCGGGTCTGGCCGGGGGCCAGGAGCAGGTCGAGGCCGTCCTGCCAGGCGCGGAGGCCGCCGAGGAGGCGTACGACGACCAGGGTGACGCCGTCGAGGAGACCGGGGAGGTCGTCGAGGGGAAGGCGGGAGGGGTTCGCGAACCGGTAGGGGACGGGAGCGTCCCCGGCGTTCGCTGCGCGGGCGCTGAGCAGATCGGTGTCGGACGTCGACAGCAGCAGGATCATGCGGCGGCAGGCCTTCCTCGGGGTTTCCGCGCCCCGGGCAGTGAGGACGACGGGAGTTCCTGACTCATCCGGTGCGGCCGGGGCCGCGCGGATTCACAGTGGCGGGACCGCGCCGGATTCGCACCGGGCTTCCTCCCATGTCGCCGTCCTCGGCGATGGCGGGCCTGTTGGCCGCCTTGGGCTCATCTTAGGGGGCTGGTGTGCGGGGGTCTTGGGG
>NZ_JBWJVM010000113.1:0-23318 GCF_056428985.1 Streptomyces sp. CA189 | reverse complement strand
ACCTCACAGGTCTTTTTCAAAGGAACCTCATCCACCGAAATGGACGGGGTATCAACTTTTTGGCGTTGATTTTTGGCACGCTGTTGAGTTCTCAAGGAACGGACGCTTCCTTTGTACTCACCCTCTCGGGCTTTCCTCCGGGCTTTCGTTCTGTTCTTGCGTTCCGACTCTATCAGACTCTTTCGGGCCTGACTCCCAGTCAGCGGGGTTTGCCTTCCGGGCTGTTGGGCCCTTCCGACTCCCGAACTCTAGTGGATTTCCCGGGCGATTCATAATCGACCTTCAGGAATGAATTCGGGCATGCCGAATGCGTTCCCAGTGGGAGATCGTGCTGAGTTGGGTGCCGCAACGAGGCGGCGGGATTCGTTGCCTCCGAAACCTTTCGGCTCAGGGACAACTCGAAGAACCTTACGGATCCGCGGGGCCTGTGTCAACCCGAGCTTCGGTGCCCGGCCACTACGCGGTCAGTGTGGGGACTGGAGGTCCTCCACGCGGTCCAGGAGACGGGTGAGCATGTCGCCCAGTACGCCGCGCTCCGCGGTGGAGAGGTCCTGGAGGAGGTCCTCCTCGAAGACCGTCGCCGCGCGCATCGCGTCCAGCCACTTGCTGCGGCCTTCCGCGGTGAGCTCCACGATCACGCGGACGCGGTTGTTCTCGTCCCGCTCGCGCGTGACCAGTGCTTCCGCCGTCATGCGGTCGATCCGGTGGGTCATCGCCGCCGGCGTGAGGCCCAGCTGCTTCGCGAGCTCGCTCGGGCCCATCCGGTACGGGGCTCCGGAGAGGACGAGGGCCTTGAGGACCTCCCACTCCGCGTTGCTGATGCCCAGGGCCGCCGTCTGGCGGCCGTAGGCGACGTTCATGCGGCGGTTCAGGCGGCTGAGGGCCGAGACGACCTTCTCGACCTGGGGGTCGAGGTCCCGGAACTCGCGCTGATAGACGGCGATCTGTTCGTCGAGGCTCGGCTCGTGGACGGGCGCAGTGCCGTCGGGGGTGTCACCCATGGTCCGAAGTATGGCATGAGCCCATTGGCGTCTAACTCCTTCGATGTGTAGTGTTAAGCATCGAACTTTAGGTATGAAGTCTTCAAGCTTCAGCAATCAAGGTGGTGAGAAGTGACCAAGGTGATGGGCGCTGCGATGCGGAGGATCCAGGCCGGGAACGCGTTGACCGCGTTCGGTATCGGCTTCACGGTTCCGTTCCTCTACGTCTACGCGGCGAAGGTGCGAGAACTGGACCCCATGTGGGCGACGGGAACGTTCATGGCGTTCGCCCTCGGTGCGCTTCTCGCGCTGCCCTTCACGGGGCGGGTGATCGACCGGCGCGGTCCGGTGCCCGTCGTCATCGGTGCGGCCGTCGTCGCCTCGTTCGGCGCGCTGTCGCTCGGGCTCTCCACGGGCGTGGTCGCGATCCTGCTCTCCGCGCTCGCGCTGGGTGCCGGGCAGGCCGTCATGCAGCCCGCGCTGGCCACGATGATCGTGCGGTGCTCCACCCCGTCCACCCGGACGCGTGCCTTCGCCCTCCAGTTCTTCATGCAGAACCTGGGCCTGGGCATCGGTGGTCTGATCGGCGGGCTCATCGTCGACGAGAGCCGTCCCGGCAGTTTCACCCTGCTCTTCAGCATCGAGGCCGTGATGTTCCTGGTGCTGGCCGGGGTCATCGCCACGGTGCGCATGCCGCAGGTGCCGGCCATCAGCACCGCGCTGGCCAAGGACGCCGCCCAGGCGGGCGGCGGCTGGAAGCGGCTGATGGAGCACAAGGCGATGGTGCAGTTCTGCGTCCTCGGCTTTGTTCTGTTCTTCGCCTGTTACGGGCAGTTCGAGTCGGGGCTGGCCGCCTTCGGTACCGAGGCCGCCGGGATCTCGCCGTCCACGCTGGGGTTCGCGCTCGCCGCCAACACCGGTGCGATCGTGCTCGCGCAGTTCGTCGTGCTGCGGCTGGTGGAGAACCACCGCCGGTCGCGCGTGATCGCGCTCGTCGGTCTGCTCTGGACCGTGGCGTGGATCATCGCCGCCTTCTCCGGGCTGGGGCACGGCAGCGCGGTCATGGCCGCCGCCGCGTTTGTGACCACGTACGCGCTCTTCGGCATCGGCGAGGCCATGCTGTCGCCGACGCTGGCGCCGCTGGTGGCCGACCTGGCGCCGGAGGGGTCCGTGGGCCAGTACAACTCGGCCTTCGCGCTGGTCAAGCAGCTCGCTCTGGCGCTCGGACCGCTCGGTGTGCCGCTGGCCGCGGGCGTGCCGATGCTCTACATCGGCATCTTCGTCCTGGTCTCGCTCGGCATCGCCGGGCTGGCTCTGCGGCTCGGCAAGCAGCTGACGCCCGTGCAGGACAATCCGTCGCTGGCCGGGAGCACCGTCGTGGTGAAGCGGGTGAAGGACGCCGAGCCCGTGCCTGCGTAGGAGTAGCGAAGAGCAGGACGCAGAGAAGGCCCCGGTCCGGTGGACCGGGGCCTTCTTCGTGTTCGCTACGGGGCCTTGTCGGGGAGGGCGAACTCGCACCAGACGGCCTTGCCGCCGCCCGGGGTGCGGCGGGAGCCCCAGGCCGAGGCGATGGTGGCGACGATGGAGATCCCGCGGCCCGTCTCGTCGGCCGGTTCGGCGCGGCGGCGGCGCGGGAGGTGGTCGTCCCCGTCGGTGACTTCGATGATCAGCCGTCGGTCGGTGCGGCGCAGGCGCAGGCGCATCGGCGGGGTGCCGTGCTGGAGGGAGTTCGCGACGAGTTCGCTGGCCGCGAGGACTCCGAGGTCGCACAGCTCCACCGGGAAGCGCCAGGAGGCCAGGACGCCCTGGGCGAAGGCGCGGGCGCGGGGGGCGGCCTCGATGCCTCCGAGGAGTTCCAGAGCCGCGTTGTGGAAGAGCTCGGCGTCGGCGCCGGTGCGGGCGGGCTGCTGGAGGACCATCACGGCGACGTCGTCGTCGTGGTCGGCGTCGACCCCGAGGGCGCGCATCAGGCGGTCGCAGATGACGGCGGGGGTGCCCTGGGCGCCGGAGAGGGCGCGCTCCAGGGCGGCGACGCCTTCGTCGATGTCCTCGCCGCGGCGCTCGACCAGGCCGTCCGTATAGAGGACGGCGGTGGAGCCGGGGCCCAGCGCGATGGTGCCCGAGGTGTGCAGCCAGCCGCCGGTGCCGAGCGGCGGGCCGGTGGGGTCGGCGGCGCGGCGGACGGTGCCGTCTTCGTCGCGGACGAGGATCGGGAGGTGGCCGGCGGAGGCGTACGCGAGGAGGCCCTCGTTGGGGTCGTGGACGGCGTAGACGCAGGTGGCGATCTGGCTGGCGTCGATCTCGGCGGCCAGTCCGTCGAGGAGCTGCAGGACCTCGTGGGGCGGCAGGTCGAGGCGGGCGTACGCGCGGACGGCGGTGCGGAGCTGGCCCATGACGGCGGCAGCGCGGACGCCCCGGCCCATGACGTCGCCGATGACGAGGGCGGTGCGGCCGGCGCCGAGGGTGATGACGTCGTACCAGTCGCCGCCGACGGCGGCTTCGGTGCCGCCGGGCTGGTAGGTGGCGGCGACGCGCAGGTCGTCGGGCTGTTCGAGCTCCTGGGGGAGGAGGGAGCGCTGGAGGGTGACGGCGGCCTCGCGCTGGCGGCGCTCGCTGGCGCGCAGCCGTTCGGCGGCCTCGGCGTGGTCGGTGACGTCGGCGAGGTGGATCAGGACGCCGGTGCCCGTGTGGGCTTCCGCTTCGCTTTCGGATCCGCCGGTGCCGGTGTGGGCGCTCGTGGGGGCCTGGGCGTGGGATCCGTCGGCGTCGGCCTTGGTCTTGGGGAACTCGATCGGGGTGCAGGTGACCGTGTACGAGCTGGTGCCGCCGGGCGCGCTGCGGTTCTTGGCCGTACGGGGCTTGCCGCTGCGCTGGACCTGGTCGAGGAGCGGGAGCAGGCCGAGCTCGCCGAGCTCGGGGAGGGCGAGGTGCGCGGGGGCGCCGGGGGCGCGGGCGCCGAAGCCGGCGGTGTAGGCGTCGTTGACATAGGCGACGCGGTGCTCGGGGCCGTGCACGAGGGCGACGAGGGCCGGGAGGCGGTCGAGGACGTCGCGTACGGAGAGCTCGTCGAGGGAGGGTGCGGGGGTCCCCGTACCGTCGGCGGCGGCCGTGGCGCATCCGGTGCCGGGGACGGAACCGGTGCCGCGGACCGTGGGGTCGGCGGGGCAGCCGTCCGGGCCGGTCGCGGAATGGCCGACGGCGCCGCGGGCGGCCGGGACCGAGCCCTCGCCCCGTTTGGCCTGGGCGGCGGCGTGTTCGGACCGGGCGGCGGCGCGACGCTGCGTTCCGGGAAACCGGGCGCTCCAGCGCGTGAAGTTCACTGCGTTCAAGCCTCGTGGTGTCGCTCGTGGTCGCTGTGTCACTCGGTGGCGATCGGGTGGCACTCGGATGTCACGCTGATGTCACTCTGTGCAGGTGTGAGCCCACCTATGGTCACACGTCCAGTGTGGCCGACGGGACTGACAGCATCAGCCTTCGGTCTTCTTCGGAGGGTCCTTGGGGCTTCCGCCCGCCGCGAGTTCGAATTCTGCTCTGGGGTGTTCGAGGGATCCCAGCGAGACGATCTCACGCTTGAAGAGGCCGGAGAGCGTCCACTCGGCGAGCACGCGCGTCTTGCGGTTCAGGGTGGGGACGCGGCTGAGGTGGTAGGCGCGGTGCATGAGCCAGGCCGGGTAGCCCTTGAGCTTGCGGCCGTAGACGTGGGCGACGCCCTTGTGGAGTCCGAGGGAGGCCACGGATCCCGCGTACTGGTGGGCGTACTCGGTGAGGAGTCCGCCGCGCAGGGACGACACGAGGTTGTCGGCGAGGACCTTGGCCTGGCGGACGGCGTGCTGGGCGTTGGGGGCGCAGGCGACGCCCTTCTCCGGGGCGGTGATGTCGGGTACGGAGGCGGCGTCCCCGGCGGCCCAGGCGTGTTCGACGCCTTCGACGGTGAGGAAGGAGGTGCAGGCGAGGCGGCCGCGCTCGGTCTTGGGCAGGTCGCTGGCGGCGAGGATCGGGTGGGGTTTGACGCCGGCGGTCCATACGACGGTGCGGGTGGGGAAGCGGGCGCCGTCGCTGAGGACGGCGATCCGGTTCTCGCAGGATTCGAGCCGGGTCTCCAGGCGCAGGTCGATGCCGCGGCGGCGCAGTTCGCGGATCGTGTACGTGCCCATCTCGGGGCCGACCTCGGGGAGGATCCGGTCGCTGGCCTCGACCAGCACCCACTTCATGTCCTCGGGCTTGACGTTGTGGTAGTAGCGGGCGGCGTAGCGGGCCATGTCCTCCAGCTCGCCGAGCGCCTCGACGCCGGCGTAGCCGCCGCCGACGAAGACGAAGGTGAGGGCGGCGTCGCGCAGGGCGGGGTCGCGGGTGGAGGAGGCGATGTCCATCTGTTCGATGACGTGGTTGCGCAGGCCGATGGCCTCTTCGACGGTCTTGAATCCGATGGCGTACTCGGCGAGTCCCGGAATGGGGAGCGTGCGGGAGACGGAGCCGGGGGCGAGGACCAGTTCGTCGTACTCGATCTCTACGGGGCCTCCGCCCTCCTCGTCGGTGGCGAGGGTGGTGACGGTCGCGGTCCGGGCGGCGTGGTCGATGTGCCGGGCCTCGCCGATGACGATGCGGCATTTCGGCAGGACGCGGCGCAGCGGGACGACGACGTGGCGCGGCGAAATGGAGCCGGCGGCCGCTTCGGGGAGGAAGGGCTGGTACGTCATGTAGGGCTCGGGAGTGACCACCGTGACCTCGGCCTCGTCGGCTCTCAGCTTTCGCTGGAGCCGGAGTGCCGTGTACATGCCTACGTAGCCGCCGCCGACGATGAGGATCCGCGTACGGGGCGGGGTACCGGGGGCCGTGCCCCGGGAGTTAGCAGCCTTCACCGTCCCATGACGCAACGTGGCCGGGAGTTTGTCCACAGCCCCGACAAATTGTGTGACCGGAGGGGACGGCGGGGCGAGGTTGTCGGGGGGTGCGGATGGAAGGGAAGGTGCGCAGGTCAGACGGTGCGGAATGAGTGATTCCGGAGGCTTCGAACGGAAAATTGAGGGTGAATGCTCCGATCGGGCGGTGGTCCGTCCGGGGCTGCCTCTTCTGAATTGACTCTGGCTCAACTATGTTCGTAACTCGTCGAGGAGTAGGACCAGGGCCCTCATGACCGTGGCCCCCCTCGACTTGAAGGCGGGGAGTGTCTCCGGGGGGAGACAATTGATTACCGGGGGATACACATGCACATTTCCGATTTCCATGCTTCTGCCACCGCTCTGTCGTCGGCCGCTTCCGCGACCGACAGCCACGGGCGGCTGATGGCCGGCGGCGCCACCACACACGGCGTGGGGCGCTCCACGCCGCTGCGCGTCGACGCACAGCGCAACCTCGAACACGTACTTCGCGCAGCCCGCGAGGTCTTCGGCGAGCTCGGCTACGGGGCTCCGATGGAGGACGTCGCCCGGCGCGCACGGGTCGGTGTCGGCACCGTGTACCGACGGTTCCCGAGCAAGGACGTCCTGGTCCGGCGGATAGCCGAGGAGGAGACCTCGCGGCTGACCGAGCAGGCCCGTACGGCTCTCGGCCAGGAGGAGGAGCCGTGGCAGGCGCTGTCGCGCTTCCTGCGCACCTCCGTGGCCTCGGGCGCCGGGCGGCTGCTGCCTCCGCAGGTGCTGCGGGTCGGCGGGCCCGGTGAGGACGGGGCCGACGGGACGGACGGCGACGCCGCGCGGGTTCCGCACCAGCGCCAGGTCGTCGCGGCCGGCGGTGCGCCCGATCTGCGCGTCGTCGGTGCCGCGCGGACCGGCCTGGAGGACGAGCCCTCGGAGGACGCGGGCGCGGGCGAGCTGCTGGAGGTCGTCGGCCGCCTCGTCGACCGGGCCCGGGAGGCCGGTGCGCTGCGCACCGACGTCACGGTGGCCGATGTGCTGCTGGTGATCGCGACGGCCGCGCCCGCGCTGCCCGACGCGGCGCAGCAGGCTGCGGCTTCCGCGCGGCTGCTCGACATCCTGCTCGAAGGGCTGCGGTCCCGGACGGCGTAGGGCGGGACGGCTCGTTCCGGTGGTGCGCGTCAACCGGCTCCTTCCTGGGGGCTCTCGCTCGAACGGGTGAGGCTCCGTACGGCGATTCGTCGGGGCTTGCCCGGATGAGTGGAAGGTGTGGAGACCGGTTCGGCGCGTGCCCGCCGTGTGACACGCTGGATCGGTGTACCGGTTGAGTGTGTCGTGCGAGGGCTTCCGCGATGAGCGTTGACGGGCGGGAAGAGCCACACGGTGGCACCGGCGGCGAGGTCGAGGCGGGCAGCCTGCCCGCGCGACAGGTCCCGGCGCAGCGCGAACCGGGCGGCCGGCACGCCGCCGGGGCGAGCGGGGAACTCCCGCCTTCCGACGGGGACTTGATCGCCCGCATGCGCGGGGGCGACGACGGTGCCTACGAGGAGCTGTTCCGCCGCCACTCCGATGCCGTGCGCCGCTATGCCCGTACCTGCTGTCGCGACGGGCACACCGCCGACGATCTGACGGCCGAGGTGTTCGCGCGGACCCTCCAGGCCGTACGGGGCGGGGCGGGTCCGGACCAGTCGGTGCGCGCCTATCTGCTGACCACCGTGCGCCGGGTCGGCGCGGCCTGGGCGAAAACGGCGAAGCGGGAGCATCTGGTCGAGGACTTCGCGCTGTTCGCGGAGCAGGCCTCCGGGTCCGGCGACGGCGCGGTCGGGCTGAGCGGGGACGACACCCTCGAACTCGGCGCCGACGTGCGGGCCATGCACGAGGCCGAGCAGACCCTCGCGATGCAGGCCTTCCGGAGCCTGCCCGAGCGGTGGCAGGCCGTGCTCTGGCACACCACCGTCGAGGAGGCGTCGCCGAGCGCGATCGCCCCGCTCTTCGGGCTGAGCGCGAACGCCACCGCGGTACTGGCCAGCCGGGCCCGCGAGGGCCTCAAGCAGGCGTACCTCCAGGCCCATGTGAGCACCGCGCTGAGTTCCGGCGGGGACTGCGCCCGGTACGCCGACCGGCTGGGGGCCTATGCCCGCGGGGGCTTGCGGATGCGGGCCGAGCGCGGGCTGCGCAAGCACCTCGAGGAGTGCGCCCGGTGCCGGCTCGCCGCCGGGGAGCTCAAGGACGTCAACGCGGGCATTCCCGCGCTGCTGCCGGTCGCCGTCATCGGGTGGTTCGCCGCCGGGTACGCGGCCAAGGCGGCCGGAGTGGTGGCCGGCGGGGCCGTCGCCGCGGGTGGCGCCGGGGCGGCTGCCGCAGCCGCGGGCGGGTCCACGGCCGGAGCCGGGGCCGGGGCTGCCGCCGGTGGAGCCGGGGCCGCTGGTGGGGCCGCTGGTGGCAGCGGGGCCGGTGGGGTCGGCGGAGCCGTGGCTTCGGAGGGGCTGGGACTGCCGGCCAAGGCGGCCATCGCCGCCGGGGTCGTGGTGGCCGCGGCCGCCGGGGTGGTGTTCGCGCTGGCCGGTGACGACGCCGCTCCGACCGTCCGCGCGAACCCGGCGCCGGGCGTGGCCGTGCCGGTGCCCCGGAGTCCGGCGCCCGCCGCACCGGAGCCCGGCCCGTCGCAGGCGCAGCCGTCGGCGCCACGGGCATCCGTACCGCCCCCGAAGAAGCAGGCGCCGCCGCCGGTGGCCGTCGCGCCGGTCGTGCCGTCGCCCTCGCGGAGCCCGGAGCGGTCCTCGCCCGCTCCGAGTCCCAGCCGGGCCCCGAGTCCGAAGCCGAGCCCCACGCCGAGTCCCGTACCGCCGCCCAGGCCGACGCCTCCCAAGCCCGCGCCGCAGGCCCCGCAGGGGTTCCGGCTCTCCTCACTGGGCCAGTCCGCGTACGGGAACCACGACGGCCCCGAGATCGAGACCTGGCGGAGCAGCTGGGTGTGGCAGCGCTGGGGGCCGATGATCGGCGGGCAGCGCTTCTCGCACGGGATCACCGTCAACTCACGCTCCTCCGTGGAGATCACCCTCAACCGGAGTTGCGTCGCCTTCTCCGCGCGGGCCGGGGTGGACGACACGTCGCGGCTCACCAACGGCACGGTCCGCTTCTCCGTGTACGCGGACGGGCAGCGGCTGTGGCAGTCCCGGGCCCTGGGCTACGAGGACCCGGCGGCGAACGTGTCCGTCTCCCTCTCCGGGCACAAGACGCTGCGCCTGGTCGTGGAGCGCGCCGGGGGCGGCCGCCTGCCGACGCTGGCGAGCTGGGCCGACTCCGTCATCAGCTGCCGCTGAGGGTGCCGGTGGCCGCGCCGGCGCCCACCGGCCTTCAGGACAGGGCCGGGCGCCGGAGGGGGACTCCCGTGGGCACCGCTCTGCGGCGGGGGGTGGAGGTGCCGGTCCAGCACGTGCCCCGGCGGGCCAGGAGGCGGCCCAGCCACAGTTCCATCGAGACGAGTTCGGCGAGGCCGTCGAGCGGGACCGGGCGGCCGTCGGCCGCGTCCAGCAGGGCCTGGCGGACGACCCGGGCTTCGATCAGGCCCGCGTCCGCCAGGAGGGGGGACGTGAAGAGGGCCAGGAGGTGCGGGAGGGCCGCGCGCAGTCCCAGGCGGGTCGCCGATTCGTTCGGGGCGTGGGCCGTGGCCCCCCACCCCGGGGGGAGGTCTCGGACCCCGGCCGAGGACAGGACCCCGCGCAGGACCGCCGCCCTGGCGCCGGGCTGCACGCGCAGGGATTCGGGCAGGGCCCGGGCGGCCCGTACGACCTGGTTGTCCAGGAACGGGGCGTGCAGGCGCTGGCTGCGGACCTCGACGGCTTGCTCGAAGACCCGGTGGTCGGCGGCGTGCCGGGCCAGGACGGCGCGGGCCCGGGCCTCCCCGGGGCGCAGCGAGAGGGGAGGGCGGCCCGCGGCGGCGGTGAGGCGGATCGATACCTCGGCCAGGGCCTCGCCCGTCAGCCAGGCCGCCGCCGGGCCCGGCCGGGACCAGGTCAGGGCCGCGAGCGAGGCGTCCACCGGGGAGGAGGGGCCCGCGGCCGGGACTCCGTCGCGGAGGCGGGCCGCCGCCGCCTCCATGCCGGCGCGGTACGGCGTACGGGCCAGGCGGCGGGCCGCCGAGTACACGGTCAGGGGTACGAAGAAGGGGACCAAGGGCGAGTCGCCGGGGGACGGGGCCGAGCGGGCCAGGGCCAGGGTGGGGCGGAGCAGGTGGCGTCTGCGCCGGTCGAGCAGCAGGTCGGCGAGCCGGGCGGGGTGGGCGTCGAGGACCTGGCGGGCTCCGTGGCCGGTGAAGTGGTCGGCCGAGCCGGCCGCGAGGCGGCGCCGCTCGCGGGCGGCGAAGACCAGGGAGGGGCCCGGTTCGTCGGTCAGCGGCCCGTCGAGGTCGGCGTACGGGAGGGCCTCCTCGGCGGCGGCGACGACCACGTGGTGCAGGCGGGGGTCGGCCGCGATTGCATGGGCGCGTTCCAGTTCGGGTTCGCGGCCCCGGGGGGTGGCCAGGTCGTTGAAGGTGACGGCGAGGAGGCGTTCCCCGGTGCGGCCGAGCAGGGCTCCGGGGGCGCCCGGGAGGCCGGCCGCGAGCAGGGCGAGGGTCGCGGAGGCGCTGCCTCCGGAGAGGTCCGCGCCGACTCCGGGGACGGGCGCGGGGGCGCCGCGCGCGGCCCGCCGGTCGGCCGGGCCCATTCCGGGGACGGGCCCGGGGTCGTAGGGCAGCGTCTCGGGAGCATGCCGCGGAGCCGTGAGCCGGGCGCGCACCGCGTCGACCAACGCTTCCCGTACGCCCTCCACCGCGAGCTCGGGGTCGGCCGCGGGGGCGGCCACCGCGAGGGAGGCCACCGGCTCGTACCCGGTGATCTCCCGCGAGCCCTCGCGCAGGATCAGCGCGTGGCCGGGCGGGATACGGCGTACGCCGACGTACGGTGTGCCGTCGCCCAGCGCCTCCGGGCTGTCGGGACAGGCCAGCAGGGCGGCGAGATGGCCGATGTCGAGCTGCGCCTCGATCAGGTCGGCGAGCGGGAGGGCGGCGGTGGCGTACGCGGTCCCGCTCGCCCAGGGCGTGTAGAAGACGGGCCGGGCGCCGGCCAGGTCGCCGACCACGGTGATGCGGCGGCCGGCCTGGACGACGGCGGTGTAGCTGCCGGGCCACTGGGTGAGGTGGCGCAGCGCACCGCCGCGGGCGGCGTAGAGGGCGCGGCGCAGTTCCTCGTCGGTGGCGCCGCAGCAGCCGAGGACGGCGAGGCGGGTGAAGGGGTCCGCGGGATCGGCGGTGAGGGTGCGGATCTCGTCCGGGCGCCAGTCTCCGACGGCCCACAGGGGGTCGGGATCGCCCCAGAGGAGCTGGGCGCCGACGGGCACCACGGTGCGGTCGGCGTCGGCGGCGCCCGGTTCGTCGGGGTGGCCGGCGTCGGCGAGCCCGCCGCGGACGGGGCCGTCGGCCCAGCCGCCGGGGCCGGAGCCGTTCGCGGAGCCGTGGCCGTTCCCGGAGCCGTACCCCGAGGCCGATCCGTAGCCCGCGCCGGAAGCGGAGCCGGACCCGTAGCTTGCGCCGGACCCGTAGCCCGCCCCGTAGGTGCCCTGGTCAGAGCCTCGGGCAGCGCCGTGCCCCGCGACCCGTCCGGCCGTGCCGAAGCTCGCGGCGATACTGCTCCACCCCACCAACCAGCGCACCGCCGCCTCCCCAGCCCGTGGGCACCTGACCGGGGTGCGAACCGCGCGGCCGGCGCTCAGCGCGCGGCCGGAGGGACCCCGGGTGGCTCGGGGTCCATGCTGCCACGAGACAGGCGTGCGGGAGTGGGTAAGGGGGGCGCACGTATAAACGAACACGCCCCGGCCATGCGGTATTTGGCGTTCCGTTCCGACCGCCCCATAGGTCGGTTTCGGCCATTCTTCGGCCGTACTGAGAGCCCTGCGCGCAGCCCTGCGGCTCCGCCGCCCGGGACCGCCCCGCGGAGCGCGGTCCGGGGGGCGGGATCCACCCCCCGGACCGTTCCGCCACCCGCGGGGATTGAGGCAGCGGCGTCCCCCGGCCCGCCCGGTCCACGCGGCGGGCCGACCCACGCACCGCACATCGAATCGCCGGGCCCCCGCAGCGGCCAGAGCGCACGGGCGGGCGCACGGCCACACGGGTGGAGCACGCGCTGACACGTGCGCCCCGGCCCCGGGCCCCCGCCCGACTGTGCATACGGACAACAATCCCGCCATACGGAACAGGAGGCCTTAACGCTTGGGAGGCGGGGAACTACGCTGGGTTTACGAAATGCCGGGCGCCTATGCCCCGGCGGCGTCTGCGTTCCGCGTGTGACGAGGGGTGGCGCATGTCCAGGGAGCTCCGCGAGCCCAATGAGAAGCTCGGCGCCGTCCTCGCCCTCGCGGGCATCAGCAACGCCGGGCTGGCCCGGCGGGTCAACGACCTCGGCGCTCAGCGCGGTCTGACCCTCCGCTACGACAAGACGTCGGTGGCCCGGTGGGTGTCGAAGGGCATGGTGCCGCAGGGCGCCGCCCCGCACCTGATCGCGGCCGCCATCGGCGCGAAGCTCGGCCGGCCCGTGCCGCTGCACGAGATCGGTCTCGCGGACGCGGATCCGGCGCCCGAGGTGGGGCTGTCCTTCCCGCGCGATGTCGGCGCGGCCGTGCGCTCGGCCACCGACCTCTACCGGCTCGACCTCGCCGGCCGGCGCGGGGGTGGCGGGATCTGGCAGTCGCTCGCCGGGTCCTTCTCCGTGTCGGCGTACGCGACGCCGGCCTCACGCTGGCTGATATCTCCCGCCGACAGCTCGGTGGCACGCGAACCGGTGGCACGCGAACCGGTGCCGGGCGCGGCCCCGCCGGAAGGTCTTCCGGCGCCGCCCGGCGCCCGTGTCGGCGCCCATGTCGGGGGTGTGCCCGCCCAGCCTTCGCGCGAAACTCCGCCGCCGCCCGCTCCGGCCGCGCCCGACCCGGGGGGCCCGCAGCGCGTGGGCCACAGCGATGTGACCAAGCTGCGCGAGGCCGCCGAGGACGCCCGTCGCTGGGACTCCAAGTACGGGGGCGGCGACTGGCGTTCCTCGATGGTCCCCGAATGCCTGCGGGTGGACGCGGCGCCGCTGCTGCTCGGCTCCTACACCGACGAGGTGGGCCGCGCGCTCTTCGGCGCCACCGCCGAACTGACGCGGCTGGCCGGCTGGATGGCCTTCGACACCGGGCAGCAGGAAGCGGCCCAGCGCTACTACATCCAGGCGCTGCGCCTGGCCCGCGCCGCGGCCGACGTACCGCTCGGGGGGTACGTGCTGGCGTCGATGTCCCTGCAGGCCACCTACCGGGACTTCCCGGACGAGGGCGTGGACCTCGCGCAGGCCGCCGTCGAGCGCAACCGGGGCCTGGCCACCGCGCGGACGATGAGCTTCTTCCGCCTCGTCGAGGCCCGGGCGCACGCCAAGGCGGGCGATTCGGCGGCCGCCGGGGCCGCGCTGCGGGCCTCCGAGGGCTGGCTGGAACGGGCCCGGGACGGCGACGCCGATCCGACCTGGCTGGGCTTCTACTCGTACGACCGCTTCGCGGCGGACGCGGCCGAGTGCTACAGCGACCTCAAACTCCCGCGCCAGGTAAGGCGTTTCACGGAACAAGCACTGTCCCGGCCGACGGAGGAGTACGTACGATCACACGGGCTGCGGCTCGTCGTGAGCGCGGTGGCCGAGCTGGAGTCCGGGAACCTCGACGCGGCGTGCGCGGCGGGGACCCGGGCGGTGGAGGTCGCGGGGCGGATCTCGTCGGCGCGGACGACGGAGTACGTACGGGACCTCCTGCACCGGCTGGAGCCGTACGGGGACGAACCGCGCGTCGCCGAACTGCGCGAGCGGGCCAGGCCTCTGCTGGTAACCCCGGCATAGGCCCCGCGTGGCCCCGTTGTCAGTGGCGGGGTGCACTATGCAGGGGTGGGAGGTGTCAGTGTGGGCGGCGGCGTGGGCGGCATGGGCAGACTGGGCAGGCTGGACTGCGACGTGCTGGTGATCGGCGGCGGGATCGTCGGCCTGTCGACGGCGCATGCCCTCGCGGGGCTCGCTCCGGGGACCCGGGTGGTCGTCCTGGAGAAGGAGGACGGCCCCGCCCGGCACCAGACGGGCCGCAACAGCGGCGTGATCCACAGCGGGATCTACTACAAGCCGGGCTCGCTCAAGGCGCGCTTCGCGGTGCGCGGTGCGGCCGAGATGGTCAAGTTCTGTGCGGAGCACGGCATCCCGCACGAGGTGACGGGCAAGCTCATCGTCGCCACCGGGCGGGACGAGCTGCCGCGGCTGCACGCGCTCGTGCAGCGGGGCCGGGAGAACGGCATCCCGGTGCGGGAGCTGGGGCCGACGCAGATCTCGGAGTACGAGCCCGAGGTGCGCGGGCTCGCCGCGATCCACGTCGGGACCACCGGAATCGTGGACTACGGGCGGGTCGCGCAGCAGCTCGCGGAGTCCTCGGGGGCGGAGATCGTCTACGGCGGGGCGGTCGATCTGATCTCGCGGCGGGCCTCGGGCATCGCGGTGCGGACGAGCGGGGGGCTCGTCGTGCGCGCCCGGGTGCTCGTGAACTGCGCGGGGCTGCAGTGCGACCGGATCGCGCGGCTGGCCGGGGACGACCCGGGGATGCGGATCCTGCCGTTCCGGGGTGAGTACTACGACTTGGCCCGGCCCGAGCTGGTGCGCGGGCTGGTCTATCCGGTGCCGGACCCGGCGTTCCCCTTCCTCGGCGTCCACCTGACCCGGGGCATCGGCGGCGGGGTCCACGTCGGGCCGAACGCGGTGCCGGCGCTGGCGCGCGAGGGGTACGGCTGGGGCGTGGTCCGGCCGCGGGACCTCGCGGACGAGCTGGCCTGGCCGGGATCCTGGCGGATGGCCGCGCGGCACTGGCGGTACGGAGCGGGCGAGGTGCGGCGGTCGCTGTCGAAGGCGGCGTTCGTCGAGGCGGTACGGAGGCTGCTGCCGGCGGTGCGCGGGGAGGATCTGGTGCCCGCGGCGGCGGGGGTGCGGGCGCAGGCCGTGCTGCGGGACGGGACGCTGGTGGACGACTTCCTGATCCGGGAGGGGGAGCGGGCGGTGCACGTGCTGAATGCGCCGTCGCCTGCGGCTACCGCTTCGCTGCCGATCGGGCGGGAGATTGCCGGCCGGGCCCTCGCGGCGCTCCGGGCGGCCTGAGCCCCGGGGCCTGCCCCGGGGTCCCCGCTGCGCGGAGCGTTCCGGGTCGCGGGTCGCGGGTCGCGGGTCGCGGCATTGGATCGCCGGCCCTGCGGGGCTGGAGTCCCCTACCCGCCCTTCCACCGTTCCCCGGGCTCCGCCCGGACCCCGGTCCTCAAACGCCGGACGGGCTGAAAGGACCTGGGGCTCCGCCCCAGACCCCGGTCCTCAAACGCCGGACGGCTGGATTGGTGCCGCACCGGGGGTGGGGGTGGGCGCGCGTAGAATCCGGGGATTGTGTCTGAGTCTCTGAGTCCCCAGAATCCCGCCGCCGAGCCTGCGCCGGAGGCGACCTCCAGCTACGTGCCCCCGAAGTGGCGTACCGAGCCGCGGTTCCCCGACGGGCCCGCCCCCGATCCGGCCGGGTCGCATCACGAGCGGCGGATCCGGAGCTTCCAGCCCCGCCGCAGCCGGGTGACCACCGGGCAGGGCGAAGCCCTGAAGCGGCTCTGGAAGACCTGGGGGCTCGACATCGACGGGCATGACGTGATCGATCTCAAGGAGATGTTCGACGGGCTTCCCGTCGTCCTGGAGATCGGCTTCGGCATGGGCGAGGCCACCGCGCAGATGGCCGCCGCCGACCCGGGGACCGGGATCCTCGCCGCCGACGTGCACACCCCCGGGCAGGGGAATCTGCTCGCCCTCGCCGAGCGGGGCGGGATGACCAATGTGCGCGTCGCGAACGGGGACGCCATCATCCTGCTCCGCGAGATGCTGCCCCCGGACTCCCTCGCCGGGCTCCGCGTGTACTTCCCGGACCCCTGGCCCAAGGCCCGCCACCACAAGCGGCGCCTGATCCAGCCCGAGTTCCTCGCGCTGGCCGCCACCCGCATGGCGCCCGGGGCGATCCTGCACTGCGCGACCGACTGGGAGCCGTACGCCGAGCAGATGCTCGACGTCCTGACGGCCCAGCCGGAGTTCGAGAACACGCAGGCCGACGGCGGTTACGCGCCCCGGCCCGACTTCCGGCCGCTCACCCGCTTCGAGGGGCAGGGCCTCGACAAGGGACACCTCGTACACGATCTGCTGTTCCGGCGCACGGGTAACGCCCAGAACTGAGCACATCACTCCGCGTGTCGGGTCCGCTCGGTAGAGTCATCACGTGCCCCGAGCGACCCGGCCGTTGCGGCTGCTGCGCCGCGTGCCGCGTACCCCCGGCGCCGTGCGGACCTACGTACTCATCGTGCTGCTCGGCGCCTGCGGCATCGCCATCCTGGAACTCGTACGCGAACAGACCGGTACGCCCGGGTTCTTCGTCGGTCTGGGCCTGGCCCTGGTGCCGGTGGGGCCGCTCCTGGCCACGTTCCGCTGGGTGGGGCGGGCCGCGCCGCATCCGTGGGCGCAGTTGTCGTTCTGCTTCGGCTGGGGGGCGTGCGCCGCGGCGCTGATCGCCATACTGGCCAACAGTTTCGCGACCGAGTGGATAGCCGCGGCCACCGCCGATCCCTCCGGTGCCGACCAGCTCGGCTCCGTGGCGATCGCTCCGGTGGTCGAGGAGAGCGCCAAGGCGGCCGCCCTGCTGCTGGTGTTCCTGTTCGGGAGACGCCAGTTCGCCGGTCCTTCCGACGGTTTCGTGATGGCCGGTTTCACCGCCACCGGCTTCGCCTTCACCGAGAACATCCTCTACCTCGGCAACGCCTTCGACGAGGACGTCGCGAACGGCACCGGGGTCCTGGACTCGGTGACGGCGGCGACGTTCTTCGTCCGGGGCATCATGTCCCCGTTCGCGCATCCGCTGTTCACCGTGGCCACCGGTCTCGGCTTCGGCGCCGCCGCGCTCGCCGTGCGCCGTACGAGCCGGATCGGCCTGCCCCTGCTCGGTCTGGCCGCGGCTATGGGGCTGCACGCCCTGTGGAACAGCTCCTCGGACCTGGGCGAGTCCGGGTTCTACGTGGTCTACGGCTGCGTGATGGTCCCGGCGTTCGGGCTGCTGGCCTGGCTGGCCGTGTGGATACGGCGCCGCCGACTGCAGGCGGTCGCCGGGGAGCTCGCCGTGTACGCGGCCGCCGGCTGGCTGAGCCCCGCCGAGGTGCCCGCGCTGGTGTCGATGCCCGCGCGCTCCCTGGCCCGCGCGCTGGCCCGGAGCACCGGGGGCCGGCCGGCGGGACGGGCGGTCGCCCTGTACGAGGCCGATGCCGCGGCCCTGGCCCTGCTACGCCACCGCGCGCGCAGCGGAGGCGCGGCCCGCGAGCCGGACTTCGCGGGGCGGGAGCGGGAGTTGCTGCGCCGGCTCTGGCTGCGGCGCGCGACGGCGGGCCCGGCGCTGTCCCGGGCCGCGGTGCTGGAGGAGCTGCTCCCGCCCTGGTTCGACCCCCTGGGCCCGCTCGACGGGCCGGCCCTGGGCCTCGTACCGGGTCCTAGACGTTCAGGCCCCGTGCCTTCAGCCATGACAGCGGGTCCACCGTAACGCCGCCCTTGCGCACTTCGAGGTGGAGGTGGGGGCCGGTGACGTTGCCGGTCGCGCCGACCCGGCCGATGGTGTCGCCCCCGGCGACGGAGCCGCCGGTCACCGACATCGAGGACAGGTGGCAGTACCAGATCTCGGTGCCGTCGGGGAGCTCCAGCACGATGCGGTAGCCGTACGCCCCGGACCAGCCGGCCGAGGTGATCTTGCCGGCGCCGACCGCCTTGACGGGGGTGCCGGTCGGGGCGGCGAAGTCGAGGCCGGTGTGGTGGCCGGAGGACCACATCGAGCCGGAGTCGCCGTAGTGCGAGGTGAGGGTGTAGGCCGAGGTCGGCAGGAAGAAGGATCCGGCCGACCGGGCGGCGCTCTCCGCCTTGGCCTTGGCCTCGGCGGCCTCCTTGGCCTCCTGCGCCCGGCGTGCTTCCTCGGCCGCGGCCTTCTCGGCCGCCTCCGCCGCGGCCTTCTCGGCAGCTTCCTTCGCCGCCTGGGCGTCGCGGGCCTGCTGCGCCGCGGTCTCCTGCGCCACCCGCTCGGCTTCGGCCCGCTCCTGGGCCGCGGCGGCCTCCTGCTGGGACTCGGCCTGCTGGAGGATGCGGCTGCGCAGCAGCTCGCCCGCGTCGGAGCGGCGGTCGGCCTGCTGCGGGATGATCCCCGACCGGGCCGGCTCCGCGGACCGCGCGGCGACGGTGTCACCGTCGGCGGAGTCCTGGTCCGCGCCGCCCAGAGCCTCCGGGAGGGAAGGTATCGACGGCAGAGAGGACAGGGGCGGCAGCGACGGCAGGGATATGGCGACCTGGGGCCGGTCCTGCGCGGTGGCGATGCCGCCCGCGCCGACCGCGGCGATCACGCCGACGCCGAGGACGGTGGAGGAACGGGCCAGTCCCCCGCGCTGCTTGAGCACGCGGTGCTTGCCGCGGGGCGGCCGGGCCGAGTCCTCGGTGGGGTTCCACTCGCCCCAGGCTCCGGCGGTGGGCTGCTCCTGGACGTCGATGCCTTCAGGGGCAGGCGAGTTGGAGGCCACCGGGGCACACTCCTCATGGGCGAGCACGCGCACGGTGCCGTCTCTTGCGACGGCTGGGACGACCGCTCTGCGTTATCGAACGGTAATAGAGAAAGGGGAGTGATTCCAAGCAGTTGCGATTGATCGTTCACGACAATCAGCCACCACCCGCACAGCTCTGGCCTGGACTTCTCGCCACACTCGGGGATCAACCCGGGCAAAAAACGGCCGCCTCTCCCACCTCTCGCGCCACATCTTCACATTGATGGTCCGTCAGATTGCTTGCCGAGCGCACCTCTCCGGTCACGCTCCGTCCCGTTTCGGGATCACCCGCACGGTTCGCCGCCGGTTCGGCTGCCGCGCACCCGGCCTGGCCACCGCCAACAGGGCCATGTCGTCCGTCGCCGCGCCGCCCGTGTGGCGGCGGACATCGGTGGCGAGCGCGTCCAGCAGCTCGTCGGGTCCGGGGAAGACCCGCCCGCGCAGCCTGGCCGCCGGATCGTAGAAGGCCCCCGTCCCGTCCCGGGCCTCGGTCAGCCCGTCCGTGTACAGGAGCAGGGTCGCCCCCTCCGGGAAGGGCCACTCCTGCGCGTGGTCCGGCCAGCCGCCCAGCTCCCCCATGCCGAGGGGCAGCGCCGGCTCGGCGGGGGCCAGCTCCGCGAGGCCGCCGTTCGCGTCCAGCAGCAGCGGCTCGGGGTGGCCGCGGTTGACGAGCCGCAGCAGGCCCGCGCCCGGCGGGATCTCGCCGAGCACGCACGTCGTGAACCCCTCCACCGCGTCCAGGCTGTCGCGCCGGTTCCCCTCCCGGGCCAGCGCCCGCTCCAGCCGCCGGGCCACCCCCTCCAGCGTGGGCTCGCTCTCGGCCGCCTCCCGGAACGCCCCGAGCACCACGGCCACCGCCTCGACCGCCCCGAGCCCCTTCCCCCGTACGTCGCCCACCGCGAGGCGCACCCCGTATGGGGTGTCCTGCACGGCGTAGAGGTCGCCGCCGATGAACGCGTCCGCCTGCGCGGCCTCGTACGAGGCGGAGACCCGGAGGCCCGCGATCCGCTCGGCGGGCGTCGGCAGCACGGCGCGCTGGGCGGCCTCGGCGATGCCGCGCGCGGAGGCGAGCTGCTCCGTACTGCGCCGCACGACGATGTTGATCAGCGTGGCCAGCCCGGAGACGGTCAGGACGGTGACCAGCTCGGTCATGGCCTCCACCTTGAAGGAGGTGCCGTTGTAGATGTGCAGCACGACCACGGCGAGGGTGGCCACCATCCCGGTGAGGACGGTGGCCCGGAGCGAGAAGAGCGGGGCCGCGATGAGCGGGGCGGCGGAGAAGAAGGGGGAGCCGGTGAAGCTGGGCGGGGTCAGCACGTCGAAGAGGAAGCCGAGGACGATCAGGGTGCCCGGGAGCATCTTGACGATCCGGCGGACCACGGCGCTGCCGGCGACCGCGCCGAAGACGCGCTCGCCCCTGCCCTGCCGGCCCAGCCCCACCACGCTGCTCTCCTGCCGCCCGGTCCGCCTCGCCCCCCAAGGCTGGGGGCAGGAGGGCCCGTACGGCGACCCGGGCGGGACCGTTCGAGTGACGGGACGCGCACCGCGCACACGACGAAGGCCCGGCCCCCCAAAGGGGACCGGGCCTTCGTACTGAGTAGCGGGGGCAGGATTTGAACCTACGACCTCTGGGTTATGAGCCCAGCGAGCTACCGAGCTGCTCCACCCCGCGTCGGTAAACACAACTCTACGCCATCCGGGGGGAGCCCCCCGCCAATTACCGCCCGAGCCACTCCGGAACAGCACATCACCGCAGGTCAGAGGCCCAAAACCGGCCGCGTCCAGCTCACCGCGTAGTACAACAGCCGTGCGTCCTCACCGACCGGGAGCATGCCGGCGGCCGTCATCACGCGCTGCGAGGCCGTGTTCTCCCGGTCGGTGTCGCCCGCCGCCGAGAGCGCCCCGTGAGCGCGGGCGTGCTCCAGCAAGGCCCGCAGGGCCTCGGCGGCGTAGCCCCGACCGCGTACGGCGGGGACCAGCCCGTAACCGACGATCACCCGGCCGTCCTCGTCGGCAGGGCCGTGGAACCCTGCGCCGCCGATCAGCAGTCCGTCGGAACGGCGTTGGATCTCGAACGCCCCGTACGGTGCGGGGTCCCCCGTGTCGGCCAGTACCCGCAGGTACCGCTCGGCCCCGGCCCGGTCCCCGGCGTCCGGATACCCCTCGGCCCGGCAGTCCTCCGGGCCCAGTCGTCCGGCGGCGAGCCGCCGGGCCCGGTCCGCATCGAGCGGGAGGAGGACGACACGTCGGGTGCGCAGCGGTTCCATCCTCCAGGGAATACCAACCCCGCCCCGCGCACCGCACCCGGATTTCGGCTGCCGGGGGCTTCGGGGGCTTCGGTATCGTGGCTCTGACCTGGGCGGATCTCTCGGAGTTCGACGGCAGCCTCCGGCTTCCGGCTTCCCGTGCACCGGACCGTACGTGCGAGAGAACGGCTGATCCGAATGACGACGAGCACCCCGAATCCCATGGCCCGCCGCCGCCTGATCGCCGCGGCAGCGGCGGCCCTCCTCGCCGCGACGGGCTGCGCCGGCCGGCACCGGACAGAGGGGACGGCCATGTCGTCGGGAGCGCACGGGTACCTCACCACCGCGCTGGACGTCATGGAGGGCAACTCGCTCTTCGCGGCGGACCTCGACTGGCCGACCGTACGCCGGGAGGCCTTCGCCCGCGCGGGAAGCGCGCAGGTCCCCGCCGATACGTACGGGGCCGTCAGGCAGGCTTTGCGGGCGCTGGGCGACCGGCACAGCCAGTTCATGACCCCGCAGGAGGCCGAGCAGGCACTGAGCCCGGCACCCGGCACCTTCGCGCTGCCGGAGGCAAGGATGCTCACCGGTTCCCTCGGATACCTGTCCCTGCCCGCGGTGTCGTCCGACCTCGCCGCGACGGCCTACGTGCAGCAGGCCCGGAAGGCCGTCGCGGAGGCCGACGGACAAGGGGCCGGAGGGTGGATCGTGGACCTGCGCGGCAACACGGGCGGGGACATGTGGGGACCGCTCGCCGCGGTGGGGCCCATCCTCGGTGACGGGGACATCGGAGCGTTCGTGGAGGCCGACGGAAAACGGACCCCGTGGACGATCGAGAACGGTACGCCGCGCCAGTACCTCACCACCTGGGGCCCCGCCGCCCCGCTGGCCCATGCCGCTCCTGCAGTGGCGGTGCTCACGAGCAGCCGGACCGCGAGCGCGGCCGAGGCAGTGGCCATCGCCTTCCGCGGCCGCCCCGACACCCGCAGCTTCGGCCAGGCCACCCGCGGCGTCCCCACGGGAAACGACTCCCACTCCCTCCCGGACGGTGCGCTCATCCTCCTGACACAGGCCCGTGAGGCCGATCGCACGGGCCGGATCCACAACGGCCCCCTCCCGCCGGACGAAGAGGTCCCGGACGACACCCGCAGCCTCGGCAGCGGCCAGGACCGGACACTCGAAGCCGCAACACGCTGGCTGCACGGCCGGACACCTACAAGGCCGTAGCCAGGCTTGGCGGCTGCGGGAAGTCAGAGGGCGCGGACCATGAGTTCGGACAGGGCGTACGTGCGGGTCCCGGAGGCCGGCTGCGGGGTCGCTTGGTGGTCCTGCCACCACTCGGCGCCCTCGCGCCGGGTGGCTCCGTAGGCGTGCCCCGCGACCCGGCAGAGCATCCGCCGCACCCTGCGGGCCGCGCTGAACGGGACGATCCGTCCGCCTCCTGGCCAGGGCATGACGGGCCGTCCGCTCACGCATCGCCCACGCATCGCCCACGCACGGACCCGGAAACGACTTAGCGCCCCACCCGGCCGAAACCAGGTGGGGCGCTAAGTACCAGTTCAGAGGCTTTCCCTCTGTTCCGGAGCAGTAGGCCATGTCGGACTCGAACCGACAACCAACGGATTAAAAGTCCGCTGCTCTGCCAATTGAGCTAATGGCCCTCGGCGTGCTCACCCCAGAGCATAGCCGCAGAGCGCCGGACAGCCGATCGTAAATCGGCTGTCCGGCCCGGGGATGTCGGTGCGGCTCACGGAGCCGGCAGGGAGCCGCCCCCGGTGGAGCCGGTCAGGGTGAGCGGGCCGGACAGCGCGAGTTCGGCTCCCTGCCCTCCTTCATGGGCTGCAGCAGTCCGCGCACTTCGCCGCCGCTGAGGGTACGGACGACCCTGCCGGTGGCCTTGTTCGTGACGGCCATCGTCCAGGACCGGCCGGCTTCGACAGCCACACCCGCGGCGCCCAGCGCTTCGAGGACAGGGAGGACCAGGCACCCAGGAAGTGGATCCGGGTCGGGCTGAGCGTGGGCCAGTCGGGCCGCTCGAAGGACGCACCTGCTCGGTCGTCTTGACGACGATGTCCTTGCGCGCCTCGGTCGCGAGCACCTGGGTCGACGTGTACGCGCCGACCCACAACCTGCCCGCCTTGGAAGGCACCGTCTCGGTCCTGCCCGACGCGTAGTCGTGGATCAGCATGGGGCCCCAGCCGGCGGTCCGTTGACCTGACACGCGATCGCACCCTTGCTCGGGGGCGCCGGCAGGGTCGCCTCGCCGCCCGGCGGGATCGTCCCCGCCCCCGTGGCCGGTACGGCGCCCAGCGCGGCCACTGCCGCGGCCAGCGCGCGTATGCGTCTCATGGTTCCGCCCCCTGGAATACGGGGTCCCACGGCGCCGGTGGCCCCCCGGCACACAGTCTGCGGAGCCTGGCTACAACGCCGACAGGGCCCCTACGACGGGCTTGGGTTCTAGGAGTCGTTGCAACACCCCAGTTCAAGGGGTGGCATGGGCTTCGAGATCCGCGAGGACCGGCAGCCGCAGGGACGTAAGAAGCTCGCTCGTGAGCGGGCGGCATACTCCCGGCTC
>NZ_JBWJVM010000112.1:0-23582 GCF_056428985.1 Streptomyces sp. CA189 | reverse complement strand
GGGCGGGTGGGGGCCGGGGGGAGCTGGCCCTTCATCGGGCCCCAGTCGTTGGGGTCCGGTACGCCGGGGGGGAGCATCTGGCGGCGCTTCGGGGCGTCCGGGTCGTGCGCCTCGCCCGGCTCCTTCGCGCCCGGCCAGGCCTTGGCGACGCGCGCCGCGAGGACGAAGTCCTTGCGCAGCGGGTGGCCCTCGAAGTTCTCGGGAAGGAGCAGCGGGACCAGGTTCGGGTGGTCGGTGAAGACGACCCCGAACATCTCGAAGGTCTCCCGCTCGTGCCATTCGGCGCCGGCGTAGACGGCGACGGCCGAGGGCAGGGAGGGCGCCGAGTGCGGGACGGTGGTCCGCAGCAGGAGGCGGCGTACGCGGTGGTTCTCCAGGGAGACGACGTGCGCGCAGATGCGGAAGCCCGTGCCCGGCTCGTCCACCGCGCTCAGCCAGTCGAAGTAGGTGCAGCCCAGCTTGTCGCGGGCGATCTCCAGCGCGGGGATCCAGCTCGCGGTGGGGACGTCGACCGTGAGGACGGAGTACGCGAAGGAGCCGACGGCTTCCTCGCCGAAGACTGTTCCCGCCGCGTCGGGGAGGGAGTCGTAGAGGTTCACGCGTCCGTCCCGGGGGCGGGGGGAGGGGTTACCAGGCCGCTGGTGAGCTGCGCGGGGGACGGCGGGGCCGTGTTCGCGTAGCGCTCCGCCAGCGATTCGCGGGCGATCTTCTCCTGGAGCTTGAGGATGCCCTGGAGCAGCGCCTCGGGGCGGGGCGGGCAGCCGGGGACGTAGACGTCGACCGGGATGATCTGGTCGACGCCCTTCGTCACCGAGTACGAGTCCCAGTACGGGCCGCCGCAGTTGGAGCAGGCGCCGAAGGAGATCACGTATTTGGGCTCGGGCATCTGCTCGTACAGCCGCTTGACGGCCGGGGCCATCTTGTCCGTCACCGTGCCCGAGACGATCATGAGGTCCGCCTGGCGCGGGCCGGGCGCGAAGGGGATGACACCGAGCCGGATGAAGTCGTGGCGGGCCATCGACGCCGCGATGAACTCGATCGCGCAGCAGGCGAGGCCGAAGTTGAAGACCCACAGGCTGTAGCGGCGGCCCCAGTTGAGGACCACCTTCATGGGCTCGGGCGCGAGGCGGGACAGGACGCCCAGCCGCTTCGGCTCCGGGAGCAGCTGCGGCTCCGACGGCACGGCCGGGGTACCGGCCGGGGTCACAGCCATTCGAGGACGCCCTTCTTGTACGCATAGAGCAGGCCGACGGCCAGGAAGCCGAGGAAGATGAACATCTCCACCAGCGTCGTGGCGCCGTAACCGGCGGCGGCGAACACCGTCGCCCAGGGGAAGAGGAAGATCGAGTCGACGGCGAAGATGACGTAGAGGAAGGCGTAGACGTAGTAGCGGACCTGGGTGTGCGCCCAGCCCTCGCCCACCGGGTCCACGCCGCACTCGTAGGTCAGCAGCTTCTCGCGGGTCGGGACGGACGGGCTCAGCAGGCGGTTGGCGCCGAAGGCCACCGTCACGAAGAGCACGCCGAGCGCGGCCAGGAGGCCGACGACCGAATACGTGCGGAAGTAGTCCGCGGCGAGCACGGATACGGTCGATACCGTTGGTTCGGGCACGTCCGTTCCTCGTTCCTCGGCCACTGTCGACGATCAGGGTGATCTGGTACGGACGGGAGTCTAGGGCCTGGGCTCCACGGGGTGGGGTTATCCCCCGTTTACCTCGGCCCGGCTACCCCATGGCATCGGGCCCGTCCGCTTGGCAGGGTGGGCGCATGACCGCGAGCAAGCACACCCCCGACGACGGCGCTCCTCCCCCCGTACGCGCACCCTTCGATGCCGTGACGTGGAAGGAAATCGCCTACCTGTTGAGCAATTTGCCCGCCGCCCTCATCGGGTTCGTCTACACGGTGGTGATGGTGGCGACCGCGGGCGGTCTGTCGGTGACCGCGATCGGTCTTCCGCTGTTCGCATGTGGTCTGTTCGTGTCTCGCCAATTGGGACGGCTGGAACGGGCGCGGGCGCGCGACCTCTTGGGCGTACGGGTCGACGAGCCGACGCCGATGCCGGGGCCGGGGCGGTCCGGCGGGTTCTTCCCCTGGTTGTGGGCGAGCCTCAAGGACCCGGTGGCGTGGCGGACCGTGCTGTTCGAGCTGGTCCGGCTGCCGTGGGCGGTCCTCACCTTCAGTGTGGCACTGACCGGGCTGTTCGTGCTGTGGCCGGTGCTGCCGTGGGTGGTCCGGGGGCTCTCGAACGTGGACCGCGCGATGGTACGGGGCCTGCTGTCGCCCTCCGACGAGCTGGAGCGGCGCATCGCCGAGCTGGAGTCCGACCGCGGTGTCGTGGTCGACACGGCGGCGGCGGACCTGCGGCGCATCGAGCGGGACCTGCACGACGGGGCGCAGGCCCGGCTGGTGGCGCTGGCGATGGGGCTGGGCCTGGCGAAGGAGAAGCTGCTGGAGGACCCCGAGGGGGCGGCGGCGATGGTGGACGAGGCGCACGGAGAGGTGAAGATCGCCCTCCAGGAGCTGCGGGATCTGGCGCGCGGGATCCACCCGGCGGTGCTGACCGACCGGGGGCTGGACGCGGCGCTGTCCTCGGTGGCCTCGCGGTGCCTGGTCCCCGTGAAGGTGGCGGTGGATCTGCCGGCGCGGCCGGCGGAGGCGATCGAGGGGATCGCGTACTTCGTGGTCTCGGAGCTGCTGCAGAACGTGAGCAAGCACGCGGGTCCGCAGGCGCGGGGCGCGGAGGTCGAGGTGTGGCGCACGGGCGGGGCGGGGCCCGGCGGGCGGCTGCTGATCCGGGTGTCGGACGACGGGCGCGGGGGCGCGGATGTGCTGGCCGGGTCGGGGCTGGCGGGGCTGGGTGAGCGGCTCGACGCGGTCGACGGCGTGCTGGTGGTGGAGTCCCCCGAGGGGGCGGGGACCGTGGTCACGGCGGAGCTGCCGTGGCGGGAGCGTTCCGCGCGATAGCGCTCCGCGCAGCGGGGGGGCCGCCGGGGCGGAGCCCCCTTTCCGCCTCGAGCGCCGGCGGGGCTCGGTGTGGTGCCCGCCGTGTGCGGGTGCGGCACCGTTCCCGGGGACCAGCCCCCGGACCCCCGCGCCTCAAACGCCGGCGGGGCTGAAATTTGGCTGCGCCCGGCTGCTCGTGCGGGCCGTTGGGCGTGGGATTTGGCTGCGACCCCTGTGCACGTGCGGGAAGGGCCTGGGATTTGGGTGCGCGGATCTGCACGTGCGGGACGTAGGGCTGGGATTTGGCTGCGCCGACCTGCACATACGGGACGTAGGGGCTGGATCGGCATGCAGGACGATCCAGCCCCGCCGGCGTTTGAGGCGCGGGTCTGGGCGGAGCCCAGGGAACGGGCGAAGGGCGGGTAGGGGACTCGGCTCGGCCTCCGCCCGCGGCTCCGATAGCCATGGCCGCGGGGCCGGGGCGGGCCCCAGGCCCGGCCTCGGCCTCGGCCCTCGGCCGCTGGGCCCTGACCCCTGACCCTGACCCTGACCCTGACCCTGCCCCCTGGACCTGGCCCTGGCGCTGCCCCTGTGCCCTGCCCCTGGCCCTGACCCTGGACCCTGACCCCTTGCCTTGGTCCTGCCCCCTGGCCCTGACCCTGGACCCTGACCCCTTGCCTTGGTCCTGCCCCCTGGCCCTGGCCCTGGCCCCTGGTCCTGTGCCCTGCCACTGGCCCTGACCTTGCCCCCTTGCCTTGGTCCTGCCCCCTTCCCTTGGCCCTGACCCTGGCCCTGGCCCTGACACCTCCCCCCAGCGCGGAGCGGGGTGGGGTTATCCCCCCGGGGGAGACGCCGACCTGCCGGATGGTTTCGGGTGGGGGGTCGGCGGGAGGGTGGGGGGACACAGTGGATGAAGGGCGGGGCGGCGACATGGACAGCGGTGTGCACGGCGGCAGTGGTATCGGCAGGGTGGTGCGGGCTCCCTTCGAGGGGCGGACCTGGCGGGAGTTCGGGTACCTGATGCTCGGGCTGCCGCTCAGCACGCTGTACTTCTCGCTCGCCGTCACCGGCGTCAGCCTCGGCGCCGGACTGCTCGTCACCTTCCTCGGAGTCCCGGTGCTGGCGGGCGTACTGGCCATGTGCCGCGGGTTCGGGCGCGTGGAGCGGGCCCGGGTGCGCGGGATGCTCGGCCACGACATCGCCGAGCCCGCGCCGATCCGGGCGGAGAAGGACGGGGCGATCGCCCGGATGGGGGCGCTGCTCAAGAGCGGGAGCGCCTGGCGGCACGTGCTGTATTCGGTCGTCCACTTTCCGTGGGCGGTGTTCGCGTTCTGCGTGGCCCTGACGTTCTGGGCCTACGGGTGGGCCATGCTGCTGTACCCGCTCTGGTTCTGGGTGTTCCCGGCGTTCACCGATCAGCCGGGGCTGCAGCTCTTCCAGAACGACGACTACTCCTTCTACCTGGACTCCCCGCTCGCGATCGCGGCGACCTGCGCGACCGGGCTCGCCCTCACGCTCGCCACGCCGTGGGTGGTCCGCGCCCTGACCACCGTGGACCGGGTGCTCGTCTCGGGGCTGCTCGGGCCCTCGCGGCTCGCGCACCGGGTCAGCGAGCTGGAGTCCGACCGGGGTGTCATGGTCGACACCGCCGCGGCCGATCTGCGGCGCATCGAGCGCGATCTGCACGACGGGGCGCAGGCCCGGCTGGTGGCGCTGGCGATGGATCTGGGGCTGGCGAAGGAGAAGCTCGCGGAGGACCCGCGGGCCGCCGCCCGCATGGTGGACGAGGCCCATGGAGAGGTGAAGATCGCTCTGCAGGAGCTGCGGGACCTGGCGCGTGGGATCCACCCGGCGGTGCTGACCGACCGGGGGCTGGACGCGGCCCTGTCCTCGGTGGCATCGCGGTGCGCGGTGCCGGTACGGGTGGCCGTGGAGCTGCCCTCGCGGCCGGCGGCGGCGATCGAGGGGATCGCGTACTTCACCGTGTCGGAGCTGCTGCAGAACGTGAGCAAGCACGCGAGGGCCCGTACGGCCGGGGTCGACGTGTGGAAGTCCGGCGACCGGCTGCTGATCCAGGTCGCCGACGACGGGGTGGGCGGAGCCGGCGCCGTGGCCGGTTCGGGGCTGGCGGGGCTGGCCGAGCGGCTCGACGCCGTGGACGGGGTGCTGGTCGTGCACTCCCCCGCCGGCGGCGGGACGACCGTCACCGCCGAGCTGCCCTGGCGGGCCGTCTGAGGACCCTGCCGACCTGCCGACGTCACGCCCGAGTCACCGCGCGGATGCCCCACAGGGGTGTCCGCGCGGTCGCATGCCGCCCGCTGCCGCCCGCGGGGTGTCGTTCGGCCCGCCGGGGGCGGGGGCCAAAGCCCTGACTTTGGGGGGTGGGGTGCTCGGAGGGGCTTCCCGGGCCGAAAACAGCCGGTCCGGGGGTACGCGTTGATCGCGCTCCGGCTATATCCGGACTCAAGACTGGGATGCTTGGCTGAGTCAGGGAACACGGGGCATGAGCGGACGCGGGAGCAGCGGAGTCGTGGAAGACAGGGTGCGGGTGGTCATCGCCGAGGATTCAGTGCTGCTGCGTGAGGGCCTGACCCGGTTGCTGACCGACCGGGGGCATGACGTCGTCGCAGGCGTCGGGGACGCGGAAGCCCTGATCAAGACGGTGGCGGAGCTGGCGGCCGAGAACGCGCTGCCGGACGTGGTGGTGGCCGATGTGCGGATGCCGCCGACGCACACCGACGAGGGGGTGCGGGCAGCCGTGCGGCTGCGGCGCGATCACCCCGGCATAGGTGTGCTCGTGCTGTCCCAGTACGTGGAGGAGCAGTACGCCACCGAGCTGCTGGCCGGCTCCAGTACCGGAGTGGGGTACCTGCTGAAGGACCGGGTGGCCGACGTGCGGGAGTTCCTCGACGCCGTCGTCCGCGTGGCCCGGGGCGGTACCGCCCTGGACCCGGAGGTCGTGGCGCAGCTCCTCGGCCGCAGCCGGAAGCAGGACGTACTGGCGGGGCTGACCCCGCGCGAGCGCGAGGTGCTCGGGCTGATGGCCGAGGGGCGGACCAATTCCGCGGTGGCCAAGCAGCTGGTGGTGAGCGACGGCGCGGTGGAGAAGCACGTCAGCAACATCTTCATGAAGCTGGGCCTGTCGCCCAGTGACGGGGATCACCGGCGCGTGCTGGCCGTTCTCACCTACCTAAGATCTTGATCAACTGACACTCTGTCAGGTAAGGCCGGATTCGGACAGACCGCCGAAGGGGCGGTCCAGAAAATGAGCAGCCCGGGGAAGCGATCCCTACGGTCGTAGGGTGGAACTTGGGCAGTGCTCACGCCTCGAAGGAGGTCCAGTTCAGTGACCAGCCAGGTCAGTAGCCCAGCCGAACAGTCCGACGGGGCCGAGGGCGCAGTCGTCGGCGAGCAGCGGACGCCTCCGGGCCCGAACGGTGAACCCGCGGACGGCCGCCCAGGCCGCGGTGGAGACGCCGGGGGCGCGGGGACCAAGGAAGTACGCCAACTCGATCGGGTGATCATCCGCTTCGCGGGCGACTCCGGTGACGGCATGCAGCTCACCGGTGACCGGTTCACCTCGGAGACCGCCTCCTTCGGCAACGACCTCTCGACGCTGCCGAACTTCCCGGCCGAGATCAGGGCGCCCGCCGGCACCCTCCCCGGCGTGTCGTCCTTCCAGCTGCACTTCGCCGACCACGACATCCTCACGCCGGGCGACGCCCCGAACGTGCTGGTGGCGATGAACCCGGCTGCCCTGAAGGCGAACATCGCGGACGTGCCGCGCGGCGCGGAGATCATCGTCAACACCGACGAGTTCACCAAGCGCCCGATGGCGAAGGTCGGCTACGAGACCTCCCCGCTGGAGGACGGCTCGCTGGACGCGTACAGCGTCCACCCGGTGCCGCTGACCACCCTCACGGTCGAGGCGCTGAAGGATTTCGGGCTCTCCCGCAAGGAGGCCGAGCGCAGCAAGAACATGTTCGCGCTCGGACTGCTGTCCTGGATGTACCACCGGCCCACCGAGGGCACCGAGACCTTCCTGCGGCAGAAGTTCGCGAAGAAGCCCCAGATCGCGGAGGCGAACGTCACCGCCTTCCGGGCCGGCTGGAACTTCGGCGAGACCACAGAGGACTTCGCCGTCTCCTACGAGGTGGCCCCGGCCACCCGCGCCTTCCCGACCGGCACCTACCGCAACATCTCCGGCAACCTCGCCCTGTCCTACGGGCTGATCGCGGCGGGCCAGCAGGCCGATCTGCCGCTCTACCTGGGCTCGTACCCGATCACCCCGGCCTCGGACATCCTGCACGAGCTGAGCCGGCACAAGAACTTCGGCGTACGCACCTTCCAGGCCGAGGACGAGATCGCCGGAATCGGCGCGGCGCTGGGCGCGGCCTTCGGCGGCGCGCTCGCCGTGACCACCACCTCCGGCCCGGGCGTGGCCCTGAAGTCCGAGACGATCGGCCTCGCAGTCTCCCTGGAGCTGCCGCTGCTGATCGTGGACATCCAGCGCGGCGGCCCCTCCACGGGGCTGCCGACCAAGACGGAGCAGGCCGACCTGCTCCAGGCGATGTACGGGCGCAACGGCGAGGCGCCGGTGCCGATCGTGGCCCCGCGCACCCCGGCGGACTGCTTCGACGCCGCGCTGGATGCGGCCCGGATCGCGCTGACCTACCGGACCCCGGTCTTCCTGCTCTCCGACGGGTACCTGGCCAACGGCTCCGAGCCCTGGCGGATCCCGGACGTGGCGGACCTGCCGGACCTGAAGGTCCAGTTCGCCGCCGGCCCCAACCACGAGCTCGCGGACGGCACCGAGGTCTTCTGGCCGTACAAGCGCGATCCGCAGACCCTGGCCCGCCCGTGGGCGGTTCCGGGCACGCCGGGGCTGGAGCACCGGATCGGCGGCATCGAGAAGCAGGACGGCACGGGCAACATCTCGTACGACCCGGCCAACCACGAGTTCATGGTCCGTACCCGCCAGGCCAAGATCGACGGCATCCGGGTCCCCGACCTGGAGGTCGACGACCCGGACGGCGCGCGGACCCTGGTGATCGGCTGGGGCTCGACGTACGGGCCGATCACGGCCGCCGTGCGCCGGCTGCGGATCGCCGGGCTCCCCATCGCGCAGGCCCACCTGCGCCACCTCAACCCCTTCCCGAGGAATCTGGGCGAGGTCCTGAAGCGTTACGACAAGGTAGTGGTGCCGGAGATGAACCTCGGGCAGCTCGCGACCCTCCTGAGGGCGAAGTACCTGGTCGACGCGGCGTCGTACAACCAGGTGAACGGCATGCCGTTCAAGGCCGAGCAGCTCGCCAACCGTCTCAAGGAGGCCATCAATGACTGAGGTGACCGAGAGCCCCACCCTGCTCTCGCTGGTGCCCAAGGCGGCCGCCAAGCAGTCGATGAAGGACTTCAAGTCGGACCAGGAGGTCCGCTGGTGCCCCGGCTGCGGCGACTACGCGGTGCTCGCGGCCGTCCAGGGCTTCATGCCGGAGCTGGGGCTGGCGAAGGAGAACATCGTCTTCGTCTCGGGCATCGGCTGCTCGTCGCGCTTCCCGTACTACATGGACACCTACGGGATGCACTCGATCCACGGCCGCGCCCCGGCCATCGCCACGGGTCTGGCCACCTCGCGCCGCGACCTGTCGGTCTGGGTCGTCACCGGTGACGGGGACGCGCTCTCCATCGGCGGAAACCACCTGATCCACGCCCTGCGGCGGAACGTCAACCTCAAGATCCTGCTGTTCAACAACCGGATCTACGGCCTGACCAAGGGGCAGTACTCCCCCACCTCCGAGGTCGGCAAGATCACCAAGTCGACCCCGATGGGCTCGCTGGACGCGCCCTTCAACCCGGTCTCGCTCGCGATCGGCGCGGAGGCCTCCTTCGTGGCCCGTACGGTCGACTCCGACCGCAAGCACCTCACCGAGGTGCTGCGCGCGGCGGCCGCCCACGAGGGCACGGCGCTGGTCGAGATCTACCAGAACTGCAACATCTTCAACGACGGCGCCTTCGAGGTCCTCAAGGACCACGAGCAGGCCCAGGAGGCCGTGATCCGCCTGGAGCAGGGGCAGCCGATCCGCTTCGGCACGGACAACGCCAAGGGCGTCGTGCGCAACGCGGCCACCGGGGACCTGGAGGTCGTGACCGTCACCCCGGAGAACGAGTCCCGGATCCTGGTCCACGACGCCTCCTCGGCCTCCCCGACCAACGCGTTCGCGCTGTCCCGGCTGGCCGACCCCGACACGCTGCACCAGACGCCCATCGGGGTGTTCCGCAACGTGCGGCGGCCCGTCTACGACACGCTCATGGCCGATCAGCTGGAGACGGCCGTGGACCGCAGCGGCAAGGGCGACCTGGGCGCGCTGCTGAGCGGCAACGACACCTGGACCGTCGTCGGCTGAGCCGTCCGCCGCACCCCCACGGAGCCCGGATCCCTCAGAGCGGATCCGGGCTCCGTCGCGTCCCGGCCGCCGTGCGGCAACCCAAGTGTCATGAGCATCTCGTCGAACGCTAATGACTTTCGGAGCGCGCGGCGCTACCGTCGTCAGGTTGGCTTGAAGTAGCTCTGGAGGTCCCGTGAAGGCACAGAACGACCAGCGCACGGGGTTGCTCTACGGCTTCGCCTCGTACGGGATGTGGGGGATCGTGCCCCTCTTCTGGCCGCTCCTCCAGCCCGCCGAAGCGATCGAGATCCTCGCCCACCGCATGGTGTGGTCGCTGGCCGTGGTCGGGCTGGCGCTGCTGGCCCTGCGCCGCTGGGGATGGATCACGGAGCTGCTGCGCCAGCCGCGCAAGCTCGCCCTCACGGGGGTGGCCGCCGCCCTGGTCACCCTGAACTGGGGCGTGTACATCTGGGCCGTCAACAACGGCGCGGTCGTCGAGGCGAGCCTCGGCTACTTCATCAACCCCCTGGTCACCATCGCGCTCGGCGTGCTGGTCCTCGGCGAACGCCTGCGCCGCACGCAGTGGGCGGCGGTCGGCATCGCCGTCTCCGCCGTGCTGGTCCTGGCCGTCGGGTACGGGCGGCCGCCGTGGATCTCGCTGATCCTGGCCTTCTCCTTCGCCCTGTACGGGCTGATCAAGAAGCAGCTCGGCATGGGCGGCCTGGAGTCGCTGACCGCCGAGACCGTGATCATGTTCCTGCCGGCCCTCGGCTACCTGCTGTGGCTCGGCTCCCGGGGCGAGTCCACCTTCACCGCCCAGGGACCGGGGCACGCCGCCCTGCTGGCCTCGGCCGGGCTGGTCACCGCGATCCCGCTGATCTGCTTCGGCGCGGCCGCGATCCGGGTCCCGCTGTCCACCCTCGGGCTGCTCCAGTACATGGCCCCGATCTTCCAGTTCGGCCTCGGCGTCCTGTACTTCCACGAGGCCATGCCGCCCGCCCGCTGGGCCGGCTTCTCGCTGGTGTGGGTGGCCCTGTCGATCCTCACCTGGGACGCCCTGCGCACCGCTCGCCGCTCCCGGGCCCTGCGCCTGGAGGCCCTGTCATCCCTCCCGAGCACCCTCGCCGGCCCTCTCCCGAGCCCCCTCCCGACCCCGGCGCGCGAGACCGCGTAACACCGCTCGGAGCATCGCTCGGAGCATCGACGGGCGCGTCTTCGGACGCGCCCGTCCGCATGTCCGCCCCCTCCGCACCCCCTCCGCCGCACCCCCTCCGCCCGGCCTACCCCTCCATCGGCAGCCCCGTCGTGGCGAGCCGGAGGCCGGGCGGTGCGTGCGCGGCCACCAGGGCCACGGCCTCCCCGGCCGTGGCGACCTCGCCGACCTCCCCGAAGGGATCGCGCCGCACGACGCGGAACCGCCCGTCGGGCAGCGGGATCACGAAGGGGACCGCCACCTCGTAGGGGAAGCGGGTCGTGCTGCTGAAGTGCACGTGGCAATGGCTCGTGTACGGGTACAGCTGCCGCAGGAGCGGGTGCGCGTGGGCCGCCTCCAGCACCGCGATGGTGCCGAGGCGCCAGACCTTGGGCCCGAGGCGCTCCAGACCGTCCGCCCATGTCCGCCGCCTGTCGATCCACTGCGTCTCGACGACCGCCGCACGGGTCTCTTCGTTCACATTCATCCCCCCAGTGTGCTCTTGTACCGGCCCCGCGGGCGGCTCCGTCCGCTTTCCGAACGGGTCTGACCGGATTGAGGTCTTGACGGACTGTCATGCTCTCGCTGAACATCAGGCTCGCACTGACGCACGTCGCTCACCTGTTCTTCCCCGCACGTTTCCGCACACATCCCCAGTACGGAATCCCGGAGCCCCCACATGAGCCTGTCCGTCTCCCGGCGCATCGCCACCGTGACCGCCCTCGCGGTCGCCGGCCTGTTCGCCGCCACCGCCCCCGCCGCGCTCGCCGCGCCGACCTCGGTCGCCGCCGCGCCCACGCCGCCCGACATCCCGCTCGCCAACGTCAAAGCACACCTGACGCAGTTGCAGTCGATAGCCACCGCCAACGGCGGCAACCGCGCCCACGGCAGGGCCGGTTACAAGGCCTCGATCGACTACGTCAAGGCCAAGCTGGACGCGGCCGGCTTCACGACCACCCTGCAGACCTTCACCTCCAGCGGCGCCACCGGCTACAACCTGATCGCCGACTGGCCGGGCGGCGACCCCAACTCGGTCCTGATGTCCGGCGCGCACCTCGACTCGGTGACCTCCGGCGCGGGCATCAACGACAACGGCTCCGGCAGCGCGGCCGTCCTGGAGACCGCGCTCGCCGTCTCCCGGGCCGGGCTCACACCCACGAAGCACCTGCGCTTCGGCTGGTGGGGCGCGGAGGAGCTGGGCCTGGTCGGGTCGAAGTACTACGTCAACAACCTGCCGACCGCCGAGCGGGCGAAGTTCTCCGGCTACCTGAACTTCGACATGATCGGCTCGCCGAACCCGGGCTACTTCGTCTACGACGACGACCCGACGATCGAGCAGACCTTCAAGAACTACTACGCGGGCCTCGGCGTCCCCACCGAGATCGAGACCGAGGGCGACGGCCGCTCGGACCACGCGTCCTTCAAGAACGTCGGCATCCCCGTCGGCGGCCTGTTCACCGGCGCCAGCAACACCAAGTCGGCGGCCCAGGCTCAGAAGTGGGGCGGCACCTCCGGTCAGGCCTTCGACCGCTGCTACCACTCCTCCTGCGACAACACGTCGAACATCAACGACACCGCCCTGGACCGCAACTCCGACGCCATCGCCTACGCGATCTGGAACCTCGGGTTCGCCGTCCCGGTCCCGCCGGGCCCGTCCTTCGAGAACACGGCCGACGTGAACATCCCGGATTCCCCGGCCGCCGCGGTGAACTCGCCGATCACGGTCTCGGGCGTCACGGGCAACGCGCCAGCCACGACCAAGGTCGACGTGAACATCGTCCACACCTACAGCGGTGACCTGGTGGTCGACCTGGTCGCCCCCGACGGCACCCTGTACAACCTGCACAACCGCACCGGCGGCAGCGCGGACAACGTCGTCAAGTCCGTCACGGTCAACGCCTCCTCCGAGGTCGCCAACGGGGTCTGGAAGCTCCAGGTCAAGGACGTGGCCGCGCAGGACGTCGGCTACATCAACAGCTGGAAGATCACCTTCTAGGGCACCAACCCCGACAAGTGACCTAGTGGCCTAGTGGTCTAGTCCTTTGGAGCTCCGGTGTGATCTGATCGGATCATGCCGGAGCTCCTCGCTGCACTGTTGAGCCTGATCGCCCAGGGCCTCACGGCCCTCAACCCCGCACTGCTCGTGCGCAGGCGCCGCCGGCTGGCGCGGCTGGCGGACCACGCGCAGGACCGACCCGTCCTCGTCCCCTGCGATCTGCGCGACCGCGAACTGACCGGGAGCGCCTGGTCCGAGGGCCACCTGGAACTGCCGCCGGGCAGCACGGGCGGCCCGGTCCGCTGGCTCGCCAAGGGCGCCCAGGGCTCCACCACGGCGGTGCCGGTGGACTTCCCGCCCCTGGAGGCCTCCTCCGCCGACGAGCTCAGCGTCGCGTTCCGCTCCGCCGACGGGGCCACCGAGCTGCGGCTGCACCCGGACGAGGCCCCGATGGTGCTGCGTGTCCTACGTGTCCTGCGCGAGGCTCCGTAGCGAGGCTGACAGCGGCTCCTGGATCCGGGCCCGGAGCTCCTCCGCGACCGCGGCGACATCGGCGTGGCCGAGCTTCGCGGCCTCCACCAGATCGCCGAGTTCCTCCGGCGACGGCAACTGCTTGGCCCCGGCGACCCGGAGGTACGAGCGGGTGGCGGCGGCCGCGTAGAACTCGTTCATCGGGGATTCCAGCGCCGGGCACACGGCGAGGGTGTGCAGAAACGCGGCGGCCCGCCACGCGGTGTCCGGGGCGGGCTGTTCGGGGACCAGGACGAGGTCGTTCTGGTGCCGGGCCACGGCGGCGGCCACTCCGGAGGGATCCCACACGGCGGGATCGGACGGGAGATGGTGGGCCAGAGCGGTCCAGGCCCACTCCATGGTGATCTTCAATGCCCGAACCGCTCCTGGAAGTAGCCCCAGTGGTCGGCGAACTCCTCGATCCCGGACAGGAAGTTCTTCCGGTCCTCGTCGAGCTCGCGTTCCGTGACTTCGGTGATCAGCGCGGTGACCGTCGTGCCCAGGGCCGCCGCACGCGCCTTCAGGCGTTCGTGGAACTCTTCTTCCAGGCGGATGGTGACGTGTCTCGACATGCTTTTCACGGTACAGCGGGGCCGCTGTACACAGGGCCGGAACGGCACAAGGGTGGGCAGGGACACAGTCCCCGCCCACCCTTGGGTGCCGGATGCGCCTACTTGTTGGCGTCGGCGGCCTTCACCAGCTCGTCCTTGGTGACCGCGCCGACGTAGACCTTGCCGTCGTCCGTGATCAGCGCGTTGACCACGCGGGTCTTCAGGACGCGGCCCTCGCCGAACTTCCCGGAGACCTTCTCCCCGAGCGCGTCGAGGAACTGCGAGGCCCCCTTGGGCGCGTTCTCGTCCTTCGCCGCGTCGTCCAGGCCCTTGAGGGTGTTGGCCGCGCCGGTCTCGATCCGGGCGATCGAGGTCCAGCCCTCGCCGAGCACCTTCGGCTCGCCCTTGGCGCCCGCGGCGCCGCCGGTCAGACCGTCCAGGCCGGGGATGGCCCCCAGCGCGTCCAGGCCCTTGTCCGCGCCGTCCTTGCCGTCCTTGCCGTGCTCGCCGGCCGCGCCCTCGGTCACCTTGGCGTCCTTGGGCGGGGTGAAGGCGAAGGTGTCGGCGGCGGGCTTGGCGAAGTCCACCTTGGTGAAGCCGGCGTCCACGATCGGCTTGCCGCCGTCGGTGGAGAGCAGCTGCACCCGCAGCGGCATGCCGTTCTTCGCGTCCACCGCGATCTTCACCGAGGCGACCGTCGAACCGGTCCCCTTCGGCTTCAGGACCAGCTGGTAGGCGTCGCGCCCGGCCACCTGGGCCGTGTCGCCGACGCTGACGTCGGTGGTCGGTCCGGCGGCCTTCAGAACCTCCTGGGCGATCTCCTGCGGGGTGCCGGGGAGGCCCTCGCCGGTCTTGCGCTCGGAGCTCTTGCCGCCCTTGTCCGCGTCGGCCTTGTCGGTGGGCGCCTTCTCATGGAAGACCTCCTTCGACTTGGAGTCGTATCCCCAGACGTCGTCGCCGTTGTGGACGAGGCTGTACTCGTCCTTGCCGTCGACGAAGGTGAGCTTCTGGCGGTCCGGGCCGTCGGCGGCCACCCGGAAGGTGTGGGTTCCGCTCACCAGCTGGGCGAGCTTGTCCTGCGGGTCCGCGGAGCCGCCGGTCACGCCGCCACCGCCGCCCAGCAGGCCGGCCGGGAGGCTCGGCAGTCCCAGGTCCGTGCTGATCTTGGCGCTGCCGGAGAGCTGCTGCACGTCCGAGGCCGCGATCTTCTCGATGAGCTGCTGGGCCGTCACCTTCGGAAGGTCCGGTCCCCCGGCGTTCGCGAAGGCCGGAACCATCGCGATCGTGCCGGCGACCACACCGAACACCGCGACCGGTACGGCGTACCGAGCGGCCTTGCGGGTCTTTGCGTTCGTTGCCATGTCTGTCTGCCCTACCTCTGTGTGTACGGCGGCGACCTACCCGTCTTGCGTGTGGTCCACAAGCTCGACCACGTCCACCCCGCGCCGCCACTCTCACCCGATCTGGTGGGGATGTGCCTCTATCTGACCAAAGAAGAGGGGGTCGGGGCGTCAGCCCCCGGAGCCAACTGTGCGTACGCCCCAGGGATGACATGACGAGGGCCCGGCATCCCCCACCCGTAGGGGTCGCCGGGCCCTCGCCCGTGCTTCCGCGTCTTTCGGTGGTCGTGCCCCGCCGGTCAGCCCGCGCGGTGGACCACGGCGTCGCAGAGCTCCACCAGCGCCGACTTCGCGAAGCACTCGGGCAGCGGGGCCAGCGTGGCCCGCGCCTCCTCCGCGTACCGCACGGTGTCCCTGCGGGCCTGCTCCAGGGCCGGGTGGACCCGCAGCCGGGCGAGCACCTCGGCGTGCCGGGCGTCGTCCGTCAGGTCGCCGTCCAGGAGCCGTACGAGCTCCACGTCCTCGGGGTCGCCGCCCTGGGCCGCCATCTCCCGCAGCCGCAGGACAGGGAGCGTCGGGATGCCCTCACGCAGGTCGGTGCCGGGGGTCTTGCCGGACTCGTGCGAGTCGGAGGCGATGTCGAGGACGTCGTCGGCGAGCTGGAAGGCGGTGCCGAGCCGCTCGCCGTACTGGGTCAGGATGTCGACGACCGACTCGTCGGCGCCGGACATCATCGCGCCGAAGCGGCCGGAGACCGCGATCAGCGAGCCGGTCTTGCCGGCGATGACGTCGAGGTAGTGCTCGACCGGGTCGCGACCGTCGCGCGGGCCGGCCGTTTCCAGGATCTGGCCCGTCACCAGCCGCTCGAACGCCTCGGCCTGGACCCGTACGGCCTCGGGGCCGAGGTCCGCCAGGATGTGCGAGGCGCGGGCGAACAGGAAGTCACCCGTCAGGACGGCCACGGAGTTGCCCCAGCGGGCGTTGGAGCTCTCCACGCCGCGGCGCACGTCCGCCTCGTCCATGACGTCGTCGTGGTAGAGCGTCGCCAGGTGGGTGAGCTCCACGACCACGGCGGAGGGGACGATCCCGGGCGCGTAGGGATCGCCGAACCGGGACGCGAGCATCACCAGCAGCGGCCGGAACCGCTTGCCGCCGGCGCGGACCAGGTGCTGTGCGGCCTCGGTGATGAAGGGGACTTCGCTCTTGGTGGCCTCCAGCAGACCCGCCTCGACGGCGGCCAGTCCGGCCTGGACATCGGTCTCAAGAGCCTGGTCCCGCACGCTCAGTCCGAACGGCCCGACGACGGTCACGAGGGGTACTCCTGTCTGCTGACGATCACCTTGACGATCACACGGATTGTCGATGTGTCGCTGCCATCACTCAAGCCAGCGTATCCGGTCTGTTTTCGATCACCCAGGGCGCCTGTCCGGCCACGGGCCGCGTACCGGCCGGGCGGCGCCCCATGCGCCCCGGTATGTTCTAGAGCAGCCGAAACAACCGGAGAATGCGTTTTGTCCAGAACTGCTACCGATATAGACGAATATCCGGACCCGGAGGCCGACCAGCCACCGCCCGGCGACGACCACGCCTTCCTCGGACACCCCAGGGGCCTGGCCACGCTCTCCGGGCTGGAGGTCTGGGAGCGCTTCTCGTTCCTGGGCATGCAGGCCATCCTCGTCCTCTACTTCGCGGACACGGTGGCCAACGGCGGCCTGGGGATGAACCCGGGCACCGCGGCCTCCGTCTCCGCGGCCTACGGGACCATGGTCTACCTCGTCTCCGTCGCCGGCGGGTGGCTCGCCGACCGGATCCTCGGTTCGTACCGCGCCGTGCTCTGGGGCGGCATCCTGATCGCCTGCGGCCACTACGCGATGGCCGTGCCGACCGCCGCCATGACCTGGGTGGGCCTCGGCCTGATCAGCGCCGGCACCGGCCTGCTGAAGCCCAACGTGGCCAGCATGGTCGGCAAGCTGTACAAGACGGACGACGACCGGCGCGACGCCGGCTTCGCCCTCTACTACATGGGCATCAACATCGGCGCCTTCGCCGGCCCCCTGATCACCGCCTGGCTCGGCGAGCACCAGGGGTGGCACTGGGGCTTCTCCGCCGCCGCGATCGGCATGACCGCGGGCCTGATCCAGTACGTCGTCGGCCGCCGCCACCTGGCGGGACGCAAGCACTCCGCCGAGTTCGCACTCGCACCCGACGCGATGCGCTCGGCCGTGATCAAGATCATCGCCGGGATCCTGCTCTTCGCCGCGCTCGCCACTCTTCTGGCCCTACTGGGCTGGCTGACGATGGACCGGTTCGTCGACCTCCTCACCCTGATCTCGGTGATCGCCCCGATCATCTACTTCGCGATCATGTTCCGCAGCGACCGGGTGACGCCCGCCGAACGGGGCCGCCTGCGCCCGTACGTCGTGCTCTTCCTGGCCTCGGTGGCCTTCAACTTCATCCTCTTCCAGGCCTACTCGACGATGATGCTGCTCGCGTCGACCAACGCCCGCACCGAGATCCTCGGCTTCACCTTCCCGGCCGGCTGGTACGCCTCCGCGCTCGGCGCGTTCGAGGTGCTGCTGGCCCCGGTCGTCGCCGCGCTGTGGGTCCGGATGGGCCACAAGCAGCCGCACGCCTCCAACAAGATCGCCATCGGCGTGATCCTGGGCGGCCTGTCCTTCCTCCTGATGGTCATTCCGACCTCGGGGCACAGCGGCGACACGTACAAGATGGCCGCCTGGTGGATCATCGGCTCCTACCTGCTGCTCGGACTCGGCGACATCCTCCTCGAAACCTCCGGCATGTCGGCCACCACGAAGCTCGCTCCGAAGGCGTTCGCCAGCCAGACGATGGCCCTGTGGTTCCTCTCCCTGGCCCTGGCCAACGGCATCCAGGCCCAAGTCGTCAAGCTCTACGGCCAGGTCTCCAACCCCGCCTACTTCGGCGTCAACGGCGCCATCGCCGTCGCGGTGGGACTGGCCGTGATCGCCCTCGCGCCATGGCTCAAGCGCACGATGCACCCGGTCCACTGACCCGTCCGACGCTGACCCTCCCGAGGAGATGGGCGAGAGAGCTCCGATGATCATCCGTACCGATTTCCCCTACGGGACCACCCACGAGGACGTCCGGATCCCCCTCCGGGACGGCACCCACCTCTACGCCCGCATCTGGCGGCCGGTCACCGACGAGCCCGTCCCGGCGCTGCTGGAGTACCTCCCGTACCGCCTCACCGACTGGACCGCCCCGCGCGACTGGCAGCGCCACCCCTGGTACGCGGGCCACGGCTACGCCTCCGTACGCGTCGACGTGCGCGGCCACGGCAACAGCGGCGGCGACCCCGGCGACGAGTACGACGCCCAGGAACTCGCCGACGGCGTAGCGGTCGTCGAATGGCTGGCGGCCCAGCCCTGGTGCACCGGCTCCGTGGGCATGTTCGGGATCTCCTGGGGCGGCTTCAACAGCCTGCAGATCGCCGCCCTCGCCCCCGAGCCCCTCAAGGCAATCATCACCGTCTGCTCCACGGACGACCGCTTCGACAACGACGTGCACTACATGGGCGGCTCCCTCCTCGCCGTCGACATGCACGCGTGGGCGGCGACCATGCTCGCCTTCGCCTCCCGCCCCCCGGACCCGCTCTACGCCGGCGAGGCCTGGCGCGACCAGTGGCTCTCCCGCCTCGGCGCGGTCGAACCCCTCCTCCACACCTGGCTCTCCCACCAGACCCGCGACGCGTACTGGCGCCACGGCTCCGTCTGCGAGGACTACGGCGCGATCGGCGCGGCCGTCCTGGCGGTCGGCGGCTGGCACGACCCGTACCGCGACACGGTGCTCCGCCTGGTCTCGGCCCTGCCCGCCGACCGGGTCCGGGGCCTGATCGGCCCCTGGTCGCACCAGTACCCCGACCGGGGGCTGCCGCCGGGCCCCGCGATCGGCTTCCTCCAGGAGACCCTGCGCTGGTGGGACCACTGGCTCAAGGGCAAGGACACCGGCGTCATGTCCGAGCCCCTGCTCCGCTCCTGGATCTCCGAGTCCCACCCGCCCGCGACCACCTACCCGACCCTGCCGGGCCGCTGGGTCGGCGACCCGTCCTGGCCCTCGCCGAACGTCGACCCCGTCACCTACGCCTTCCAGGGCGCGCCGGTCGTCGTCTCCTCCCCCCAGCACACGGGCCTGGACGCGGGCCGCTTCTTCCCCTTCGGCAACGACGCCGACCTGCCGCCCGACCAGCGCGAGGAGGACGCGAAGTCGGCCTGCTTCGAATTCCCCGTCGGGGACGCCGCCGCCCCGGTGGAAATCCTGGGCCGCCCGGTGGTCAGACTCCGCCTGCGCATGGACGTCCCGTACGGCCAGGTCGTGGCCCGCCTCTGCGACGTGGCCCCCGACGGCTCCTCGACCCTGGTCACCCGGGGCGCACTGAACCTCTCCTCCCGGCAGGGCCGGGACAAGGCGGTGCCGTGGCCGGTGGGCTCGTACGAGGACGTGGTCTTCGACCTGAACGGCATCGGCCACTCCTTCCCGCCCGGCCACCGCATCCGCCTGGCCCTCTCCTCGGCCTACTGGCCATGGATCTGGCCCCGGGCCGGCTCGGAGGCGGGCTGGACCCTGGACCCGGCGGGCAGCGCGGTGGAACTCCCCGTCCGCGACCCGTCCTCCGACGAGGAGCCGATCCTGTTCGAAGCTCCCGAGCAGTCGGAGGGGCTGGGCGTCTCCTACCCCGCGACCCTGGACGCCCCTCGACCGGAGCGGCTGGTCGTACGGGACGTCGCGCGCGGGACATGGCGCCTGGAGGTCGACCCCCGCTACGGCGGCACCCGCGTCTACCCCGACGGCCTGGAGTTCAGCGAGGACGCGCTGGAGGTGTACGAGATCCAGGAGGCGGACCCGCTCTCCGCCCGCACGCACTCCAGCTGGACCGTACGGCTGCACCGGCCGGAACTGGGCTGGGACGTCTCGGTGGTGACCCGCTCGGAGATCACGTGCGACGAGGGCGGTTTCGTCACGTCGAACGAGGTGGTGTGCCGGGAGGGTGACGAGGTCCTGTTCCACCGCACGTGGGAGCGGCGGCTGCCGCGAGCGGCGGTGTAGCCGACCTCGGGGCCCCGGGCGCTGCCGCCCGGGGCCCGGCGGCTGTCAGACGGCCTTGACGCCGCCGACGAAGGCGGCGGCGGAGACGTCCAGCACCGGGCTCGCTGAGAGCTTGGAGTCCCTCATCGGGACGACACCGCGCGAGCCAACGAGGTTCGTGGCGACCTCGACGCACGCGCCACCGTTCTCGCTGTAGGAGGACGTGAACCAGCGGGGGGGTTCGGTCGGTCGGTCGTGGTCACGACGTGCCCTTTCTTGACTTCCGCTCCCCTCCCTAAAGGGAGGGGATTCCTACCACGGTCGGCTGACCGTCTCGGTGAGTTCCTGCTTCTTCGCGCTGTGCCGGGACAGGTCCCGGTCTTACCCGCGCTCGACAGGCTGACACTGCCAGTCCGGCAGCCTTGGCGACGTTGACCGCCGCGTTGATGTCCCGGTCCAGCCACGCGCTGCACGCTTGGCACTGCCAGATGCGGACGTTGAGGGGCTTGGGCCCGTCCTTGACGCCGCACTGCGAGCACACCTGCGAGGTCGGCTCGAACCGGCCGATCCGGATGAGGGTGCGCCCGTACCGGGCGGCCTTGTATTCCAGCATCGTCACGAACGCCGACCATCCGGCGTCGTGGACGGACTTGGCCATGCGCGTGCGGGCGAGTCCCTTGACTGCCAGGTCTTCCACTGCGACCGCTTGGTTTTCGCGGATCAGCTTCGTGGAGAGCTGGTGATGGAACTCGCGCCGCGCGTCGGCGACCTGCGCGTGAGCGCGGGCGACCTTGAGCCGGGCCTTCGCCCTGTTGTTGGAGCCCTTCGCCTTACGGGACAGACGGCGCTGTTCTCGCTTCAACTTCTTCTCGGCCCGGCGCAGGAAGCGCGGGCTGTCGATCTTCGTGCCGTCGGAGAGGATCGCGAAGTGCGTCAGGCCCAGGTCGATGCCGACCTGACCGGACGTCTCGGGCAGTACCTCATCCGTGCCGGTATCGACCACGAATGAGGCGAAGTATCTTCCGGCCGCGTCCTTGATCACGGTCACCGTGGACGGCGCGGACGGTAGCGTGCGGGACCACTTCACCCGCACATCGCCGATCTTCGGCAACGACAGGTCAGCGCCGGTCGTGATCTTCCAGCGGGCGTTCGCGGTGAACCGGACAGCCTGCCGGTTGTCCTTACGCGACTTGAACCGGGGTGCACCCATGCGGGGGCGCTTGCCCTTCAAGCCGTCGAAGAAGTTCCGGTAGGCGGTATCCAAATCCCGAAGGGATTGCTGGAGCACGACGGCGGACACCTCCCCGAGCCAGGACCGTGCCTCGGTCTTCTTCGCCTCGGTGATCAGAAGCTTCGACAGGTCCCCGGCCTTCGGGAACGGTGCACCCTCGGAGCGGGCGGTCTCACGAGCGCGGAGCGCATCGTTGTAGACCACCCGCGAGCACCCGAACGCCCTGGCCAGCGCGGAGCGCTGAGGACCGTTCGGGTACATCCGGAAGGAGTATCTGAGCTGCACAAGAACGACCGTACTACCGTCGGTTTACGGCCGAATATCAGAACATCCGCACTAGTCGGCCCTGCGCTTTCGCCCTCCCGGCGCAGCCCATCCGCTCCCCGAGCTAGTCCTGCGTCCAACCGCGCGTCTCGCAGGGCGCGCTGCGCCTCCGCGCGGAGACGGCCCGGCCACGTGCAGAGCAGGGAGGGGCTGCTGTGAGCGAGAGCCCGCTCGCGGAGCTGCGACGCATCGAGTCGGACCCGGCCTACCGGGCCCGGTTCCGCGCCCTGCTGGAAGCGGCCCTGGTCCGGCGGGCCGTCGCGGATGCCCTACGGGCACTGCGGGGCCTGCTGGAGGCCCGTACGGCGGAGAAGACCTCGGCCTTGGCCGTGACCCTCGGAGCAGTCGCCTGGACCTGCTGCCTGGCGTTCGCCGCGGCCCGGGGCGGGTTCACGTGACCGGCGCGTGCGACGCCTCCGGCACACTGTCCGCCGCACACCTGGACGCGCTGGCAGGGCGACCCCGCATCCTCCGGAAGGTGCTCGACGCCGGACCGGAGCTGCGGTGCTCCCTGGCGCAGCACACGGCCCCCACATGGACGTCCTCCACGAGGGCCCGCTCCCAGGGTCCGCGATATGGGCCCGCTGGCCCGGGGACGCGATCCTCACCCTCCCCGACTGCCCGGCGGGCGGCGCGGGCGAGGGCTGCGGGCAGTACCTGTGCCACCCGGGCGGCCACACCTGGCAGGTCACGGACCCCGCACCCTGAGCGAACCGCCTACATATCGTGGACCTCCACGGAAAAGCCTTCGCCAAGCACGGAGTTCAGATGCTCCGCGTGCGCACCCAGCCATTGGCGTGCGTCAGAGAACCGTGCCGTGAGTTCGACGAGGACGTAGTCCTCGGCCCCGTCGGTCGACCCACCGCAGACGCAACAACGGAGGCGCTGACTCACTGTGCCCGTCCACTCCGGCCCGTTGCCGCCCGATGCCACCGCCTGATCATCACCCTGCACAGGCTCAGCGTTGCAGACGCTGAAGCGACCCGCCCACCTTGGCCGAAGAGATGGCGCCCCGAGGCGGTCAGCGCGGGGCGGGGCCGCGGATCCACCGGGCGGGGCCGGCTCCCGCCGGGGCCGAGCTGCTCGCCCGGACGCCCGAGGCTTTGACCACGAGGTCCACACGGCACGGCGCGACCTTCTCGTGACCCGGGAGGTCCACGTGCACCGTCCGGGGCTCGTCGACGTCGCCGAAGGCCCACGTGGCCTCAACCGGCCGGCCGTCGCTCCACATCACCACCGCGCAGCCCTTGGCTTGGGCCTCGCTCGAAACCTCCGCCGACCCGTCCCGCCGTATGAGCAGGCGGGCGCCACTGCTGTCCTCGGCGGTCCACGTCCCTTCCACGTCGGCCACGCGGAGGGGGGCCTTGTCCTCACCGTCGACGATCGAGTAGGCGAAGCTTCCTAGCACTCCGAGGACGGCCACCGCCGTGAGGCACGCCACCCGGAGCTGCGTGCGCGTTCTGTCGTCCATGTGCGACCTCGTCCGTCGGGCGGCCGGTCGATCGGCGAAAGCGATCACCCGGATACGGAGCCCATCGTGGGGCCGCCTTCCGGACCACGTCCAGTGCCGGGACCGGACGCGGGTGTGCTGCTGCGCGGGCGAAGTCCCCTACCCGCCCTTCCACCGTTCCCCGGGCGCCGCCCGGACCCGCGCCTCAAACGCCGGCGAGGCTGGGAAGGGCTACCGGGCTGCGCCCGGACCCCCCTGGGGCTCCGCCCCAGACCCCGGTCCTCAAACGCCGGACGGCTGAAAAGCCAAACCCCGGCGGCTGAAGGACCCAACGCCGGACGGCCGAGAGACCCAACACCGGACAGCTAGACCCACCACCGGGCGACTGAAGAGACCCCCCGGGCGGCTGGGAAGGCCCAACACCGGGCGGCTGAAGAGAACCACCGGGCGGCTGAAGTGACCCACCGCCGGCGGGTCGAACGGCCCGACACCCGGCGGCTGGAGAGACTCACCCGCCGTCGGCGCGGTCGGCACCGGCCCACCCCCGCAGCCATGCAGACGCCGACCACACCCCAGCCCCGCCGGCGTTTGAGGCGCAG
>NZ_JBWJVM010000111.1:0-24244 GCF_056428985.1 Streptomyces sp. CA189 | reverse complement strand
CTTCATCGCTCTGGCCAGCACAGTCATCACTGTCCGCTGCCTGATCCGACGCGCCTGGACCCTCTACCGCTGGGACACCCGCCCTCGAAACCCCCGCATCCGATGACCTACTGGCGGACACCCTTAGCCGCGGCTGTGGTTCAGGCATTCGGGCTCCGGGCCGACGCCGCCGGCGGAGGTGTCACGCGATCGGGTCCGCTCCGGACGGGTGATGCGGGTGCCCGTGCGGCGGGTCGTGAGCCGGAACGGGCGGCGGCCGTCAGGCTGACCCCGGTCGGCGGGCACCGCCCGCCCCTACCGATAGGAGCAGTCCGTGCTGGAGCGCAAGCGCCGGAAGCACACGACCGAGGTCACCTTCGTCCTTCCGGCGGACACTCCGCCGGGGCCGGTGAGCGTCGTGGGTACGTTCAACGACTGGCGTCCGGGCGCGCACGTCCTCGAACCCCGGACCGATGGCATGCGGGCCGTGACCGTGGCCCTTCCCGCCAAGGCCACCCACGGTTTCCGCTACCTCGCGGCCGGCGACTACTGGTTCGACGAGGCGGCCGCCGACGGGCACGAAGAAGGCAACAGCCGCCTGCGCACCTGACCCACGGAAGGCGCTCAGCCGCCCTGCGGCAGCACCCCGGGTGCCAGCCGGTTGACGGCGATCATCTCCTCCGCGGCCAGCAGCGCGCCGTGGGCGCTGCGCTGGCCCATCACGACGCAGAGGGTGTACGCGGCCTCCTCAAGCTCGCTGCGCGCCTTCGCGTCGTCGGGAGCCGCCATCGCGCGGCGGCGGGCGGCCCGCAGGTGGTTCACGTGCCCGCGCAGGGTGTCCGGGTGCGGGGGCGACCAGGACCCGGGGGGACGGTCCGGCAGGGTGCGGGCCCGGGCGAGGGCGCCGCTCAGCACGTCCTCGACGACGGGCGCGGCGGGTCCACCGGTCCGGGCGGCGAGAACGGCCTCGGCCGCCTGCCGTACGTCCGTGCCCGCGCCGATCGCCACCTCGGCCAGGATCCGGCGGGCCTTGGCCGCGGTACAGGGGACGAGGGCCATCAGCACTCCCGTGGCGCGGGAGGCGATGGCTCGTGCCTCCTGGCGTTCCGGCGGCCCGGCCGGCGCCGCGGGCGTCCTGAGCTGCTGCGCCGGTTGGTCCATCCGTTCGCTCCTCCGCGTGGTGCACCCTTCGGATCCGGGTGGGTCCTGCTGTGTAGCAGGCGGAACGTTGCACCGCTTCGCTTACACGCGCACGCCACGGCCACAACCGCCCGATCCGGCCCCGGGAAGCGGCCCTGGTTGACCCCTCGTGTTGTCCTCGCGCCGGGTGACCGGGTGGCCCGCTCACCGGTCCGGGGCGTCGTCCGCTCCCGCCTGCTGATCCCCGGAGGGTGCGACGGGCGGGTCTGCGGACGGGGCTACGGGTGGGGGTGACGGCGGCCCCGCGCTCGCCGCGGGGTGCGCACGGAGGTAGGTGACCACCGTGTTGCCCACGGCCACGAGCGGGACGGCCACCACGGCCCCGCCGATTCCCGCGATGGTGGCGCCCGTGGCCACGGCCAGGACGACGGCCAGCGGGTGGACCCGCACGGCCCTGCCCAGGATGAACGGCTGGAGCACGTGTCCTTCGATCTGCTGCACCACGAGGACGACCATCAACGCCATCAGGGCGGTGAAGACCCCTTCCGTGACGAGGGCGACCACGACCGCGAGTGCTCCGGAGACGACGGCGCCCACGAGGGGCACGAAGGAGGACAGGAAGATCACCACGCCGATGGGAACGGCCAGCGGCACGCCGAGAAAGTAGATGCCCACGCCGATGAAGACCGCGTCGATCATCGCGACGATCATGGTGCCGCGCACGTAGGCGGTGAGCGTCCGCCAGGCGCGCGGGCCGGCGCCGGCCACCCCCGGGCGGGCCGCCGCGGGGACGAGCCGCAGAGTCCACTGCCAGATGCGCTTGCCGTCGTACAGCAGGAAGAGGGTGGCGAACATGGCCAGCAACAGCCCCGCGATCACCTCCACGAGCACGGTCACGCCCTGGAGGCCGGTGGAGGTGATCTCACTCGTACTGGTGCCGATGGTGTCGCTCAGTTTGTCGGCGATGGCGTTGATCTGTTGTTCCGTGACGTGCAGGGGACTGTCGATCAGCCATTGTTTGAGCTCTCCGATGCCCTCCTGAACGCGGTCCGAAAGGTCGTCGAGGTTGTCGAGCACCTGCCAGACGACGAACCATCCGACCAACCCGAGCATCACGAAGCCGCAGGTCGCGGTCAGCGCCGTCGCCGCGCCCCGGGACAGTCCGCTCCGGTGCAGCCGGGCGACCGTCGGCTGGAGCAGCGCGGTGACCAGGAGCGCGACGACGAAGGCGAGGGCGACCAGCCGCACCGCCCCGATGACGCGCATCAGCACCCAGACCGTGGCGGCGAGCACCAGGAACCGCCAACCGGCCTCCGCGGCCACCCGTACCCCCCAGGGCACCGCGGCCGCGGGGTCCCGCGCTCCGGCGTGGGACCCGTGCCGCGCCTCCGGCGCCACCGGTTCCTCCCAGGCCGCCGCGGCCTCCGCCTCCCGTTGGGCGTGGAGACGGGCTCGCCGCTCGCCGAGCCCCGCGGCGCCCTTCTTCACGCGCCCGAGCCATCCGCGCACGCTGGGCAGAGGTCGGTTCACGGTGGAGTTCCTCCGAGTCGTTTCGTAGGAGAGCTCCCTCCAGGCTGGCCCGTGCGCTGCGCGGCGGCACCTCGGGGCCCGAAGGAGGGGCCCGGGGGGCTGTCAGGCAGGCTGTCAGGCCGGGTGTCCGGGGGCGATCTCCCTGACGTCGCCGTACCGGAGGAGGGCGGGCGGGTCCGGAAGGGCCGGGGAGACCTCGGTGGGCGCCAGGAGGAAGCCGACGTGGTCGCCCCCGTCGATCCGCGCCTCGATCCGGCCTACGAACCATGCGGGCACACCGGCCAGCAACGGGACGCCGTCCGCGCTGACCGTCCACTCGATCCGGTCGAACTTGTCCGTCCGGTCGCCCGCTCACCCCCGAAGAGCTCCGCCAGCCACCGCTGGTCGCGGCCGAGCACGTGCACCGCGAGGTGGGAGGCCCTCTGTGCCGCCCGGAAGGTGCGGTTGAGCGTGGACAGCCACGCGATGAAGCGCGGCGGCCGGATCGAGCACTGCGAGGCGAAGCCGACGAGACAGCCGGCCCGCTCGTCCGAGCCCCCGGCCGAGCCCCCGGCCACGGCCGTGACCACGTACACGGGGCCGTCCAGGACGTCGGCGAAGGCGTCCAGTTCCGTTACCGCCACGGCCTCTCCTTCCGAGCGGTCCGGCCCGTCCCGAGTGGAAGGGACGGGATGCGGGTACCCGCGTAAGTGGAGGCCCCACCATGCCCAGCTCGGACTGGCTCCTGGCACCGGGAGAACGTGGCAATGCCGCCACCCGGCTGGAGCACCGCCGGGCGGACGGCGCGGCTTGGTCGGAGGGCAACGACGCCCGCCCGCTGGTCCACGGCGCACCGTACTTCGCCGAGCTCCTCGCGCGGATCCGGGCGATGCGCGCCGGCGACCTGCTCCTGTTCACCGACTGGCGCGGCGATCCCGACGAGCGGCTCCGTGGAGCCGGTACGGAGATCGCGGCCGTACTGGGCGCGGCGGCCGAGCTCGGTGTCGTCGTCAAGGGCCTGCTGTGGCGTTCGCACCTGGACGGCTTCCGGTTCAGCGAGGAGGAGAACCGCTCCCTCAGCGAGCGGGTGGAGGCGGCGGGCGGTGAGTGCCTGCTCGACCTGCGCGTGCGGCCCGGCGGCTCGCACCACCAGAAGATGGTGGTCCTGCGGCACCCCGGCCGGCCCGAGCGCGATGTCGCGTACGTCGGCGGGATCGACCTCTGCCACAACCGCAACGACGACGCCGACCACCGCGGCGACCGCCAATCGCTGCCCCTGGCGCCGCGGTACGGTCCGCACCCCCCGTGGCACGACGTCCAGCTCGCCCTGCGGGGGCCGGTCGTCGGCGACGTCGAAGCCGTCTTCCGCGAGCGCTGGGAGGATCCCGCGCCGCTCAGCCGCAGTCCGCTGATGCGTCTGCGCGAACGGCTGGCACGCGAGGACACCAGCGCGGACGAGCTGCCGCCGCAGGGGCCCGATCCGCCGCCGTGCGGCACGCACGCCGTTCAGGTGCTGCGCACCTACCCGAACCGGCTGCTGCGCGGCTACCCCTTCGCCCCCGACGGCGAGCGCAGCATCGCCCGGGGCTATCTCAAGGCGCTGCTGCGGGCCCGGACGCTGATCTACCTGGAGGACCAGTACCTGTGGTCCCCGCGCGTGGTGGACTGCTTCGCCCGGGCCCTGCGCGAACATCCGGGGCTGCGGCTGGCCGCCGTCATTCCCTCCGTGCCGGAGCAGGACGGCCTGCTCACCGGGCCCATGAACCTGATCGGACGGATCACCGCGCTGGAGGAGCTGCGCCGCGCCGGTGGGGACCGGGTCGCGGTGTACGGCGTGGAGAACCATGCCGGGACCCCCGTCTACGTGCACGCGAAGGTCTGCGTGATCGACGACGTCTGGGCGGCGGTCGGGTCCGACAACGTCAATTTGCGGTCGTGGACCCACGACTCCGAGCTGAGCTGCGCCGTCCTCGACCTGAGCCGCGATCCGAGGCCGCCGCACGATCCGGGCGGGCTCGGGGACGGCGCCCGCCCGTTCGCCCGGGAATTGCGCCTGGAGCTGATGCGCGAGCACCTCGACGCCGGGGACGGGGCGGAGGCCGGCGCGGGGGCGGGGGCGGGGGCGGAGGCGACGGCGGGGGCCGGGCCGTGGACGGCGGACGCGCTGTGCGATCCGTCGAACGCGTTCGACCGCTTCGCCGAAGCCGCCGCGGCGCTGGACGCCTGGCACGAGGCCGGGCTCCGTGGGCCCCGGCCACCCGGGCGCCTGCGCCGCTACGTCGCTCCGCATCTGCCCACCGTCCGGCGCCTGCTCGCCACCCCGCTGCACCACGCCCTGGTCGACCCCGACGGCCGACCCGTCGGAATGCGGCTCCGCAACGGGTTCTGATCCTCCCCGGGCTCCGCCGCGCTCAGGTCTTGAGCAGGCGGTTGAAGAAGGAGCGGTAGTGCCGCAACGCCTGCCGCAGGTCCTCCGTCTCCACTTCCTCGCCCCGGCCCCACTGGGCCTCCAGCTCCTGCTTGTGCGCGGCGAAGGTGCCGGCCAGCGTCTGCATGACCTCGGCCACCAGGGCGTCCGCGGACCTGACCGCGTCCTGCGGGTCGTCGACGAAGCGGCCTTGGATGTCGGTCCACGCCTGACGGAACTCCTGGGCTTCGGAGTTGCCGACGAGGGGCGCGGAGTCATCGTCGGGAGCCTCTGCGGGCGCGTCCGCGCCGGTGGGGGCGACCGTACGGTCCTCTGCCGCGGCCGGGGCGTCCTCGTCGCGAACCTCGCTTTCCTCGCGTTCCGCGTAGCCCTCGGGGTCCCCGTAGCCTTCGCGGACCTCACGGACCTCACGGACCTCACGGTCCTCGGTGGCCTCTCCCGGGTACACCGGGGCCTGCTCCTCGTCCTCCGTCACCGGATGTGCGAGGTCTTCCGTGGTCAGGCCCGCCTGGGGGGGGCCGGCCCTCCGCGTCCGAACGGGTCTTCATGTCACCGGTTCCTTTCGTCCGTGAGCAGCTCCGTGAAGAGGGCGCGGTAGTGCACCATCGCTCCCCGGAGTTCCTCGGTGGTCGCCCGCCCGTCGGCGCTTCGTACCTTGACGTCGTGGGCGGAGCGGTAGTGGTCCAGCGTGCCCGCGTGTGCGACGGAGAGGTCGCGCACTTGTCCGCCGTACCCGTCGGTGGGGTAGCCGCGCTCCCGCATCAAGCGGGACACCAGCTCGTCCGCCTCGGCCACGGAGCCGTCCGGCCGGTCCACGAAGTGTTCCTGGACGGTGGTCCACTCGTCGGCGTACTGGTGGCGCCGCTCGGCGGGGAGTTCCTTGATCTCCAGCCGATCGTGCCGCTGCTCGCGGGCGCGCAGTTCGCGCTCCGCGGCCAGGGCGCCGCCCTTTTCCTCGACGGTCCGCTCGTACTCCGGCCCGAAGCGGTCGCGCAGGTGGCGCCGGCGCGCCAGCATGGCCAGGGTCAAGCTCAGTGCCACGACCACGACGGCCGCCGCAACGATGATCGCTATGAGTGTGCTTGTAGACATGTCCCGCCTCCATCAAACGGTTCCGCGGGTCGTCGCCTCTCGGCTACCCGTTCGGCGGAGGGGAAACCCCCCAGGGGGCGCATATGCCGCCCGCATACGGGGACTCTGCCGGCCGACGGTTCGGCGGGCCGCCGGTGGGCAGACGCCGGGCATGACGTTGGACCATCCGGCCGAAAAGGGCAGACCGGGGCGGCTCGGCCGCTTCGAGAAACTGGCGGAACTCGCGTCCAATTTCACGAGTTCGGCGCTCTTCTCCTTCCTGTGCATCCTCCTGGTCGCAGGTTTCGTCACCGTTCACCTGCTCCACCTGCCGATGGAGTGGCAGCACCTCGCCGGGGATGCCATGGCGGCGGTGTCCCTGCTGCTGATCGCCCTGCTCAAGAACTCCGAACGCCGGGCCGAGCATGCGATCCAGCGCAAGCTGGACGCCATCGCCGGCGCCCTGCTGGAGCAGCAGGAGGGGGGCGGGGCACGGCTCACCGGGAGCTGGAGGAGGCCATCGGGATCGAGGAGCAGGAGTAGTCCGGTACGTGCGACGGCGTGAGCGCGGGTAGACGTCCGGTATGAAGGCGCGCCGCTGTGCGAGAGGGAGCGTGTCCGTGCCCTTGTGATCCCCCCTGCCTGGCAGGAAGTCTGGATCTGCCCGTGGCCCAGCGGCCACCTCCAGGCCGTGGGCACCGACGCGGCCGGGCGTCGCCAGTACCTCTACCATCCGGCGTTCCGTGAACAGCGCGACGCCGCCAAGCACGAGCACGTCCGGTAGGTGGCCCGCACGCTGCCGCGGCTGCGGCTGCGCGAACACGTGACGCGCGATCTCGACGGCCGCGGTCTGACCCGTGTCCGGGTGCTGGCCTGCCTGACCAGGCTGCTCGACCTGGGCTTCCTGCGGATCGGCGGCGACCGCTACTGACCACGCTGCTACGGGAGCACGTCGCCTGCCGGAACGGCGAGATCCGGCTCGACTTCCCCGCCAAGTCCGCCAGAACGGTCACGCGCACGTGGGTGGACCGGCAGGCCCACGCCGTGATCCGGGCGCTGCTGCGGCGCAAGGATCCCGGGCCGAGGCTGTTCGCCTACTGGGAGCACCGGGCATGGCACGACGTCCACGCCGAGGACCTGAACGACTACCTGCGCGACCTCGCAGGTCGGGAAGTGACGGCCACGGACTGTCGGCCCCGCGTCATCGAGCTCTACGAAGCCGGGGAGACCATCGCGCCGGCCCTCGGCAAGCTCGGCGAGGACGGCCTGTTCGGCGAGCCGGCCACCCACGGCGCCGTCGAGCGGACCGTCCTGGACCTCCTGCGGGCCGGTCGCGAGTAACCCCGTCGACCGGCCCCTGCCTCGCCGGCCACGCACGACGGGCGCGCAGGGCGATGTCCCCGGCCGGTGCGGCGCCGGGCTGGCTCACGGGCTCGGCCTTCGGGTCGGGGTGGGTCCGCCGGCGGGGGCCGAGCCGTCCGCGGCCGCGTGAACCGGGGGTCGGCCGACGGCGCGTGCCCGTCCGGGGCGAGGTGGTAGACGGCGAAGGCCCGGTCGATGACGGGCATGGCGACGTTCCGGACCCTGATCCCACCCGCCGTCATCCCGTGTTCGGTGCCGAGGTGGGCGTGGCCGTGGACGGCCAGGTCGGCGCCCTGCTCGTCCATCGCCTCTGCGAGCAGGTAGCTGCCGAGGAAGGGGTAGATCTCCCGCGGCTCGCCCGCCAGCGTGTCGGGTACGGGCGCGAAGTGCGTCAGAGCGATGCGCAGCGCGCAACCCGCTTCGCGGAGCTCGGCCAGTGCCCGCCCGAGGCCCTCCGCACAGCTGCGGGTGCAGCGGATGAACGCCTTCATCTCCGGTTCGCCGAACTCGCTGCCGCTGCGCCCGGCGAAGCCCCCGCAGAAGCCCTTGGTCCCCGCGACGCCCACCTTCGTACCGGCGAGGTCGAGGGTGACCCCGCCGCCCTCCAGGACGTGCACGCCGGCCGCCCGCAGCTCCCGGGCGACGGCCTCCTGCAGGTCGCTCTGGTAGTCGTGGTTGCCGAGGACCGCGACGACGGGCACCGGCAGTCCGGCGACTTCCGCGGCCACCACCCGGGCCTCCGGCGGGGTGCCGTGGCGGGTGAGGTCACCGGCCAGCAGCAGCACGTCCGCGCAGGCCCCGAGAGTGTCGAACGCGGGCCTGAGCGTCCCGGCGCTGTCCGGGCCGAGGTGGATGTCCCCGACGGCCGCCACGCGGATCACGGCAGTTCCTCGGAATGGTCGGGCGGCCTGGGGTGGCTCACGGTGAGGTCGTCGTACCAGTCGAGGCCCGTCAGCTCCTCCCCCGCCATGCGCAGGACGGCCGCCCTGCACTGCTCGTCGGGGACGCATCCCCGGACGACGGCTCGGGAGCCGTGCGTGTCGACGCGTACGCCGAGCTCGGCGGTCTCCTCGCGCGCCAGCCGGTCGCGCAGGTGCTCGATGCGGTACTCGGTGATGCCGTCGGAGGTCACGTCGCCTCCTCTCTCCCGTCGGGCCCCGCGGGGCGGCGGTCGACGACCTGGAGTCGCGCGAGCAGGTAGAGGAAGGCGTCCGAGAGCGGGCTCCCCCGGTGGTCGCGGTCGAGGCGGTCCCAGTCGATCTGTTCGCGCAGCATGCGGGCCATGGGCAGCAGGTCGCCGAAATCGCAGTAGTGCTCGCAGAGCGCCACGAGGCGGCTCTCCATGAGGTCGGTGGGCGAGAGGACCGGCATCCACACCGAGTCCACCGCCTTGACGCGGGCCCGTTCGAGCAGTTCCGTACTGACCGGACGCCGCGCCAGCTCGAAGATGAGGTCGATCTCCTCCCCGCCCGAGCTGCCCTTGACCAGCCAGTCCTCGGGGGCCCGGCGCATGGAGATGCCGCCGCCCTCCAAGGCCTCGACGGCCGCGTCGGCGTCCTCGGGCCGGACGCAGAAGTCCGTGTCGTGCTGGAAGCGGGCCGGCAGGCCATGGGCGAATGCGGCCACGCTGCCCGCGAGGGCGAAGGGCCTTCCGGTCTGCTTGAGCAGCGCCGCCACGTGCTTGGTGGTTTCCAGGATCGCCTGGGTGTGGTCCTCGGGCAGCGGAGCGTCGGGCGGAGCCGGGGGGCTGAGGCCGCCGGGAGACGGAGGGCCCGCCGGGTTCACCGGAGCAGTGGTGGGAGCCATGGTGCCCCTCTCGACCGGTGGAGGACGCGGCTGCACGTGGAGCATCTAACCGCCGCGGACCGCGGCAAACCCACCCGGCCATCTGGTGCGGGTGCGGTGTGGGGGCACGGAAGGCGTGGAAGGGGTGGAACGGGGCGAACGGATTCCGCCGATGCATTCCCGCCGCTGCATTCCTATCGAGAGGCCGCTCATGCACTTCACCCTTCGCAAGGACCTCGGGCTGCTCACCCTGCGGCTCGCGGCAGGTGGCGTGCTGATGGCACACGGCACGCAGAAGCTCTTCGGCTGGTTCGGCGGCGGCGGCATCGAGGGAACGGCCCGGACGATGGAGCACATGGGCTTCACCCCGGGCAGACCGAGTGCCATCGCCGCCGGGCTCGGCGAGGCGGGTGGCGGCGCTCTGCTCGCGCTGGGTCTGGCCACCCCGGCGGCGGGCGCCGCCGCTGCGGGTGCCATGGCAGGAGCCGTCTCGGTCCACGCCCCCGCCGGGTTCTTCGCCCAAGGGGGCGGCTTCGAGTACCCGGCCCTGCTCGGCTCCGTCGCTGCCTGCCTCGGTGTCACCGGGCCGGGACGCATCTCCCTCGACCACGTCAGCCGGCACAGGCTCGACCGCCCCGCCGTCATCGGGGTGGCGTTCGCCCTCAGTGCGGTGGCCGCCACCGTCGTCGTCCGCCGGCGCATCGCCGCGATGGAGCCCCCGGCCGGAGCCGACGAGGACTGAGCGAGTACTGAGCCGGCCCCGAGGCCGGGCTACGGGAAACGCCCGCGGCGGGGGTGGCCGGGGCGCGGCTCCGTCGCGCACGCCCCGTGCCTCTGGTCTGCCCAGACCATGCCCCTTCACACCTTCGCCGCAGCAGGCGCACCACCGACGGGAACCCTCGGAACCGCAGCCCTACCGGGGGCCTGGGGCGGTGCGTAGACTCCACCCGCATGACTGCGGGGATGGGCGCATCGGTGCTGGTCGGACGGGATGCGGAGATTCGGGCGATGCGTTCCGCGCTGGCCCGGCCGCCCGCCGTGGTGCTGATCGAGGGCGAGGCCGGGATCGGCAAGACGCGGCTCGTGCGCGAGGTGCTCGCGCGACGTCCCGACCGCGGGGCGCGGGTGCTGTCCGGGAGTTGTCCGCCGCTGCGCGAGCCGTTTCCGTACGGGCCGCTGTTCGATGTGCTGCGCACCCTCGCCCACGCCGTCCCGGCCGGGCTCAGCCCGGTGTGCGGGGCGTTGCGGCCGTACTTGCCCGAGCTCGCGGATCGACTGCCCCCGCCCTGCGAGCCGTTGCACGACCCGGCCGCCGCCACGCACCGGATCTTCCGTGCGGTGGGGGCGCTGCTGGCCGCCGTGTGTCCGGCCGTGCTCGTCGTCGAGGACCTCCACTGGGCCGACGACGGCACCCGCGACCTGATCCGGTTCCTGATCGAGGATCCGCCGCCGGGGCTCGCCAGCGTGCTGACGTACCGTCGGGAGGACCTGCCCGCCCCCGGGCTGCCGTTGGGGCGTGCCTACCGGCGGGCGGCCGGTCACGAGTCCCTGCTGATGCGGCTGGAGGCGCTCGACGCGGGCGAGGTGCGCACCCTGGCCGCCGCGCTCACGGGCGGGCCCGTATCCGCGCGGCTGGCGGGCGAGTTGCACGAGCGCACCGCCGGAATCCCCTTCGTGCTGGAGGAGTTCGTCCGTGGGCCGGGTGCCCCCACGGCCGTGCCCGCCCTGCTCCAGGAGGCGATGGCCGACCGGACCGCCGGTCTGGACGCGCCGGCCCTGGCCGTCGTCCACGCGGCCGCGGTGCTGCGCGATCCGGCGCAGGAGGCCCTGGTCACCGCGGTGGCGGGGCTCGACGAGGAGGCCGGGGCCGGGGCGGTGGGGGCCGCGCTGCGGGCCGGGGTGCTCCACGACTGGGGCGAGGACCGGTACGGGTTCCGGCACGGACTGGCCCAACAGGCCGTGTACGAGGCCCTGCTGGGCCCCGAGCGGCGACGCCTGCACCTGCGTGCCGTCACGGCGCTGGCCGCGCTGCCGGCGCCTCCGCTCGTACGGCTCGCCTACCACGCCCGGCAGGCCGGGGCCGTGGAGAAGTGGCGCCGCTACGCGGAGGACGCCGCCGAGCACGCCCGGGAGATCGGCGACACCGCGCTCGCGGTGGAGCTCCTCGAAGGGCTCCTCGACGATCCCTCGCTGCCGCCCGAGGACTGCGCCCGCCTGGCTCTGCGGCTCAGCCGCGCGGCCACGATCGGGCTCACCCACCGCCGCACCGCCCGGCTGCTGCGCCGGGTGGTCGACGACGGCGGGGCGCTGCCCGACGCCGTGCGCGGGGACATCCGGCTGAACCTCGGGCTGCTGCTGAACAACCAGGCCGGCGACCACCGCCAGGGGCGGCTGGACACCGCCCGCGCCGTCGCCGAGCTCCACGAACGGCCGGCCCGCGCCGCCCGGGGCATGGCCGGGCTCGCCATGCCGACCTGGGGCGGGGAGCCGTACCCGGTCTACCAGGAGTGGATCGACCGCGCCGAGCGGATCGCCGCCTCGCACGGGGACGAGGCCCTGCGCCTCGCCGTGCGCGGCAACCACCTCGTCCTGCGGATGACCCTCGGCGAGGGGGCGGTCCGCGGCGAGGCGGAGGCCCTGCTCGCCGCCGGCGCCGCGGACCGGGCCGGGCGCCTGGAGTTGGCGCGGATGTGCGGGAACCTCGCGGACGCCGCGGCCTGGCTGGGCAAGGACCCGGAGGCCGAGCTGTTCCGCCGGGAGGGCGACCGCATCGCGGCCGCGTGCGGAGCCCCGTACCTGCGCGGGATCATCGACGCGACCGTGCTGCGCCTGGAGTGGACCCAGGGGCGCTGGGAGGGGCTCGGCGAGCGGGCCCGGCAGGTGTGGGAGGCGGCCCAGGGAGCTTCCGGGATCGAGTCGGAGGCGCGCCTCGTGCTGGGGCTGCTCGGTGCCGCGCACGGGGAGTGGGAGGAGGCCGGGGAGCACCTCGCGGCGGCCGCCCTGGGCGATCCGGAGAACGCGGCCTCGCCCGTCCTGGCCGCCGCGGGCGCCGCGGCGGTACGCATCCACCTCGCGCGGGGTCAGGCCGGCGCGGCCTGCGCCGAGGCCGACCGGGGGCTCGCCCGCGTCCGGCACAAGGGGCTGTGGGGCTGGGCCGCCGACCTGGCGGCGGCCGGCGTGGACGCGTACGTCCGGGCGGGCCGCTCCGCCGACGCGGCGCGGCTGACCTCCGAGTACGCCGAGGCCATCGCGGGACGCGACCACCCCTTGGCGCTGGCCGCGCTGCCGTTGTGCCGGGCGGCCGTGGCCCGGTCCGCCGGACAGCCGCAGGAGGCGTCGGCGCACTACCGCCGGGCGGCGGCCGAGTTCGCCGCGCTGCGCCGGCCGCACAGCGCGGCCCAGGCCGTGGAGGCGGCCCTGGAATGCGTACCGGATGCTGGTGAACTGGCGCTCCTGGCCGCCGAGTTCGAGCGCATCGGGGCCGTGCGGGAGGCGGCCCGGTGCCGGCGGGCGCTGCGCGGGAGCGGTCATGCGGCGACGGCCCGGCGCGGCCGGGGCGGGGGCGGGTACGGCGAGGCGCTGTCGCCGCGGGAGGCGGACGTGGCCCGGCTGGTGGCCTCGGGCCGGACCAACCGGGAGATCGCCGAGCTGCTGTTCCTCTCGCCGCGCACGGTGGAACAGCACGTGGCGAAGGTGCTGCGGAAACTGAAGGTCAGCAGCCGTACGGAGGTACGTACTCCGTAGCGGCCGGGGCGCGGGTGGCGGCGAATAGGTACTCCTACGGACCCGGGTACGGATTGCCGGGCTCCCCCGGGTGTCACGAGGGTGATCCCCGTGCCCCGGCCCCCACGCCGGGGCATCCAGGAACCCGATCAGTAGGAGCAGTTGGATGCGTGCACAGCGTGCGGCAAGAAGCACCCGGCTCGGGGCCATATGTCTCGGTGCCGCCACCGCGACCGTCCTCGGCCTGTTCGGCGCCGCCACCCAGGCCCATGCCGGACCCGCGGAGGGCCGGGTCCTCGGCGAGGGCGCGGCGGACACGGTGAGCGGCCGGTACCTCGTCGTCCTCGACGGCGCTCCCTCCCTGCGCGCCGCCGCCACGGCCGAGACCGCCGGGGAGGCGAAGACGCTGACGGACCGCCACGGAGGGGCGGTCCGTCAGCTGTACACGGCCGCCCTCAAGGGCTTCTCCGTGAAGGCGACCCCGGAGCAGGCCCGCCTGCTCGCGGCCGCTCCGGGCGTGCGCTACGTCCAGGCCGACACCGTCTTCCGCGTCTCCGGGACCCAGCCCAACCCGCCCTCCTGGGGCATCGACCGCGTCGACGGAGCCAAGGACGGCTCCTACGCGTACCCGAACGACGGCAGCGGGGTGACCGCGTACATCGCGGACACCGGCCTGTACCGGCAGCACTCGGACTTCGGCTCCCGCGCCTCCGCGGGCTACGACTTCATCGACAACGACGCGGACTCCGCCGACTGCCACGGGCACGGCACGCACGTCGCGGGGACCGTGGGCGGCAGCGCGTACGGAGTCGCGAAGAACGTCAAGCTGGTCGGGGTGCGGGTGCTCGACTGCCAGGGTTCCGGTTCCACGGAGCAGATCGCGGCCGGGATGGACTGGATCGCGAGGAACGCGAAGAAGCCGGCCGTCGTCAACATGTCCCTGGGCGGCAGCGCCGACCGTGCGCTCGACGACGCCGTGGCCGGGGTCATCAACGCGGGCGTGCCGGTGGCCGTCGCGGCGGGCAACGACAGCAAGGACGCGTGCAACACCAGCCCGGCGCGCCTGCCCGCGGCCATCACCCTCGGTTCCACCGACAGCAACGACGCCCGTTCCAGCTTCTCCAACTACGGTTCCTGCCTGGACCTGTTCGCCCCCGGCGGCTCCATCGTCTCCACCAGGATGGGCGGGGGCACCCAGACGATGAGCGGCACCTCGATGGCCACTCCGCACACGGCGGGAGCGGCGGCGATCTACCTTTCGGCGCACGCCGACGCCACCCCGCAGCAGGTGCGCGACGCGCTGGTGGACAACGCGCAGTCGGGTGTGGTGACCGGGGCCGGTTCGGGCTCCCCCAACAAGTTCCTGAACGTGACGAAGCTCGGCGCTCCCACCCAGCCCGGTGAGCCGGTCGCGGACTTCGCCGCCCAGTGCTCGACCTCGGCCGCCTCCTGCGCCTTCGACGCCTCGGCGTCCAAGGACCCGGACGGCTCGATCGCCTCGTACGCCTGGGAGTTCGGCGACGGTGCGAAGGGTGAGGGCGTCAAGCCGTCCCACGAGTACGCGGCCGCCGGGACCTACTCGGTCAAGCTGACCGTCACCGACGACTCCGGCCGCACCGCCACCGTCACCAAGCCCGTCACCGCCGGGACGACGCAGCCCCCGACGGGCACCCCGCCGACCGCGGCGTTCTCGGTGTCCTGCTGGTACCAGGACTGCTCCTTCGACGCCTCGGCCTCCAAGGACTCCGACGGCTCGATCGCCTCGTACAAGTGGAAGTTCGGCGACTCCGCCACGGGCACCGGCGCCACCGTCGCCCACCGCTACCCGGCCGGGCAGCGCAGCTACACCGCCGAGCTGACCGTGACCGACAACTCGGGCCTGACGGCGACCGCTTCGCGCCGCATCGACTGCTACGCCTTCGGCACCGGCCAGTCCCTCTGCTTCGCCTCCTGACCCTTCTCCACCCCACCCGCACGGCGACCCGGTCCTCCCCCTCCCCGGGGAGGGCCGGGTCTCGTACGTCCAGGGGCCCCTGTGTGGGTAGACGTTGCAAATGAACGCAGCTAGCGTTTCGCCCCGGACATCAGCCCCCTACGTCGCCCCCGGCCGACGAGGAGCACGGACCGCCGCCCTCCTGACGAACCCTGCTGCCGGCCCTCCCGCCCAGGTCAGAGCCTCCGTCCGGCGGCGCCGAACGGCAGCCGCGCACGCAAAGGAGACCGTCCTTGACGCACGGATCGAGCCACCTCCCCGGACCCGGCCGTCGTCCGGCGGCGCTGGTCCGGGCGTCCCGCTGGGCCGCCGTCGGTGCGATCGCCGCGGCGCTCACCCTGTCGGGCTGCACCCGGAACGGCGCGCACCAGGGCCCCGAGGAGCGGAGCGCGTCGACAGCCGTGCCCGAGGGCGACGCGTTCTACGACCCGCCGAACCCGCTGCCCGCGGGCAAGCCCGGCACGGTGATCCGCCAACGCCCCTACGCGCCGCCGGAGGCGGAGCTGACGCTGCCGTCCCACACCGTTCTGGTGATGTACCTGAGCACCGGGACCGACGGCAAGCCGGTGGCCGCGAGCGGCCTGGTGACCGTCCCGGACGGCCCCGCGCCGGCCGGCGGGCGGCCCGTCGCCGCCGTGAACCACGGCACCATGGGCATCGGTTCGGCGTGCGCCCCGTCCCCCATCCCGGCCTTCGCCGGGCTGCAGGACGCGAGTGCGGTGGGGAAGCTGCTCGCGCGGGGGTTCGTCGTCGTACAGCCCGACTACATCGTCCTGGGGGTGACCGGGGTCAGGCACCCGTACCTCAACGGCAAGTCCGCCGCGTACGCCACGCTCGACATCCTCCGCGCCGCTCGCACGATCGACCCCGGGGCGGGCCCGACCACGCTCGTCTACGGCGGCTCGCAGGGCGGGCACGCCGCGCTGTGGAGCGCGCACCACGCCGCCGCGTACGCCCCCGACGTCGATCTCAAGGGCGTGGTCGCCAACGCGCCGGCGGTCGGATTCGAGTGGATGCCCGCCCTGTTCGCCCAGCAGGACGAGACCGCCACTCCCTACACCGGGATCCTGCTGACGCTCATCAACGGGGCCTCGGCGGCCGACCCGGCGGTCCAACCCGCCGACCTCCTCACCCCCGCGGGCCTGGCCGCCGCGGACCGCATCTGGACCCATGCCATCGCCTGGATGGACGCCCGGCGTTGCGGCATCCCGACTGCCGCGAGCTGCCGGTTCTGAACGACGGTGGCGGCCAAGGCCCCGACCGGACCGCACCGCCCGAGCGCCCTGACCACCCCTCAGATGTACATGTCCTTCTCGTCGTACGAGGGCCCGTAGTAGCGCTCCAGCTCCTCCAGGGACTCGTGCGTGCGCTCCAGGCTCTTCGAGATCCTGGCCCTGGACGGGGCCGCCTCGGGGTTCCACGTCTCCGGCTTCCACAGGGCGGAGCGCACGAAGGCCCGGGAGCAGTGGAAGTAGACCTGTTCGACCTCCACGAGGAGGGCGAGCGCGGGGCGGTGCCCCTTGACGGTCAGGTCGTCGAAGAAGGGCGCCTCGCGGAGCAGCCGGGCCCGGCCGTTGACGCGCAGGGAGTCACCGCGGCCCGGGATCAGGAAGAGCAGACCGACGTGGGGGTTGGTGAGGACGTTTCGGTAGCCGTCCGCACGGCGGTTGCCGGGGCGGTCCGGGATCACGAGGGTGGTGTCGTCGAGGACCTTGGTGAAACCGGGCGGGTCGCCCTTGGGCGAGACGTCGCAGGTGCCGTCGGCGGCGGAGGTGGAGATCAGGCAGAGCGGGGACCGGGCGAGCCACTGCCTGTGGTGGTCGTGCAGGGTCCGCCGTTCCTTGTCGATGGCCACGGCGGTGGGTTCGCCGAGCAGCTCGCGAAGCTCCACCTCGGTGCTGATCTCCTCGAACGCCCCTGTGTCCACTGCCCGCCCCCGTCTTCGCGGACGGCCCGTACGCCGCCCTGCCGCGACTATGCCACGGCTCTCCGGGGCACACGGCCGGGTCCGCCACCGGCCCGGTTGCCCGGTTCGTCCACGCGGAATCGAATCAAGGAGCGGAAACCCCTGTCTGACTCCGCCTCCGGATGGCAGGCTCTACTCCTCTGAGCGCCGTCCTGGGGGGGATCACACGTCATGGAGCCGGGTACGGGCATGGGCCTGCGGGGCCGCAGCGGCATCCTGTCGCTGGTCGACTCGTGCCTGAAGGAGGACCCCGAGGCCGAGCGTCCCCTGACCATGCTCCTCGGCCCGGCCGGCAGCGGAGCCAGCGAGGCGCACAGCGCGCTGATGGAGCGCTTCGGACCCGACTACCCCTTCGCCTTCGTCAACTTCGGCGGGGCCCAGTCCCTCCTGCCCCGCTACGCCCTCGGGCTCCTGGCCCGCCAGCTGGAACGCAAGCTGCCCCGCTACGGCCGCTCCCACTTCCCCCTGCTCAGCCTCGGCCTGCTCGCCTCCGACCAGGAGCTGCGCATGCGCAGCCTCGCGGAGGGCCGCCGCGCGGTGCAACGCCAGCTCGACCGGTTCCAGGAGGAGAACGAGGCCCGGCACGGGGACTACCTGGCCGCCTTCTTCGAAGTGGGCATGGGCGCGGTCGGCATGCCCGAAGGCGCCTCCACCGCCGCGCTCACCCTCTTCCAGGACGCCCTGCGGCGCGGCCGCCGCACCGTGCCCGGCCTGCTCGGCGGCCGCCTGGGCAGCCGGCTCACGGCCGGGGCCCATTGGTACGGACGCCACCCCATGACCCGCAGCGCGGACCCCATGGAGGCCCTCGTGGAGCTCAACCTCTGGCGCCACGAGGGGGACGAGAACGAACAGGAGCGGCTCGACCTCGTCCTGTTCTCGGCCTTCCTGGAGGACCTCAGGCGCAACACCGCCCGCAACTTCATGCCCCGCTCCTACCTGCTGCTCCTGGACAACTCCCACACCGAATACGGCCGCCGCTTCCTGGACCTGTTACTGCGCTCCCGGCACGACCAGACCGTGGTGGCCGGGCACGCCAGCGACCCGCTGACCGTCGTCGCCAGCTCCAACCGCTGGCTGCCCCGCTGGGGCCCGGCCACCGGGGACTCCTGGCCCTGGCAGCTGCGCGGCCCCGACCGGGCCTCCCTGGCCGACTGGCACGCCAACCGGCCGACCCGCGACAGCGAGGACAGCTGGTGGTACCCGCTGCGGCTGCGCGACCTCAACCTGGACGAGGTGCGGATCCGGATAGAGCTCCAGCTCGGCGGCAACAGCGACCTGGCCCCGCTCACCCGCCTCACCCCCTTCGTCCACCGGCTCACCGGGGGGCTGCCGCGCGCCGTCCACCAGGTGCTCGACGTACTGCGCCAGGCCGGGCCGCTCCCGGACTCCGGTCCGCAGCAGGACCGTTGGCTGCGCACCCTGCCCGATCGGCCGCTGCGCACCGGGGAGGCCTCCGCCACCCTCGCCGACACGGCGCTCGGGCATCTCCTGCGCGATTTCGACGGGAACCAGCGCGCGGCCCTGGCCGAATGCTCCGCCGCCCGGGACTTCTCCGTGGCCACGCGGCTGCTCAGCCCCGACGACTCCCTGTTCGGCGACATCCGGGCCCGCTGGCTGCTGACCGGGCCCGTCGCCGTGGTCCCCGTACTCCACCCGTGGCTGCGCCGGCTGCTCCTGTGGCGGCTGGCCGCGCGCCCCGACGGGTGGGACGCCGCGCACGAGCTCCTCGCGGAGCACTACCGCGGCGAGGGCAAGCCGGTGCAGGAGATGTACCACCAGCTCGCCCGCGGGCGGACCGAGGAGGTCACCGCCCACCTGACCCGGCGCTTCACCGCCGTACCGGCCGCTCAGTGGATCTCCGAGTTCGACGCGATCACCGCCGCTCCGAACCGGCTCCCGGCCGGCAGCGGGCCGCTGGAGCTCCTCGCCGGGCTCGTCCCGCGCCGGCCCGGGCGCGTGATGGACACCGAGTCCGTGATCCACACCCTGGTGACCACCCGCTGGGTGTGGAGCGATCCGCTCGCCGACCCCGCCATGCGGCTGGGAGACCTGATCGCCGACGGCTACACCCAGCTGTCCCAACTGCGGAGGAACGACATCGTGGCCCTGTTCAACGAAGCCGAGCGGTACCGCCATTGGCGCGATCCCCAGACCGCGGGCTGGGAGGGCTGAGCACGTGCCCAGACTCGAATGGCCGCTGCACGTCGTACGCCGCGTCGCGCTGGCCGCCGCGGCGGCCGTCACCCTCGTGGCGGCGCTCTGGCTGGGTGTGGGCTGGCTCCAGGAACGCCAGGCCCGGTGCGCCGACGGGGTCGTCGAACAAGGACGGGACGACGAGTGCGTCGGAGTGAGCGACGGCTCCTACGTCTTCGCGCCGCACCTGGACGCCGTCAGCGCGAAGATCGAGGAGGAGAACCGCCGGGTCCTCGCCAACGCGGACAAGGAACCGTACGTCAGCGTCGCCTACTTCACCTCGTTCACCACCACCTCAGAGGACAGCAACTCGGCCGAGGGCGTCCGCCACGAACTCCAGGGCGCCCACCTCGCCCAGTACCGGCACAACCAGGGCGACTTGGCCGCCACGCCCAAGATCCGGCTGCTGATCGCCAACCCGGGCAGCAAGTCCGCGCAGTGGAAGCACACCGTCGACGAACTGATCGCCCGCAAGGACTCCCCGGACCGGCTCGTCGCGGTGGCCGGCCTCGGCCCCAGCACCAACGAGAACCTCGCGGCCATCAAGCGCTTCTCCGAGAACGGGATCGCCATGGTCGGAGCCACGCTGACCGCCTCGAACATCCAGGGCATCAACGGCTTCGTCCGGATCGCCCCCACCAACGAGGACGAGGCGTACGCGGGCGCCGGCTACCTCAAACGGCGTGGAGTCTCCACCGGCGTCGTCATCCAGGACGTGGCGGAGGGAGACCTCTACGCCTCCACCCTGGGCACCGCCTTCACCAAGGCGTTCCAGGACGGCGGCGCGCACAAGCTCGTGGCCGAGCGCATGACGTACGACTCCTCCGTCAGCAGCGCCTGGCAGAACGAACTGCGTTACATGCCGGGACAGTTGTGTCAGCAGCGCCCCCAACTCGTCTACTTCGCGGGCCGCGGCCTGCACCTCACCCGCTTCCTCGACGCGCTCGCCAACCGCAGCTGCACCGACCAGCGGTTCACCGTGTTCACCGGGGACGACACCAGCAACCTGAACCCCGAGCAGCTCGCCCGCGCCGCCGCGACGGGCATCGAGGTGCTCTACACCGGCCTCGCCCACCCCGACATGTACCGCGCGGCGCCACAGGCGGTGTCCGCGCCCTCCGCGAAGAACTTCCAGCCGGGCGGGCTGCTGGAAGAGTGGTTCCCGCACGACCCCCGTGAGGACGGCGGGGCCCTGATGGGCCACGACGCGGTCCTCGCCGCGGCCCACGGCATCCAGATGGCCGCCCGCTGGCAGGGCCAGGTCGTCGGCGACGCGGTGGCCCGGATGTTCCACCAGATGGACGGCACCCAGCAGGTGGCCGGCGCCAGCGGTTTCATCTCCTTCCAGAACAACGGCAATCCCCGCAACAAGGCCGTCCCGATCCTCCGCCTCAACGCCAAGGGCCAGGTGGAGTTCGTCGAGGTCTCCGCTGCGGAGGGCAAACCACCGCAGGAACAGTGACGCGGCGGGCTGCGCGGGCCCTGTCTCCTATATCCGCGCGGCTGTCAACGAAACCCCCGACCAGCCGACGAAGACATCACATTCAAGTGGAAGACATGAGACGGGACAAAGACGTTACCTGCTCGTTATAGAACCGAGGGTGGGGTGGAAATATCAGCATTTTTCATAGAAGACCGGGCTCATTGCCGGCACTTTCACCGTCCCTGAGAGGCCTTTCCACCTATCACGAACAGCACCCTTCGCGTAACCCCTCAGGGCCGTGCAATCTCCTCCAAGCATCGGTAGCTTCGGCCCGCATGACTGCTCATGCAGAACTGGCCCATTACCGGAAGACCCCGCCCTCCACCCCGACCACCTCGACCACCTCGACGACGCACATCGACCGCCCCCGCCGAAGCGACGGCCGCCTGCTGTGGCACCTCGCCCGCGACTCCGGGACCCTGGACCTCAACTCGGCCTACAGCTATCTCCTCTGGTGCCGTGACTTCGCCGGCACGTCCGCCGTCGCCCGCGACTCGTCCGGGCGCACCGTCGGATTCGTCAGCGGATACCTGCGGCCCGACAGCCCCGGCACCCTGCTCGTCTGGCAGATCGCCGTCGACGAATCCGTCCGCGGCCTGGGTGTCGCCGGGGCGCTGCTCGACGGCCTCTCCGCCCGGGTGGCGGCGGAACACGGACTGAGCGCCCTCGAGGCCACCGTCTCCCCCGGAAACCTCGCGTCGGAGCGCCTGTTCGCCTCGTACGCCGCACGGCACGGCGCCACGCTCACGCGCGAAGTGCTGTTCGCCCCGGAGGAGTTCCCGGACCGCGGGTACGCCCCGGAGGTCCTGCACCGCATCGGGCCGCTCCACTTCTGATCCCGGCCCGCACGCCCCGTACTGAGCCGCCCTGCACCGAACCCCCACACCGAACACCCCACATTCATTGGAGAGTTGCCTTGACCATGACCGAGCCGGCCCTGTCCGTCTTCGAGACCATGGAGTCCGAGGTGCGCAGCTACTGCCGCGCCTGGCCCGTCGTCTTCGAGCGCGCCACGGGAAGCCGGCTGTACGACGAACACGGCAGCGGCTACCTGGACTTCTTCGCGGGCGCCGGGTCCCTGAACTACGGCCACAACAACCCCGTCCTGAAGCGGGCCCTGCTCGACTACCTGGAGCGGGACGGCATCACGCACGGGCTCGACATGTCGACGACGGCCAAGAGGGCCTTCCTCGAGACGTTCCGGTCCCACGTCCTCGAACCCCGCGCACTGAACTACAAGGTGATGTTCCCGGGGCCGACGGGGACCAACGCCGTCGAAGCGGCACTCGAGCTGGCGCGGAAGGCCAAGGGCCGCGAGTCGGTCGTGTCCTTCACCAACGCCTTCCACGGCATGTCGCTCGGCTCGCTCGCCGTGACGGGCAACGCCTTCAAACGGGCCGGCGCCGGCATCCCCCTGGTCCACGGCACCCCGATGCCCTTCGACAAGTACCTCGGAGGCCGGGTCCCCGACTTCCTGTGGTTCGAGCGCCTGCTGGAGGACCAGGGCTCCGGCCTCAACCACCCGGCGGCGGTCATCGTCGAGACGATCCAGGGCGAAGGCGGGATCAACGTGGCGCGCGCGGAATGGCTGCGCGCCCTCGCGGACCTGTGCCGCCGCCGCGACATGCTGCTCATCGTCGACGACATCCAGATGGGCTGCGGCCGGACCGGTGAGTTCTTCTCCTTCGAGGAGGCGGGCATCACCCCCGACATCGTCACGCTGTCGAAGTCCATCAGCGGCTACGGACTCCCCATGTCCCTGTGCCTGTTCAAGCCCGAACTGGACCTGTGGGAGCCCGGCGAGCACAACGGCACCTTCCGCGGCAACAATCCGGCCTTCGTCACCGCGACGGCTGCCCTGGAGACCTATTGGGGTGACGGCGTCCTGCGCGAGCGGACCCTCGTCCAGGGCGGGCACATCGAGGGCGTGCTGCGCGAGCTGTGTGCCGAACACGGCCGGCTGGGTGCGACGTATCGGGGCCGCGGACTGGTCTGGTGCCTCGAGTTCACCCAGAAGGAGCGCGCGGCGGAGGTGTGCCGGAGGGCTTTCGAGCACGGTCTCCTCGTCGAGACCTCGGGCCCCGAGGGCGAGGTCGTGAAGCTGCTCCCGCCGCTCACCGTCACCGCCGACGAACTCGACGAGGGACTCGACATCCTCGCCCGCTCCGTCCGCGAAACCGCCTGACCGGCACCCGTCACACACCACGAAGGGCACCCACCATGATCGTCCGCTCGTTCCGGGACATCGAGGGAACCGACCGCCACGTCAGGGCGGCATCCGGGACCTGGGAGAGCAAGCGCATCGTCCTGGCCAAGGAACGCGTCGGCTTCTCCCTGCACGAGACCGTCCTGTACGCCGGCACCGAGACGTCCATGTGGTACGCGAACCACGTGGAGGCCGTGGTCTGCACGGAGGGAGAGGCCGAGCTCACGGACGAGGAGACGGGCCTGACCTACACGATCACGCCCGGAACCATGTACCTCCTCGACGGCCACGAGCGGCACACCCTGCGCGTGAAGCACGAGTTCCGCTGCCTGTGCGTCTTCAACCCGCCGGTGACGGGCCGGGAGGACCACGACGAGAACGGCGTGTACCCCCTGCTCACCGAGCCCGAGCCTGAACCCGGAGCCGGAGCCGGAGCCGGACCCGGAGCCGGACCCGAACACAGCTGAGTTGCGGAAACGCACAGAGAGGAGAGGCAGGCACCACCATGATCCACACATCCACCCGCACCGCGAACGACCTGTATCCGACCCGGGGCTCCGAGGAGGTACTCACCGGCCGCGCGGACCCCGTCGTCTGGTCCGAGCCCGGCACTCCGGGCCCGATATGGGCCCACGAGCTGGAGAGCTACGAACGCGACGGCTTCCTGTCCGTCGACGAACTCATCACGCCCGACGAGACGGACGTGTACCGGACCGAGATGGACCGGCTGCTCCGTGACCCCTCGACGCTGGCCGACGAGCGGTCCATCGTGGAGCCGAAGTCCCGGGAAGTGCGCTCCGTCTTCGAAGTCCACCGGATCAGCGAGGTGTTCGCGGCCCTCGCCTCCGATCCGCGCGTCGTGGGGCGCGCCCGGCAGATCCTGGGCTCCGAGGTGTACGTGCACCAGTCCCGGATCAACGTCAAGCCCGGTTTCGGCGCCAGCGGCTTCTACTGGCACTCCGACTTCGAGACCTGGCACGCCGAGGACGGCCTGCCGCACATGCGCACCGTGTCGGTGTCCATCGCCCTGACGCCGAACTACGCCACCAACGGCGGCCTGATGATCATGCCCGGCTCCCACCGGAGCTTCCTGGGCTGCGCGGGCGCGACGCCGGAGGACAACTACAAGAAGTCCCTCCAGATGCAGGATGCGGGCACCCCGTCGGACGAGGCGCTGACCAAGTTCGCCTCGGCCTGCGGCATCAAGATCTTCACCGGCAAGGCGGGCTCGGCCACCTGGTTCGACTGCAACGCGATGCACGGCTCGGGCGACAACATCACGCCCTACCCGCGCAGCAACGTGTTCCTCGTCTTCAACAGCGTCGAGAACCGCCCGTCGAAGCCCTTCGCCGCCCCGGTGCGCCGCCCCGGCTACATCGCCTCGCGGGACTTCCCCCCCGTACGCT
>NZ_JBWJVM010000110.1:0-25145 GCF_056428985.1 Streptomyces sp. CA189 | reverse complement strand
GAAGGGCCAAGCAAGCATGACTATCCCGAGCGACTCCAGGGGCCCGCTTGAGCCGGATGCGAGGACGACTCGCAAGTCCGGTTCTGAGGGGGCTGGAGTGCGGCAACGCACTCCAGCTACCCGACTGGACGGCCCTGAACTCTCGCAGCAGGAACTCAGGATCCTGGGCGACATCGAGCAGGACCTGCGCGCCGACCAGCTCCTGGAGCGCCGACTACGCACCCTGCAGCGCGGTATCCGCCCCTGGAAATCCCCAGGGGACTGGCACCGCCCCCAAGGGCTCGGTCTGTGCACCGCGCTGCTCGGCGTCGCCTGCGCGGTGCTTTTCGTACGGGCCGTGGCCACCTCGTCCCCAGGACTGATCTGGGCCTTCGCGGCCGTCTGGGTCCTCACCCTGACCTGCCTGCTCCTGCTCGGGATCCGGTGGTGCCGTAAGACAGCGGCGGCTTCGGCAAAGCGCGATAAGAGCTGAGGACGGCGGTGGCTGTCCTCGATACCCGTCGTCGGTGCCGCACCCCGGCTCCGTCATGACGTGCGACCGGATGGGGCTCCCTCACCTGAACCCCGGCTCCCGCGCCACTCTCGTCCGGTCGCCGTCATGCCGGGCGTCTGCCCTCGCCTATCCTCGCCATGCGCGATCTCAGCCGGTTCTACGCAGGTCAGCGGCGGCTCCCCCGGCGGTGGTGAAGGTCCAGCGACGAGAGGGTCGAGGTCGAACATCCGCCGGTGGGGATGGTCGGGGCAGTCGACCTTGGGCAGGAAGCAATGCGGGGTGATGAACGCCTGGTGCCCGCGCTGAAGCACCTCCCCAGCTACGCCGTCTCCACCCGCACCGCTGCGCCTTACAGGGGAGTCGCCGGAGCGGCGCTCGCGCGCCATCAGGTGCGGGCCATGGTGAGCAGCTGGGACAGCAGCGGCGAGCGAGGAGTGCAGCCATGGCGGACGAGGGCATCTGGGGTTACCGCGCCGATTCCGGCTACGGGACCGGAATCGATTTGATCGGATTCAAGGTCGAGGCGACGGACGGAAGCATCGGAAAGGTCGATGAGCACACGGACGAGGCCGGAGCCGGCTATCTCGTCGTCGACACCGGCGTATGGATCTTCGGCAAGCACGTGCTGCTCCCCGCCAGCACCATCCAGCACGTCGACCGCGCCGACGAGACGGTCTACGTCAGCCGCACGAAGGACCAGATCAAGGTCCTGGACCGAGGAGACAGCGCGCCGGCCCTCCAACGCGGAGACGGCTCGCCTCGCCCTGGACGAGCTCGGATCGAGGCGCCGACAGCACCCAGGGCCCCGGCCTGGAAGGCGTGATCCGACACCCGGTCCCAGTTCCGGCCTCACTCCCGGCTGTCCTGCGACCCGAGGTCCGGTGCGGTGATGATGGACGGGTGGAGGTACGGGTGGCCGAGTCGTCGGGTCCGCAGGAGGCCCGTTGCCCGATGTGCGGACGGCATGACGATGCCTACGGTGTGTCGGCGGAGTTCTACGACATCCTGCACCGGGCGGAGTACCAGCGGCACGCGGCGACGCTGGCCGCCCCCGCCGCCGCGGCCGGCGTCGGGATCGTGGAACTCGGCGCCGGCACCGGCCTGGTCACCGAGGTGCTCGCGCGCGCCTCGTCGGTACCGGTGCACGCGGTGGAGCCGGCGACAGCGATGCGCTCGGTGCTGCTCTCGCGGCTGGCGGCAGCCGACAGGTCGGTCGCCGACCGGGTGACCGTCCACGCTTGCCCGGCTCAGGGGATCGCGTACGCCCTCGAAGGGCAGGCGGACCTCGCGGTGTGCCTCCGGGTGATCGCCTGCCTGTCTCCCCTCGAGCGCCCTGCGGTGTGGCGGGCACTGGCCGCCTGGCTGGTACCCGACGGCCTGCTGTTCCTCGACCGCCCACCGGCCCGGCTGCCGGACGGCCCGCGACGCCGACTGCTGGGCGAGGCGCGGGTCGGATCCGACACCTACGCCGGCTGGCTCACCGAATGCCCCGACGGGGGACGGATCCGGTACGCCTACTCGTACCGGGTACACCGGCAGGGCCGGGTGGTGCGCCGGGCGGAGGAGACCTTCCACCTGTGGCCGATGACCTCGCGTGCGCTGGAGGAGGAGCTGGCGGACGCGGGCTTCAGGCTGGAGGCCACGGCCTCGCCGGAAGCGGACGTCCTGCGCGCCACCCGGCTGGCCTCACGGACTCGATCGTTGCCGTGCGGACCGGCACGAGGTGCGGGGCAACGGAAGCTGTGACTGCATGGGAGGGAAGCGTGGCCGAGACGGCGGGAGCAACGGCATGAGCGGACTGAGCAGAGCCCTGCTGACCGAGGACGAGATCGCGGAAGACCTGTCCCTGCTGCCGCTCTGGGCGCGCGAGGGCCACAGGATCGTCCGTGCCGTCGAGCTGGCCTCCTTCCCGGAAGCGATCCGGACCGTGGTGAAGATCGCCGAGATCGCCGAGGAGATGGACCACCACCCCGACATCGACATCCGCTGGCGAACCCTGCACTTCTCGCTCATGACCTACAGCGAAGGCGGACTGACCAGATTCGACTTCGCGCTGGCTGCACGCATCGACGGAGTGCTTTCAGCCGCCACCAGTGCCTGAGCGGCGGCTAGGGCAGCGGCCCGGTACGCGCCGCAGGAATGCCGCGAAGCCGCCCGAGATCAGACGGGTGGCGGTCCGGCGGTCCCTGGTCTGCCGCCTAGTGATGGGTGCGAGAGGCCAGGTCAGAACCCCCATATGCGTGCGCGATGCGTAAGCGGATGGGTCGGCAGCAGGCGTCACGCGCCGGATTGGGCAGCGTGACGCGTGGCGCTGACCAGGGGGTTCAGCACCACGCGGCACAGGCCGGGACCGCCCGGCAGGGATTCGATCCCACTCCTAAAGCGGGTGTCGCAGGTTCGAATCCTGCCGAGGGCACAGTGCGTAGGGCATTGGGCTGGGAGATTCTTCCAGTGAGGCGGCCTCATCGGCCCCGGACTACTCGTCCGGGGCCGTTTGCGTGTTCGGTGCGGTCCTTTGCCAGGGCTTTAAGCTGGCTTCGGGGAACATGTCCCCGCCAGGTATGCCGTAGCCGGGCCCCGGGGTCCGCAGAGTGAAGAAGGAGCAGCAGACCCGCAATGGGTGAACCTCCCAGTCCCAGCCGTGCCACGCCTTGCCCGCAGGATCAGAGTCGGGAAGCGGGGGTGGCACGGTGACCGCAGTGCTGTTGCTGCTTCTCTCCCTGGCCCTGACGTTGGCGTGTGCGGTGTTCGTCGCGGCCGAGTTCTCGCTCACCACCGTCGAGCGCAGTGAGCTCGAACGGTCCGCGAAGGCGGGTGAGCGCGGCGCCGAGAGCGCCCTGAGGGCCGCCAAGCGGCTGACCTTCCAGTTGTCCGGTGCCCAGTTGGGCATCACCGTGACCTCGCTGGTGATCGGCATGCTCGCCGAGCCTGCCGTCTCCGTGCTGTTGCGCGGCCCGCTGGAAGCGGTCGGGCTGCCCGCCGGGGCGGTGCCCACCACCGCGACCCTGCTGGGTGTGGGGCTCTCGACCGTCGTGCTGATGGTGGTCGGTGAGCTGGTGCCGAAGAACTGGGCGATCTCCCGGCCGCTGGCCGTCGCGAAGGTCGTCGCGGGTCCGCAGCGCGCGTTCACGTCCGCGTTCGCACCGCTGATCCGGCACCTCAACAACACCGCGAACCGGCTCGTACGCCGCTTCGGCCTCGAGCCGGCCGAGGAGCTGGCCTCCGCCCGTACGCCCGAAGAGCTGGTGGCGCTGGTGAAGCACTCGGCACGGCAGGGCGCCATCGAGGCCGACTCGGCCGAGCTGTTCGTCAAGACCCTGCACCTGGCCGAGCTGACCGCGGAGAACGTCATGACCCCGCGCGTCGACGTCCATGCCCTGGGGCTCGACGCCACCGCGGCCGACGCGGCGGCCCTGACGCTCGCCACCGGGCTGTCCCGCTTCCCCGTCTACCGCGACAGCCTCGACGAGGTCGTCGGCACGATCCACGTCCGCGACGTCCTCGCCCTCGAAGAGGACGAGCGGGAGGTGACCACGGTCGCCGACCTGATGACGAGTGCGCTGCTCGTGCCGCACTCCCTGCCCGTCGACACCCTCCTCGGGCGGCTGCGCAAGGCCCGCACCATGGCCGTGGTCATCGACGAGTACGGCGGCACCGCCGGCGTCGCCACCATCGAGGACATCGTGGAGGAGGTCGTCGGCGAGGTCCGCGACGAGCACGATCCGGTCGAGGCCCCCGACCTGGTCGAAGGCCCCGGGCGGGACGGACGCCGGGTGTGGCAGGCCGACGGGAGCGTTCGCCTCGACGAGCTGGAGGAGATCGGCTTGGACGCGCCCGCGGGCCCGTACGAGACCCTCGCCGGGCTGATCGCCACCCTGCTGGAACGCATCCCCGTCGAAGGGGACGCCCTGCGCGTCGGGGGCTGGGAACTGTCCGTGCTCGACGTGGAGCACCACCGCGCCGACCGGGTCTCGATCACCGCGCCCGGCGGTTCCGCGACCGACGAGGAGAAGGCCCGATGACCGCCGTCCAACTGCTGATCGGCGCCTTCACCCTGATCACCAACGCCTTCTTCGTCGGCGCCGAGTTCGCCCTGATCTCCGTACGGCGCAGCCAGATCGAACCGGCCGCGCTCAAGGGCGACCGGCGGGCGAAGACCACCCTGTGGGCGCTGGAGCACCTGTCCGCGATGCTGGCCACCGCCCAGCTCGGGATCACCGTCTCCTCGCTGGTCCTGGGCGCGGTCGCCGAGCCGGCCATCGCGCACCTGCTGGAGCCCCCGTTCCACTCCGTCGGCGTGCCCGAGGCGCTGATCCACCCGATCGCCTTCGTGATCGCGCTGACCCTGGCGACGTACCTGCACATGCTGGTCGGCGAGATGGTCCCGAAGAACATCGCGCTCGCCGCCCCGGCGCCGACCGCGCTGCTCCTCGGGCCGCCGCTGGTCGCGGTCACGCGGGCGCTGCGGCCGTTCGTCTTCGGCATCAACGCCTTCGCCAACACGCTGCTGCGGCTGATGAAGGTGGAGCCCAAGGACGAGGTGGGGTCGGTGTTCACCGACGACGAACTCGCCCGTCTGATCAAGGACTCCAGCGCCGCCGGGCTCCTCGCCCCCGAGGACGGCGAACGTCTCCAGGACGCCCTCGAACTCGGTACCCGGCCCGTCGGCGAGGTGATGGTTCCGCTGGACAGGGTCGTGACCGTCGACCACGAGATCACCCCGCGCGCCCTGGAGCGTACGGCCGCCGACCACGGCTTCTCACGGCTGCCGGTCACCGGCCCCGGCGACGAGATCCTGGGCTACCTCCACATCAAGGACGCCCTCGGCGCCCCCGACCGCACCCGGCCCTTCCCCCGTACGGCGCTGCACCCGATCATCAAGGTCGCCCTGGACACCCCGCTCGACGACACGATGACCGCCATGCGCGCGGCCGGCACGCACCTCGCCGCCGTCACCGGCAACAAGGGCACCGTCATCGGCTTCGTCGCCATGGAGGACGTACTGGAAGAGCTCGTCGGCGCCGCCCACGACCCGGACGCCTGACCGGGACCCGCTCGGCCGCCGGCTACCGGCTACCGGCTACCGGCTACCGGGTCAGAGCTGCTGCATCAGGCGGTGGAGGTTCGTGCTGGGGGCGTGCGTCGTGTTCGAGAGGTAGACGACCTCGACTCCGAGCGTGGAGAAGTCGCGCTCCCAGCGCTCGCTCCGGGGGGTGCCGCGCCAGTCGTCGCCCTTGAACAGGCGGTGGAAGCCGATCTGCTGCCAGGCGTCCAGGTTCTCGAGGGTGGGGTCGACGATGGCCTCGTCGACGCAGCTCATGGAGCTGACGACCTCGATGCGCTCGTGGAGGGGGATGGCCGGGGGGAATCCCTTGTAGCAGGAGGCCTCGTCGGTCAGTACGCCGGCCACCAGGTAATCGCACTGGGCGCGGGCCTGCTTGAGCAGGTTGAGGTGTCCGATGTGGAAGAGGTCGAAGACGCCTGACGCGTAACCGATGATCTGAGACACGGAGGTCCTCCCGGAGGCGCTGTAGCGGCCGGATAGTGATGACGGTCTGGGGTGGGAGCGATCTTGCACCATCCCCCTCCCCTGGTAAAGGCCCAGTTCAAGGACTTGGGATGGGGTCTGGCCATGGGGTGGAGATCGGGTGAGGCGGGTGGGGCTGCGTGCCGGCCCGGGAGGGGGGTCCCCCTCCCGGGCCGGTGTGGTGCGGCTGGTTCCCGGCCCTTGGGTGCCTGGCCGGCCCGTTGGGCCGGTCAGCCGATGGGCTGGTCAGCCGATCGACCAGCCGAAGGCGCCGCCGGCGGCCGGGAGGCCGTTCTGGCCCGGCTGGTGGGTGGTGACCGTGCCGGCTGCGCCGGTCCGGCCGGCCGTCGTGTTGCCCCACGGGAGGGCGTACACGGCGCCGAGCGGTGCGGCGTTGGGCACGCCGACCCGGAGCGCCGAGGTGGCGGCTCCCAGGTGGGCGCCGATGGCGTGGCCGGCCGTCGGGGTGCCGCCCAGGCCGGAGGCGTCGCCCGCCTGGATCCACTGGTCGGTGTCACCGGGGACGCCGAGCGGGTCGAAGGTCTGCACCGCGCCCGCGTCGGCGACTCCGCCGATGTCCTTGCCCGGGATGCCGACCGCGAGGACGAGGGTCGCCGCGGTGGCGGGTGCGTCGGGGGCGAGGTTGGCCAGGGCCACGCTCTGGCCGAGCCGGTCACCGGCGCCGGCCGCGCCGGTCACACCTGCGACCTCGGCGGTGATGGAGGCGACCTTGGTGACGACGCCCGCCCCGGTGATGCGGAAGGTGTAGGCCTGGCCGGCGTGGTCGACGGGCGCCGAGGCGACCGTCAGGCCCTCGCCGGGCACGCCGACCGCGAGGACGGTGTCGGTCGCGGTGCTCGCGCCGGCCGGTGCGTAGGCGACGGCGGAGAGGGAGCCGCCGAACAGGTCGCCGGCCTCGGCCAGGCTGCCGAGGAGCGGGTCGTTCTGGTTGAGCCCCACGAGGGGGGTCGGCAGGCCGCCCGCAGTCAGCTCGTGGGTGAGCAGCTGGATGTTGCCGGCGTCGGCGGCGGTGCCGATGGCCTCGTTCGGGGTGCCGATGACGATGTGGTTCGCGGAGGCGGCGATGGTCGTGCCGAACCGGTCGCCGGTCTCGATGTCGCCGTCCATGGCGGGCTTGTTCTGGTCGGTGACCGCGTTGGTGGTCCCGCGCAGGTAGTGGACGGTACCGGCGTCCTTGACGGCGCCGATGTCCTCGCCGGGTACGCCGATCAGCAGGTACGGCTGCCCCTGCGCGGTGTGGCCGGCGGCGACGGAGTGGCCGAAGCGGTCCTCCGCCCCGGGCACCGCGGACTTGATGGCGCCTTCGCCCGTGCCCTGGACCAGGTTGAGGGCGGCCTTGCCGGTGGTCAGGCCGCCTGCGGCGCCGTAGAGGACGTTGACGGAGCCGGCGTCGGCGTCCGTGCCCGCGTCCTCGCTCGGGATGCCCACGACGAGGTCGGAGCAGCCGTCCTCGTCGTGGTCGAAGGTGGCCAGGTTCTCGCCGAAGGAGTCGCCGGCCTCGGCGTCGTCCGGGACGGTGGCCAGGTCCTGGTGGAACTCGGCGGTGCCCTTGCCGCCGCCGTAGACCACGCGGACCACACCGGCGTCGGCGTCCCCACCGACGGCCGCCTTGGGGTCACCGACGACGGTGTCCTCGATGGCGTCGCAGTTGAAGTCGGTGAAGCGGGGGCGCGGCGGCGCCTGCGGGAGGTTGACCTTGAGCCGGGGGGTGACCGCACCGGTGTAGGTGATGGGCGTTCCGTCGGCCTTCAGGAGGGCTTCCAGCTCGGCGATGGTCTTGCCGGGGTGGCTCTGCCGGAGGATCGCGAGGGCGCCGGCCACGTGCGGGGCGGCCATCGAGGTGCCGTTCTTGGAGGCGAAGCCGCCGCCGGGGACGGAGGAGACGATGCCGGTGCCGGGTGCGAGGAGGTCGACGAGCGGGCCGCGGTTGCTGAAGGTGGAGAGCTGGTCCTCGTCCGTGGTGGAGCCCACCGTGAGGGCCGAGGGCACGCAGCCGGGGGCGTTGACCGCGTTCGCGTAGCCGTTGTTGCCGGCCGCGACGACGGTGGCGACGCCCTGGTTGAACAGGGTGTCGATGATCGGCTTACGGGCATCCGTGGTGCAGGCGGCCGTCCAGCGGCCGCCGCCCAGGGACATGTTCGCGGCGACGATGTTGGTGCCGGCGTTCTTCAGGGCCGAGACCTTCTCCAGTGCCTTGATCTGCGAACTGGTGAAGCTCAGGACGCAGGGGCTGGCACCGGGTCCGCAGTAGGAATCGGAGGTGAACTTGGAGAAGACCTGCATGGCGATGATGTCCGCGCCGGGGGCGACTCCGCGGGCGGGCGCTCCGGTCACGCCGGTTCCGTTGCCCGCGGCGATGCCGGCTACGTGGGTGCCGTGGGAGCAGCCGGTGCCGACCGTGGTGCAGGGGCCGCTGTCGGCGTCGGCGCTGCCGGGGCCTTCCTGTTCGGCGGTGCCGTCGGGGCACAGGCTGGTGGCGCCGTAGGCGGCGTCGGTGACGGAGAAGCACGCCTCGGCCTTGACCCGGCCCGCCAGGAACGGGTGTCCGGTCGCGACGCCGGTGTCCAGGATGGCGATCGCGCTGCCGGCGCCGGTCTTGCCGGCGGCGACGGCCGCGTCGCTGCCGATCTTGGCGGTGGACTCGTTCAGCGTCGGCTCGACCGGGACGTCCTCGGTGACGCTGACCACGCCCGCCATCGTGCTCAGCGAGTCCAGGCCGGACCGGTTCACGCGCAGGGTGACCATCGGCAACGTGTCGTAGGAGACGAGGACTTCACCCGCTTCGGAGGCCGAGGAGAGTTCCGACAGCCCATCGAGGAGGACGTTGACGCGGACGGTGCCGCCGTCCTGGGTCTCGTCGAACAGCGGCGGGTCCACCGGGCCGGCTTCCTCGGCGAACGCCGGGGTGGAGCCCGACAGGGGGTTGGCGCCGACCGGTATCGCGGTGAGCACCACGGCTACCGCCGAGGCGGCGAGCGCGACCCGCATGGATCTCTTCACTTCGTGTCTCCATGGGAGGGGGTGGGGAACGGGGAGGGGTGTGGCCATCGGGCGCGGGGGGAAGCGCGGCGGAGCCGAAGGGTCAGGCGGGGGGGAAGGCAGGGGGTCAAGCGAAGGGGTCGAGCGAAGGCGCAGACGACGGCGAAGACGCAGGCGCGGATGAAGCTGGAGCTGGAGCTGGAGCTGGAGGGTCAGGCGAGGCCGCAGCCGAGAGCTGCAGGCGGGAGACGTAGGGCCGGGCGGCCGAAGATGTCGGGCGCCCGGCCCCTACGGAGTCCGCTGAACGGTCCGTCAGACGATTCGCCGGAGCGAATCAACGGGACGATCAGGTGGCGTTGGCGCCGTTCTTCGGGTGCCCGAAGGTCAGGACGGCGAGGTAGTAGTTGCGGGCCAGGCTCTTGCAGGTGCCCTGCTTGTACCAGGCGTAGGCCGGGCAGGTGTTGTAGCGCAGCAGGTTGTAGAACGCGACGTCGGTGGCGATGCCCTTGTTGCGGTCCAGGTAGTAGCTGTAGCCCTTGTAGGTGTTGCCGATGGTGCCGTAGCCGTAGTCGTGCGCATCGCACGCGGCGCGGAAGTCGAAGCCGAGGGGCCGGTCATACGAGTCGGTGCAGTGGTCGCCGTTGACACCACGGACCCAGGAGCCGGTGGGCGTCTGCTTCCAGGACGGCCACTTCCAGCCGTAGTGGGCGACTGCGGTGGTGCAGTTGCCCCAGTACCGGATCCACGACTCCGGGGAGGAGCAGGCGCGCGGGTAGGCCTGCGGGTCGGTGATTTCCCCGTTGATGAAGTTCTCGGAGGGCGGGCTGACCCCGTCGGGCTGGGCCTGGCCGGGCGCGATGGAGCCGGCGTCGGGGATGGTACCGCTGGTCTCGGTGGCCTGCGGGGCGGCGGCGTCGCCGCTGAACGTCAGATCCCAGTTGCCGCCGGCGCCGCTCGTCAGGGTCGAGAGGCGGTCGTCGCCGTCGTAGGTGTAGGAGCTGAGCTCGCTGCCCTCGGCCGGGTTGGTGACCTCGCGGAGCAGACCGGAGGCCTCGTAGGTGTAGCGGGCCAGCGTCTGGACGGTCTGGCCGGTGGTGACCGTGATGTCCTTGACCTGGCCGGCCACGTCACCGAGGGTCGTGCCCGACGCGGTGGTCGCGGTGGCGTACTTCACGGCGAGGGACTGCGCGGGGGCCTCGCCGCGGGCGGGCTCGCTGACGGTGGCGACGCGGCCCTGGGCGTCGTAGGAGATCGCGGTGGCCTTGTACGCCTTGTTGCCGACGCTCGTGACGCGCCAGGTGTCACCGGTACCGGACGCCTGCTTCCAGGTGTACGTGGGCTTGAGATCGGCCGCCGGGATGGGGCTGCCGTTCGCGCCGACGGGGACGTCGTCGCCCTCGACGGCGGCGGCCAGGTCGAGGTTCAGCGTCTCGGTGATGCTCGACTTCATCTCACCGGCGAGGTCGTCCCACGTCACGTTCTCGACCAGGGTCGAACCGTCGGACGACTTGTAGGTGTTGATGCTGCCGCCGCCCGGACCGTCCATGGACTCGGTCAGGTCGTAGCGGGTGGACGAGTTGCTGTCCAGGTCGGTGGTGGTGATCGCCCCCGAGTCCTGGACCAGCGTGCGGTTCAGCTCGCCGCCGACGAACTCGGCTTCCCAGCTGGGACCGAAGACTCCGATGTCGGAGCGGGTCGCGGGTGCGTCCTGGGCCTGGGAGATCCCCGACGCCTGGCCGGCGACGGTGTGGGTACGGCCCATGAGGCCGACCGCGACGTCGTTCTCGAAGACCTGGTAACTGTCGGTCGCGGACTGGTACATGCCCGGGCCGATGTTCTGGATCTCGCCCGCCGCGAGGGGCGCGCTGGGCACCTCGTCTGCGGAGGCCGAGAACTGCTGCGGGAGCAGCATGGCCATGGACATGGCGGCCACGATGGGGAGCGCGGATCTGCGCACGGTAAAACCTCTCGATGGGTGTTCGGTTGGGGTACGGAAGTCTGTGTTGGTGCCTGCGGGCAGGGCGGGGGCAAGGCTCTGCCCAGGGGCACGGCTGTGCCATGGGAGTGGCAGAGGGGGTTCAGGTGAGGGGCGGGACGAGGACCGGGCCTGTCGACCGGAACCGGAAGGTGCCGGGTCTGGTGGCGCGGTCAGGCAGCCCGGGCCCGGAGGTGTGTAGGGCTCGTACGGTCTGTAGGGCTCGTATGGTCCGTACGGGCCGTGAGTTCGGGTCGGACCGGGAGATCAGGCCGGTCCGTACGGTCCGTTCGGCGGGACCGTGCCGCCTCGGCGACGCGTTCGGCCCAGTCGCGTACCGGTGCGGAGATGTGGGGCGTGGCCCGGACGGTGGCCTCCATCCGGTCCCACAGGTCCTCGTCGCACCACTGGCCGAACCGCCGGTGGGCGTTCTGCCAGGAGACGGGAAAGGACTTGGGCAGTGCGCGCCAGGATTCGCCGCTCACCAGGACGTACAGGACCGCCGCGAACACGGCCTCCTCGTCCGCCCTGCGGGTGCCGCCTCCTTGGGGGCGGACCGTACCGGTGTCGAGCAGGTGCCGGGCGAGCGGCCAGAGGGCCATCGGGGACAGCCAGGCGAATCGGCCGGTGGTGCGGGGAAACGCTCCCCGTCGGGCCGGTGCGGTCACCATCGGTGTCTCGCGGGCCCTGTATCCGCCGGACCGGAGTCCGGTGGTCAGCTGTCCGCTCCGTCGATGGTCACCGGGGCAGAGTCCCAGCGCCAGTCCGCCTGGTACGTCACACCGTCCGAACCGGTGATCTGCGCGGCGACTCCGGAGACGGCTCCGGTGAGGAGCGCGGTGGCGGTGACGACGACGAGCGTGGCGGCCTTGAGACGGCTGATCATGACTGGAGTCCCCCGAGTTGTGCGGCGTTTCCTGCTGACGTGATCAAGGTTGCCGCAGGTGAAGGGGGTGAACCAGGGTTCTCGGGTGTCCTGGACCCGACATGTCCTACACAGGACAGCGAGTGCTCGGGGCACCCAACAGGCCAGTTCTTCAGGCCAGTTCGTCGACGACCAGCAGCGGCACCTCGGCCCTCATCAGGGTCCAGGCGTCGGCCCCGCCGACCCGGCGCGCGGCGTGGTTCCAGGCCATCGCCGCCCAGTGTTCGGCGGTGCGGAGGTCAGGGGCCTGGAGGTAGAGGCCGAGCACCGGGTCGCCCTCCGCGGCCACGTGCCGTACGGCCAGTTCGACCGCCGGCTGGACCTCGCAGAGGACGTCCTCCACGCCGGACGGCAGATCGCCCGCCCCCTGCGGGGCCCTCAGGTGCAAGTGGACCAGATACATGAATCCTCCCGATTTACTGTCGTGTCCTCTTCAAACATGCCATGTCGTCCGGAACTCTGCCGAACCGGGCGGAGAGGGGGGTGAACCGGCGAACCGTCATTGCCGCATTCGTCAGATCGGCCGGATATCTCCACCCGATTCCGTGCCGTACGCACTTCGATCGCGCAGCCGAGCAAGCTAGCCTGACGCACGTACGCAGGGCATGTGAGCTGCGGCGATATGCCATGCAGGGTCTTCCAGGGGGTGGGCGACAATGTTCGGTCGGCTAGAACTCGATGACGTGACCGCATCGGTCTACCGGAGCAAACTGGCACATCCCCGGGACGGTGTCCTGGAGCTGGCCGAGCGGCTGGGCCTGACCCCGGACGACGTACGCCGTTCACTGGCCCGGCTCAGCGAGATGGCGCTGCTGCGCGGCGGCGAGGGCGACCCCGAACAGGGCCGCGCCATCGATCCGCAGCTCGCCCTCCAGCTCCTCCAAGCCCGCCAGCAGGCCGAACTCGCCGCCCAGCAACAGCGCATGGAGGCCACCCGGGCCGCCGTCGTCGACCTGCTGGCGGAGATCGCCGACTCCACACCGCAGGAATCCAACAAGTCCGGAATCCGGTACCTGGAAGGCATCGACGCGATCCGGGACCAGATCGAGCTGCTGTCCGCGGAAACCCGCTCCGAAGTGCTGTCGTTCGCCCCCGACTCGCAGATGTCGCAGGCGAGCATCGAGGCGGCCCGGCCGCTGAACCTGCGCAACGTCGAGCAGGGCATCGTGATGCGGACCATCTACCTCGACAGCATCCGCCACGACAACAACGCGCGGGAATACGCCACTTGGCTGGAAAGCATCGGGGGGCGCATCCGCACCAGCCCGGTCCTGCCCAACCGCCTCACCATCGTGGACCGCCGCAGCGCCCTGGTGGCCGTCGACGCGACGAACACCGCGGCCGCGGCGGCCCTGGTCACCAGTCCGGGCCTGATCTCCCTGCTGGTCACGCTCTTCGAGCACATCTGGGAGGCCTCGACCCCGCTCGGGCCGACGGCGGCGCCCTGCGAGCCCGAGCTCCTCACCCGGCAGCAGGCCGCGATACTTCAGCTCATGGCCGAGGGACGGACGGACGAATCCATCGCCCACAGCCTGGGCGTCTCCACGCGCACCGTGGGCCGGGCCATCACCGGGCTGCTCACCCATCTGGGCGCCCGCAGCCGGTTCCAGGCCGGAATGCGCGCGGTCCAGCACGGATACCTGTCGCACTCCCCCCACTGACACGAGGCATCGCCTTCCGTTTCTGGCCACCGCTGGCCGCCGACGATAGGCCGCCGCCCCGCACACGGGTCAAGGAACTGTCTCGGGTGGTCGGGTGGCCTGGCGGGATCACGCCACCAGGTCGGCGTAGAGGATCACGTTGTTGGTGCGGTGGCCGTTCTTGATCTCGCCGCCGCACGTCAACAGGCGCAGCTCCGGGCGGCCGGTGTCCCCGTAGACCTTGTCGGTCGGGAAGTCCTTCTTGTCCACGTCCTCGATCTCCCGGATCGCGAACCTGGCTGTCTTCCCGTCTTCGCGCTCCACCTCGATCAGGTCACCGAGCTTGATCTTCTTGACGTTCTTCATCACCGCGGGCCCGTACTTCGTGTCGAAGTGCGCGACGAGGACGGACGCCCCCTTCTCGCCCGGAGTGACGCCCCCGGTCCACCAGCCCGGATGGTCCGCGTCGGTGTCCGCGTCCGGCACGCCGAGCTCGCCCGTCGCCGGGTCCACCGCGAGGTCGACCATCTTCTTCGCGTCCACGCCGGCCGCGTCGATCTTCATACCGGTCGGCTTCGACCCCGGGAGGGCGGGCGCCGCCCCGCCCGCGGGAGCGGGGGCCGCCGTGCTGCCCACCTTCGGGTCCGGCGGCAGGTCGGCTCGGCCGCCGGTGCCGGAGGCGGTCCCCGTGCCGGTACCGCACGCGGTGAGGCCGGCGAGCACGGATACGGAGACGGCGACGGCAGCGGCAGCGGCAGCGGTACGGAAGGTGGCGCGCACGGGTGTTTCCCTCGGGTCGGCGTCGCCCGTGGTCCCGGTGTGCCCTGGCGACGACCACGACGTTACGAGGGCAGTGTCCGGGTCATCCGTCGGCGACGTAACAGCCGACCGGACGCCGCCCCGCGAAACCGTTAAGACCGCCGGCAGGCACCGGCAGGCAGCACGCAGACGAAAGCCCTCCCGGCCGAAGCCGGAAGGGCACGCATCACGACAGGGGGGCGGGCTCAGCCCTCGGCCCCGCCCTCAGCTGAGGCCTCTGCTGCGCTCGCCGATGCGGTCGCCCTGCGGGGTCCCGGCCCGCTTGAGTTCCGCCTTCGTGTGCGCTCCGCCCTTGACCTTGCTCCGGACCGGACCGGAGAAGCCGTGCGCGTGCTGCACGGCGCGGGGCAGGTGGGTCGCTTCCGCGGCCTTCGCGACAGCCGCCTGGAAGTCCTGCTTCTGCTCTTTGCTCATCCCGTCGTCACTCCCTAAAAAGACTCGGGGCACCCAATCGGACTACTGGGATCGTATGCACATAAAGGGCCCAACGCACCCGGACCGGACGTAAAAAATGGTTGATCAAGGGCGCGGCGGAGCCGGGCGCTCCGGCGGCCCCAGCACCTCGTAGAGCAGATCGTCCGGACAGGGCGTGCCCCGCGGAAGCTGGTACTTCGCCGCGATCCGGTACTCCCCCGGCACCGGGGCCAGCAGCTCCGTCCACTCGTCCCCGGTACCGTCCGGGGCCGCCTTGAACAGGCACCCGGCCGTGTTCGCGTAGACCTTGGGCGTGACGACCGCGCCCTTCGGCGCCGCCTTCCCGGCGGCCTTCGAGGCCTCCGTCTCCTGCGGCGGCTCCACGGGCTTGCCCGCGCCGTCCACCAGGCCCAGCCACGGGGAGTGCGGGATGCGCACCAGCACCCGGCCGGCCTGCTTCACGTCGACGACCAGCTGATCGGCGCTGGCCCGCACCACGGTCGCGGGGCCGGCGACCAGGTTCGTCGGGTCCGTGACCTTGAAGAGCTGCCAGTTCGCGTCGCCCCACACCTGCTGGAGGTACGGGAGCCCCTCGCGCACGAGCTTCGCCTCGTCCCGCCCGCCCTCATCGGGTTTGTCGGCGGGCAGCACCACGTAGTGCACGGCCCAGCGGTCCAGCCACTCGCGGTAGCTGCCGGCCGTCAGGGTGTCGTCGTAGAAGAGCGGGTTGCGCTCCAGGTCGGCCTGCCGGTTCCAGCCGCGCGCGAGGTTCACGTACGCGGGGAAGGCGGAGGACTCGCGGTGGCTGCTGGCCGGGACCACCTCGACGCGGCCCCGGTCGGCGCCCGCCTTCTGGAGCTGGTCCACCAGCGGGGCCAGCTCCCGGCTCCAGGAGGCCAGCGGGGTGGTGCGGACGATGTCGGTGACGCTGTTGACGGTGATCCAGGCGGTCACCCCGGTGAGTGCGAGTACCAGCCCGTACCAGCGGCGCGTGCGCCGCGGGGACCCCGAGAGGCCCGAGCGCGGGGACTCGTACGGGAGCGCCGCGAGCAGCACGACCCCGCCGAACAGCATCGCCAGCCGGGTCACGTTCGAACCGACCTGGGAGTCGATCGCCCAGGTCAGCGCCACTCCGAGGGCGTAGATCGCGGACGCCGTCCGGACCGATTTCCAGCTCTTCGGTACGAGGAACAGCGCGGCCAGCGCGCACGCGAAGGGCAGCGCCGCCGAGATCAGCTTCATCGGCTGGGTCCCCGAGAAGGGGAACAGCCAGGACGACAGCCCGACCACCGCCGCCGGGGCCAGCCCCAGCGCGTACGCCCCGGGGCGCCGGCCGTTCAGGAACAGCGCGGCCGCGATCACCCCGAGGAACAGCCCGGCGACCGGGCTGGAGGCGGTGGCGACCGCCGCGAGCGGAGCCGCCACGGCGGCCTTCGCCCAGCGCCGCTCGGCCCATTTGCGGGGCCAGCAGAAGACGGCGGCGACGGCCCCGAGGGCGAACATCGCGCCGAGACCGAAGGTGACGCGGCCCGACACGGCGTTGCACAGCAGCCCGTACACCCCGGCCAGGGCGGGCCACAGCGGCTCGCGGACGGCGCCGCGGCAGCGGGTCAGGATCATCGCGAGCAGCCCGGCCGAGACCGTACCGGCGATCATCATCGTGGTGCGGACGCCGAGCACGTGCATCACGTACGGCGAGACCACGCTGTACGAGACCGGGTGCATGCCGCCGTACCAGGCGAGGTTGTACGCCGAGTCGGGATGGCGGCCCACGAACTCGGCCCAGGCGTCCTGCGCGGCGAGGTCGCCGCCGCTGTTGGCCACGGCGAAGAACCAGATCAGGTGCAGCAGCCCGGCCAGCGCGGTGGCCACGGCCACGGGGTGCCGGCGGGCCCAGCCGAGGGCACGGCGGACCGGCCCGGGGGCGGCCTGGGGGCTCGGGGCTTCGGGAGCATCGCGGGCTTCGGGGGCATCCGCGGCTTCGGGGGCTTCGGGAGCCCGGGTCGGAGCCCCGTCCCGGCCATGGCCATGGCCGGGCCCCCGGCCCTGGCCCTGCTCCTGCCGCTCAGCGGTGGTCACGCCGACGTACTCCCCACTCCGGTCCCTCGGGTGCGTCCCTCGGTTCGTAGACGCGGCCCGGCACCCCGGGGTTGCCCCGGGGCGCCGGACCCGCTCCGCGCTCGTGCGCGGCGTCGGCCGACGCGTCAGCCGACGCGCGTCAGCTTCTTGCCGATGCCGGGTGCGGCGAGGTCGCTCTGCAGCGCCACCGGCACCTTCACCTGGCTGGCGCCCTCGCCGACGGTCAGCACGCCGATCTCCGAGCCCGCCGTGGCGGTCTGCGGGAGCTTGGCGGCGCCGTCGGCCAGCTTGATGGAGACGGTGAGGGTCGGCCAGCCGACCGCTTCCACGTCGGCGGTGGCCACGACCGGGACGCGGGTCCCGAGTCCGTCGTCCACGTAGCCGACGACATGGCCCTTCTTGACGACGGGCGCGGCCTTGAGCAGCTTCTGCGTGGCGATCATGACGTTCTTGCTCGCCGCGATCGCCGTGTCGAGGATCGGCACCCCGTGCTGGCCGAGGACCGCGCCGACGATGAGCTGGTTGGTCTTGCCGACCTTCTGGCTGGCGGCGAAGAGCAGGTTGCCGCCGGCCTTGGTGGTGGAGCCGGTCTTGATGCCGAGCGAGTTGTTGGCCGGAATGAGGGTGTTGTAGTTCCGCCACTTCTTGTTGGAGGGGTCGACCCACTCCCCCATCCTGGTGATCGCGATCAGCTCCGGCATCTCGACGATCTTGAGGCCGAGCTTGACCTGGTCCTCGGCGGTACTGACCGTGGTCGCGTCCAGACCCGAGGGGTCCGTGTACGTCGTGTTGGTCATGCCGAGTTCCTTGGCGGTGTCGTTCATCTTCTTGACGAACGCCTCCTGCCCGCCGTCCCAGCGCGCGAGCAGCCGCGCGACGTTGTTGGCGGACGGGATCATGATCGCGGCGAGGGCGTCGTACTGCGAGATCTTGTCGCCCTCCTTCAAGTTGTTGACCGTGGACTCGCCCTCGGTCTCCTTCTTGCCGTCCTCGACCGCCGTCTTGTCGACGGGGATCATCTGGCCCTTCTCCCCCTTCTTCATGGGGAAGTCCTTGAGGATGACGTAGGCGGTCATGGCCTTGGCCACGCTGCCGATCGCCACGGGCTTCTGCTCGCCGAAGCTGCCGACGGGGCCGAGGCCGGCCGCGGCCACGTAGGCCTGGCCCTCCTTCGGCCACGGCAGGGACGGCGCCCCGCCCTCGAAGGTGTACGAGGTGTTCGCGGTCACCTTCAGCGTCGGCGTGGGCAGCGGACGCACGAGCTGGACGACGGCGAGGACCACCGCGAGGAGCACGAGGATCGGCGCGTAGATCTTGAACCGCCGCACCGCGGTCCGGGCCGCGCTCGGCGGCGGGGGCGGGTTGTTGGTGAGGTCCGCCAGCATGTCGAGGGGCGGCTTGGGCGGCAGCGGCTGCTGCGTGGTCCGCTCCGGGGACTCCCGCGTCACGGGGGGCCGCACGCCGGCGGGTGCCGGAGTCCGGGCCTGAGCCGGAGCCTGGCCGGCCGCGCCCCGCGGAGCGCCGGGGGCGGGGGGCGCGCCCGGGGTGGGCCGCGCGGGCGCATCGTCGTTGCGCAGCGGTACGAAGGTGCTCGCCCGCTCCCCGCCGACGGCATGCGGGGGCACCGGCTGGCCGGTGCCGGTGCCGGTGCCCTGCCGGGCCGCTTCCGGGTTGGCGGTACCGGGCTTGATCGCCCGGAACACGGCGGTCCGCTCGCTGTCGACGGGCTCGGCGTCGGCCGGAGCGGCCGGAGCCGGGGGCTTCACCGCCCGGAAAACGGCCGTCCGCTCGCTGTCCTCCGCCTCGCCGCCGGGGGCGGTACCGGGCTTGACGGCCCGGAACACGGCGGTCCGCTCACTGTCGACGGACGCATCGGAGCCGGACCCGGACCCGGGGGCGGCCGAAGAGGCCGGGGCACCCGGCGTCGGCGCGGTCGTCGTGCGGAACGCGGCGGTGCGCTCACTGTCGGCGGGGGCGGCCGGGGCGGTCGCGGGCTTGTCGGCCGGTGCCGAAGCGGAACCCGCGGGGCGGTCGGCGGCGGCCGGCGGCGTGACCGTACGGAACACCGCGGTGCGCTCACTGTCGGCCGAGCCGGCTCCGGAAGCGGAACCAGAACCGGAACCGGAATCCGCGGTCGAGCCCGTACCAGCCGGAGCCGCTCCCGTGCGGAACGAGGCCGTACGGTCGCTCCCGGCCGGTCCGGCGGCAGCCACGGGCTCCCCCGGGGCACCACCCGAAGCGGAACCAGCAGAGCGGACGGCGCCGGCCGGAGGTGTCACCGTACGGAAGTTGGTCGCACGCTCACCGCCCGCGGGCGTGGCCGAGGAGTCTCCCCCGGAAGCGGAAGCGGAAGCGGAACCGGGAGCGGGCGAGGAAGCGGGAGCAGCGGCGGAACCGGACGGTGCGGGCCGGTCAGCGGCCGCCGGAGGCGTCGCCGCGCGCGGCTCGGCCGTACGGCCGCCGTCCGCGGGAGCGACTGCGGGCTGGGCATCCGAGGCCCCCGCACGCCCGGCAGGGCCACCCCCGGCACCGGACGAAGCGGCGGACTCGCCGCCCGCACGCCCGGAAGCGGAATCACCGGAAGCAGCGGAATCGGCCGCCGGGGGCGTCACGGTGCGGACCACCGCCGTGCGCCCGCTCTCGGCCGACGCGGCAGCGGGACCACCGTCCTCAGAACCCGAATCGGACCCCGAACCGGAATCCGAAGCCGACTCCGAACCCGCGGCAGCGGCAGCCGCGTCCGCGGGCAGGGCCTTGAAGACCTCGGTCTGCGCGCCCGGTGCGGCCGGCACGGCCTGCTCGTCGGACGGCTCGTCGGACGGCTCGTCGGACGGGTCGTCGTCCCCGGAGGGCGAGGGCTCCGCCGTGGCCACCCACGCGGCCACCGCTTCCCGGAGCGGGTCGCGGTCCGCGGGCCCGTCCTCCGAGTCCCTCGGACGGAACAGCGACGCCCTCGGATCACGCCCCTCGGACGACTCCGCCGTCCCCGACGTTCCTTCATCAACCGACTTGTCGGGGGACTCGCCCGCCACCAGTTCCTCCTCGATCGCCTTCACGTCCGGCTGTCCGAATGTCTAACAGTGTCCCGTCTAGGGGGCATCGCCCCCGTGCTAGACGAGAACGACATAGCTGATGGTTCCCCCACAAAGCGGCCAGGCGCTCTCGACAGATGAATGTGAGAGGCGTCACCCTGTCACTCATCCACGCGGGGAGGCATGGATGGGCAAGAGCCGCAGAACGATTCCGGAGGAGCTTTTGCTGCTCGCCTTGGACCCGGCCACGGGTACCACGGCGCAGCCGCAGTCGCTCGACCTCGGCCTGGCCGGGGCACAGCTAGTGGAGCTGGCTCTGGCAGGACGGATAGCCCCTGATGGGGATCGTATCGCCGTGGTGATGCCACGGCCGACAGGAGATCCGACTCTGGACTCCGCACTGGAACTGCTGCGCAGGCGCGGCAGCCCGGTTCGGGCGGTCCACTGGATCGGCGGACCCCGATTGGGGCTCCGTCAGATTTACCTCGCTCACCTGGAGCGTTGCGGCATGGTCCATGCCGTCGCGGGCCAGATGTGCGGGGTGCTGCCGACGGTTCGCTACCAAGCGACCGACACAGCGATCAGCCGGGAGATCCGTGGCCGGCTGGACAGTGCGATCCGCACCGGCGTACCGCCGGACCCGCGGACCGCGGCGCTTGCCGCACTGGCCCACGCGGTCGGACTCGGCAAGCACCTGTACCCCGGCAACGAGGGGCGGTCGTCCAGGTCCCGGCTGCGGGACCTGATCCGGCACGACCCGATGGGCGGACTGGTGGCTCACGCCGTCATGGACGTCCAGAACGGCGTGGCCGCACAGCCGCGCCGCGACCGGGCACCGGCCCAGCCCGCCCGGGCAACGGCGGCAGCCGTTCCGCTGCAGCCGCGCCGGACCGGTGCGATGGCCCGCGCGGCCGCGCACTGATCCACCGGCGGGGCACGCCGCACGGGCGGTACAGGGCAGGACAGGCGGTACAGCAGGACCGGCACCACCCGCAGGACCGGCACCACCCGCAGGACCGCAGCACACGTAACGCCATCACCGTGGCCGACGTCCCCAGGACCCGGCCCGGAAGCCGCCAGCGCGCGGGGTGGCGAGGCCGGTACGCCGGCCCCGCCGCCCCGCGCGTTTGCTTTTCCGGGCCGTTCCCCAGCGAGGTCACACGCTTCGGTGGCAGTCTGCTCACCATCAGACACGCAGAGAGACAGCACGAGAAGAAGGCGGAGGTGCCGTTCACGTGGCGTCCAATGTCAATCCCACCGTCCGACGCCGCCGACTGGGCATGGAGTTGCGCAAACTGCGCGAGGACAAAGGCATGACGGCCGAGCAGGTCGCGGAACGCCTGCTCGTCTCCCAGTCGAAGATCAGCCGGCTGGAGAACGGCCGGCGTTCCATCAGCCAGCGCGACGTCCGCGATCTGTGCGACGTCTACGAGGTCGAGGACAGGCGGCTCGTCGACTCCCTCATGCAGATGGCCAAGGATTCCCGCCAGCAGGGCTGGTGGCACGCCTTCGGCGACATCCCGTACAGCGTCTACATCGGCCTGGAAACGGACGCCGCCAGCCTGCGCACGTACGAGCCCCTGGTGATCCCGGGGCTGCTCCAGACCCCGGAGTACGCCCAGTCGCTCGTCCGCGGCGCGTGGCCGGAGACGGCTCCCGTCGACGTGGAGAAGCGCGTCCAGGTCCGGATGCACCGCCAGAAGCGGCTCCACGAGACCGAGAACAGCAATCCCGAGATCGGTCCGCTGCGCCTGTGGGCGGTCATCGACGAGGCTGCCCTGCGACGGCACGTGGGCGATGCGCAGCTCATGATCCGGCAGCTCGAGTTCCTGATAGAGCAATCGGAGAAGCCGCACGTCACGGTCCAGGTGATGCCGTTCTCGGTGGGGGCCCACCCGGGCGTCAACGGCCAGTACGCCATTCTGGAATTCCCGGACGCCTCGGACTCGACGGTCGTCTACATCGAGGGCGTGACGAGCGACCTGTACCTGGAGAAGGCGAACGACGTCCAGAAATACAGCGTGATGTACGAACATCTGCGTGCTCAGGCCCACAACGTGGACCAGACGCGGCAGTTCATCGCGCAGATCATCGAGGACTTCGCGGGCAAGGGAAAATGATGTCCAGCGAAAAGGCCCGTACGGTACACCGTCACTCCCCGGCCGCAGAAGGCCTGAATGGAATATGCCACTCGGTCGGGTGAACGCCGCCTTCGCGCACCGGGAGCTGCGGGTAGCGTCGATCACGTCAGCCGGAGCAATGGCCGACATGACACCGGAACCACTCGCTGAACCGGAGAGAAACATGGCTATTCGTCAAGGTGCAACGGAAAACTGGACCAAGTCCTCGTACTCCGCCAACGGCGCCTGCGTCGAGGTCAAGTCCCCCGTCATGGAGGCCATCGCGGTCCGCGACTCGAAGGTGCAGGACGGCCCGTCCCTCACCTTCGCGCCCGGCTCCTGGACCTCGTTCGTCGCCGAGGTGACCGAGGGCCGGCTGGGACACCTCGCCTGAACGTCGAGACGCCCCTCCCGACCACCGTCACACGATCCGCGCCACCAGCACCACCCGCACCACCCGCACCACTGACTGGAGCCCTCTCGACCGGCCCGCCGTCGCCTGCCGAGGGGGCTCGGCCATGCCCGGAGGCCCCCGAGCCCCCCGGACCCCCCTCCTACCTCAGCTGGTCGACGTACCGGTCCGTCCCCGGCACCGTCGGGATGAACGGCGCCACCAGCTCCACGCGCCCCAGCCCCGACTCCGCGACCTCCGCATCCAGCCCCTGGAACCGGTCCCAGCAGTCGCGCGGGTCGGCCTCCAGGAACCACAGCAGGGTCAGCCGGGTGTCGACCCCCTCCACCTGCTTCACGTACGTCATCCGGTCCCCGGGCAGCGGCGTCGGCCGGAAGACCGTGACCATCGCGGCCGGTGAGCCGGCCAGCCGCTTCGGCAGGGCGCGCGAGCGCAGCCACTCCAGCAGCTCGGCCCGCCGCTCCAGGCCCTCCGCGTCGATGACCTGCACCACGAGCCCCCCGTACGGGTGGTCGAGGGCGTGGAAGTCACGGGGGCCGGCGGCGCCGTCCCGGTAGACGGTGGCCTCGTGGTCCTGGAACGCGGTGAAGACGTGGGTGCGGTCCTGGTAGACCCGGCCGTCGCGGTTGAGGCGCTTGTTGATGCCGACGGTCCACTTCATGTGCTCGTCGTAGCGGCCTTCGGTGACCCAGTACGTGGAGATGTAGCACCCGGCGGTCACGGGCTGGGCCACGGCCGACTTCTCCGGGTAGCGCAGCTCCTGGAGCTCGCGGGTGGCGACCCAGCGGCGGCCGGCGTACATCCAGGGCATGGCCATGGCACCGGCGTAGTAGTGATCGTCCTCGTACCAGCGGTTGTACGCGAACTCGTGGCCCGGGTGCGGTTCGACCATGGTGATCAGCGCGTGTCCGGGGTGGACTCCGTAGGGGCCGACCGAGGCGAGCTCGGCGTAGTCGTCGGCCCGGGTGTTCCGCTCGTCTGCTGTCATGGGAGACGGTCTAGCTGATGTGCCGTCAGATGGGGAGCCCCTGAGGGCCGTTCACCATCCGATACATAGATGCCGTCTACACCTTCCCGCCGCTACGATGCCCGCACCCGCCTCCCGAAGGAGCCCCGTGCCCGCACCCGCCTCCGCACCCGCAGCCGCCCACCCCCACTCTCCTCCGCCGCCCTTCGCCGCCCGGATCCGTACGACCGCCCCCTCCGCCGTGCGCGAGATCCTCGCCGTCACCTCCCGGCCCGGCATGATCTCCTTCGCCGGCGGCCTGCCCGCGCCCGAACTCTTCGACGCCGAGGGCCTGCGGGCCGCGTACGACTCCGCCTTCGCGCGGTCCGGCCGCCGCGCCCTCCAGTACTCGACCACTGAGGGCGCCCCCGAACTGCGCGCGGCGGTGGCGGCGCGGCTCACCGACCGGGGGCTGCCCACCACCGGGGACGACCTGCTGATCACCACCGGCTCGCAGCAGGGACTCGGCCTGGTCACCACCGCGCTGATCGAGCCGGGCGACGCGATACTCGTCGAGAACCCCACCTACCTGGCCGCGCTCCAGGGATTCCAGCTCGCCGGTGCACGCGTCATCCCCGTCCCCTGCGACGACGAGGGCATCCTCCCGGACGCGCTGGCGGAGCTCGTCGCCCGCGAACGCCCCAAGCTGCTGTACACGATCCCCACCTTCCAGAACCCGACCGGCCGCACCCTCCCCGCCGACCGCCGCGCCGAGATCGCGGCGCTCGCCGCCCGGCTCGGACTGTGGCTGCTGGAGGACGACCCGTACGGAGACCTCCGCTACGAGGGCCGCGCACTGCCCTGGCTCGCCGCGCACCCGGGCGCGGAGGACCGTACGGCGCTCCTCGGCAGCTTCTCGAAGGTGATGGCCCCCGGGCTCCGGCTGGGCTGGCTGCGGGCCCCGGCCGCGCTGCTGCGCGGGGCGGTGCTCGCGAAGCAGGCCGCGGACCTGCACACCTCGACGGTGGACCAGTTGGCGGCGGCGGAGTACCTGCGGACGGCGGACCTCGACGGGCACGTGGCCCGGGTCCGCGACGCGTACCGGATCCGACGCGACGCCCTCCTGTCGGGCCTGGCCGCCGCGCTCCCGCCGGGCTCCACGTGGAACCGCCCGGAGGGCGGCATGTTCGTCTGGGCCCGCCTCCCCGAGGGCCACGACGCGACGGCCCTGTTCCGCGCGGCCACCGCCCGCGGCGTCGCCTTCGTCCCCGGCGCGCCCTTCTTCGCCCGTGACCCGGACCCCCGGACCCTGCGCCTGTCGTTCACGACGCACACGCCGGAGGAGATCACGGAGGGCCTGACCCGCCTGGCCGGCTAGCCTCCCAGCCGCTCGGCACCCTGCGGGGACCGTCCCCTACCCGCCCTTCCACCGTTCCCAGGGCTCGACCCTGACCCGGTCCTCAAACGCCGAACGGGCTGAATGCGGGGTCCCGGGCTGCGCCCGGACCCCCTGGGGCTCCGCCCCAGACCCCGGTCCTCAAACGCCGGACGGCTGAAAAGCCAAACCCCGGCGGCTGAAGAGACCCAAGGCCGGACGACTGAAAGGGCCCAACACCCGGCGGCGGAGGAGACTCACCCTCCGGCGGCGCGGTCGGCGGCGGCCCGGGACGGGGACGGGGGCGGGGTGGGGTGTCGGCCGGGACGTAAAGCGTGATTTGTGGCGCAAGAGGCGCCTCCCCTGTCAATGCACAGCACAGGGCGCC
>NZ_JBWJVM010000109.1:0-25565 GCF_056428985.1 Streptomyces sp. CA189 | reverse complement strand
ACTCTCCATGAATGTTTACCCGTAATCGGGTGCACACGCACTTAGAGCGGGACAGTCATGTCGGAATAAGACCGACCGTCCACTGCGTCCTCGCTGTGTAATTGCCTGCAAGCATCAGGGCCGAAGCCGCGACCTCACAGGTCTTTTTCAAAGGAACCTCATCCACCGAAATGGACGGGGTATCAACTTTTTGGCGTTGATTTTTGGCACGCTGTTGAGTTCTCAAGGAACGGACGCTTCCTTTGTACTCACCCTCTCAGGCTTTCCTCCGGGCTTTCGTTCTGTTCTTGCGTTTCCGACTCTATCAGACTCTTTCGTGTCCGATTCCCGGCCGAAGCGGGTTTCGCTTTCCAGTTCTTCGCTTTCGCGTTTCCCTTTCCGGCGATTCCAACTCTACCAGATCATTTCCGTGCCCTGCTTCTCGAAAGTCGCAGTCGGCTTGGATTTGAATTGGACGGCCATTGGAGAGCCATTCCCTTTCGGGCGAGCCAGACTTTATCAGGTTTCCCTGCTCTGGAATCCCACCCGCCCGCATCAACATGGCCGCGCACACGTGTGTGCCGGGGTGCCGTGCGAGGTGGAGACGTAAACGTACTGGAGCGGGGCCCCCGGATGCAAATCCGGTTGCCCCGCTCCGGTGTGGTCGCTACGGCGAGGGTCAGACCTCGACGACGACCGGGAGGATCATCGGGCGGCGGCGGTAGCCGTCCGAGACCCACTTGCCCATCGTGCGGCGGATGAGCTGCTGGATCTGGTGCGGCTCGGCCACACCGTCCGCGGCGGCCCGGGCGATGGCTTCCTCGATCTTCGGCAGGACCGAGCTGAACGCCGAGTCCTCGATGCCGGAGCCGCGGGCCTGGATGTTCGGGCCGCTGACGATCTTGCCCGTGGTGCTGTCCACCACGACGTAGACCGAGATGATGCCCTCGTCACCGAGGATCTTGCGGTCCTTGAGGTGGGCTTCGGTGACGTCGCCGACCGAGAGGCCGTCCACGTACACGTAGCCGGCCTGGACCTTGCCGGAGATGCGGGCCTTGCCGTCGATGAGGTCGACGACGACGCCGTCCTCGGCGATGACGATCCGGTCCTTCGGTACGCCCGTCAGGGCGCCGAGCTCGGCGTTGGCGCGCAGATGGCGCCATTCGCCGTGGACCGGCATCAGGTTCCGCGGCTTGCAGATGTTGTAGAAGTACAGCAGCTCGCCTGCGGAGGCGTGGCCGGAGACGTGCACCTTGGCGTTGCCCTTGTGCACGACGTTGGCGCCCCAGCGGGTCAGGCCGTTGATCACGCGGTAGACCGCGTTCTCGTTGCCCGGGATGAGCGACGAGGCCAGGATGACCGTGTCGCCCGGGACGATCCGGATCTGGTGGTCGCGGTTCGCCATGCGGGACAGGGCCGCCATCGGCTCGCCCTGCGAACCCGTGCAGACCAGGACGACCTCGTGGGCCGGCAGGTCGTCGAGGGTCTTGACGTCCACGACCAGGCCGGCGGGAACCTTCAGGTAGCCCAGGTCACGGGCGATGCCCATGTTGCGGACCATCGAGCGGCCGACGAAGGCGACCCTGCGGCCGTACTCGTGCGCGGCGTCGAGGATCTGCTGGATGCGGTGCACGTGGCTCGCGAAGCTCGCCACGATGATCCGGTTGTTGGCGTTGGCGAACACCGTGCGCAGCACGTTGGAGATCTCGCGCTCGGGCGGGACGAAGCCCGGGACCTCGGCGTTCGTCGAGTCCGAGAGGAGAAGGTCGATGCCTTCTTCGCTCAGGCGCGCGAAGGCGTGCAGGTCGGTGAGGCGGTTGTCCAGCGGGAGCTGGTCCATCTTGAAGTCGCCGGTGCACACGACCATGCCGGCGCCGGTGCGGATGGCCACGGCCAGGGCGTCCGGGATGGAGTGGTTGACCGCGATGAACTCGCAGTCGAAGGGGCCGAGGTTCTCGCGCTCGCCTTCCTTCACCTCAAGGGTGTAGGGGCGGATGCGGTGCTCCTGGAGCTTCGCCTCGATGAGCGCCAGCGTCAGCTTGGAGCCGATCAGCGGGATGTCCGGCTTCTCCCGGAGGAGGTACGGGACGGCGCCGATGTGGTCTTCGTGGCCGTGCGTGAGGACGATGCCCTCGATGTCGTCGAGGCGATCCCGGATGGACGAGAAGTCCGGCAGGATCAGGTCGATGCCCGGCTGCTCCTCTTCGGGGAAGAGGACGCCGCAGTCGACGATGAGCAGGCGGCCGTCGAACTCGAAGACGGTCATGTTGCGGCCGATCTCACCGAGCCCGCCCAGGGGGGTGACCCGAAGGCCGCCCTTGGGGAGCTTCGGCGGCGGACCGAGTTCAGGATGCGGATGGCTCAAAAGGTTCTCCTTCACCACGCGCGGCCACGTACCCGTCGAGGCACGTGGCGCGCATGTCATTCGTGCACTTGCTGTTGTCTTGTGTGGTTCCGCTTATTCAGTTGTGAAGTCTGATGTCAGAGCTGTACCCCGCCGGCGGCAAGATCGATCTTGAGCTGCGCCGTCTCTTCGGCGGTCAGCTCGACCAGCGGGAGCCGCAGCGGGCCCGCGGGCAGGCCCTGCAGGTTCAGTGCGCCCTTGGTGGTGATCACACCCTGGGTGCGGAACATGCCGGTGAAGACGGGGAGCAGCTTCTGGTGGATCTCGGTGGCCTTCTGGACGTCGCCGCCCAGGTGGGCCTCGAGCATCTCGCGGAGCTCGGGGCTGACCACGTGACCGACCACGGAGACGAAGCCGACCGCGCCGACCGACAGGAGCGGCAGGTTCAGCATGTCGTCACCGGAGTACCAGGCCAGGCCGCTCTGTGCGATGGCCCAGCTTGCCCGTCCGAGGTCGCCCTTGGCGTCCTTGTTGGCAACGATACGGGGGTGCTCGGCCAGCCGGACGAGTGTTTCCGTATTGATCGGGACACCGCTGCGGCCCGGGATGTCGTAGAGCATGACCGGGAGCTCGGTGGCGTCGGCGATCGCCGTGAAGTGCCGGAAGAGGCCCTCCTGCGGCGGCTTGCTGTAGTACGGGGTGACCGCGAGCAGGCCGTGGGCGCCGGTGCGCTCGGCCTGGCGGGCCAGCTCGAGGGTGTGACGGGTGTCATTGGTGCCGATGCCGGCGACCACGTGGGCCCGGTCTCCGACCGCTTCGAGTACGGCTCGTACGAGGTCGTTTTTCTCCGCGTCAGTGGTGGTCGGCGACTCGCCGGTGGTTCCGTTGATGATCAGGCCGTCGTTGCCTGCGTCCACCAAGTGGACGGCGAGCTGCTGCGCGCCGTCGAGGTCAAGTGCGCCATCCGCCGTAAACGGCGTGATCATGGCGGTGAGGACCCGCCCGAAGGGGGTCTGCGGAGTCGAGATCGGAGCCATGGGTAACACGCTACTCGCTGCCATGCTCGCGGTGTCCCCTCGGGGGACGTGATGAGGGTGTTGGAGCCCGGCACTGCCTGCTCGGGGGTTCAAGCAGTGCCGGGTCCGTTTGATCAGCCTAGATGAACTTTACGAAACGTGGCAATACGGACACTTCGGACTTGATCCGTACATCCGTGCGGAACCTCAGGATCCGGGCTTACGGGGCACCCCGGTCGACCGCGGGAGGGGCGCCGGGAGGCCGCCGCCGGAGCCGCTCCGGCGGGGGGAAGGATGCGGCCGGCAGGGCCGAACGGGCAGCCGGCGATCCTCGGGGGTCGTGGCCGGCGGAGCTGACGCGGCGCCATAAAGTTTGGTTAATGTCCCGAAAATCGGCACCGATCGGGCCTTTCGTACGTCCTACCCGGTAGAACGTCCGTCCGTCCTGCCCCCACCGCCCCAGGGCCCTGACCGTGAGGAGAGTCGTTCCCCATGTTCCGCCGGCGCGAACCCGTCCCGTTCGCCTTCGTCGCCGAGGCCGACCGATTCCGCAGCAACGTCACTCCGCCGCCGCGCGAGAGTCTGGGCAAGACCCAGATCGCCGCCCGTAGTCTGGTCGGACTGACCGTCGTGGCGGGGCTCGTCGGATCCCTGCTCTTCGGCATCCCCGCCCTGCAGCCGAGCCACGCACCGGCGAAGTCGCAGCAGTCGGAGGCCTCCGAGGGGCGGTAGCCTCACGGGCACAGCCCAACCGAACGTGCATGTGAGTGAGGTCCTGCCGTGCCCCTGCCCTTCCTGACGGCCGACAGCGCATTCGACGCGCACGACAACGGGGAGACGCTCCCCTACGAAGACCCCGACCGCTGGCGTCGCCCCTACCGCCCGGGGCCCTGGCGGGTGGCCATCGCCGCGGTGCTGCTCCTGCTGGGCTCGTTCATGCTGTTCGCCACGGTGATCATCGTGGCCGCCGGCACCTGGACCGGCGCCCTGGGCGGCCTGCTCGCCTCGCTCGCCGTGGTCGGCTCCGCCCTGCGGCTGCTGCGCACGGGCGTCTGGGTGAGCCCCAAGGGGCTGCGCGTGGTGGGGTTCTTGACGACCCGCTCCATCCCGTGGAGCCAGGTCGGCGAGGTCCGCACGGTGCAGCAGCCCGTGCGCTGGCTCGGGCTGCCCAGGACCGTACAGGGCCAGGCCCTGACGGTGGCCGCGCGCGGCGGGGCGGAGCTGCCGGTGCTGCTGACCGACCACAACGCCGATTTCCTGTCGCGGACCGAGGCCTTCGACCGGGCCGCCGACTCGGTCGAGGCCTGGGCGGCGGAGTACCGGCCCGTGGCCGGCATCGCCTGACGTCGCGATTGCGGTGGTCTCCGCCCGGCCACCGCAACCATCAACTGAGGAACCACGACGGCGATCAGCCACGTCCGCGAGAGCGGCGCCGGTTTAGGCGCAAAGAGGGGTGCAGGGAGATGGCCCGCTGCATGGCCTTGCGGGCCCGCGGGGTGTCGCGGGCGTCGTGGTAGGCGATGGCGAGGCGGAACCAGCTCCGCCAGTCCCCCGGCGCGTCCTCCGTCTCGGCCCTGCGGCGCGCGAAGACCTCGTCGGCCGAGTCCCGCAGGATCCGGCCGTACGCGTCCCGCTCCAGCTCGTCCACGGGCAGTCCGCCCTCGGCCTCCAGCTCGACTCCGAGCTGGTTGGCCCTGGTGACGAACTGGGTGTTCTTCCAGAGGAACCAGACGCCGATGACCGGCAGGATCAGCACGGCCACCCCGAAGGTGACGGTGAGCCAGGTCCCGTGCCGGATCAGCATCAGGCCCCTGCTGCCGACCAGGACGAAGTACACGACCAGGACCGCGGCCGTGATGAAGTAGAGGATCTTCGCGCGCATGGGTGCCGTCGCCTGCTCGTCAGCCGAGTTCGAGGAAGTTTTCCAGGCCGAAGGTGAGGCCCGGGGTCTGCGTCACGCGGCGTACGCCGAGCAGGATGCCCGGCATGAAGCTGCTGTGGTGCAGGGAGTCGTGACGGATGGTCAGGGTTTCGCCCTCGCCGCCGAGGAGCACCTCCTGGTGGGCCAGCAGGCCGCGCAGGCGGATCGCGTGCACCGGGACGCCGTCGACGTCCGCGCCGCGCGCGCCGTCGAGCGCGGTGGCGGTGGCGTCGGGCTGCGCGCCGAGGCCTGCCTCCGCACGGGCGGCCGCGATGAGCTGCGCCGTACGGGTCGCCGTGCCGGAGGGGGCGTCGACCTTGTTCGGGTGGTGCAGTTCGACGACCTCGACGGACTCGAAGTAGCGCGCGGCCTGCGCGGCGAACTTCATGGTGAGGACGGCGCCGATGGAGAAGTTCGGGGCGATGAGCACACCGGTCGCCGGGGAAGCGGCGAGCCAGGTGTTCAGCCGGCCGAGGCGGTCCTCGGTCCAGCCGGTGGTGCCGACGACTCCGTGGATGCCGTGGCGGACGAGGAACTCCAGGTTCTCCATCACCGAGGCGGGGGTGGTCAGCTCGACCGCGACCTGGGCGCCGGCTTCGGCCAGCGTCTCCAGCTTGTCTCCGCGGCCGAGGGCGGCCACCAGTTCCATGTCCTCGGCGGCCTCGACGGCCTTGACCGCCTCGGAGCCGATGCGGCCCTGGGCGCCGAGAACTGCCACGCGCAGCTTGCTCATGTCATTCCTTAAAGTGCGTACGGGCCCGGGCCCTGTCCCGGGGCCCGGGCGACGTGCTCCTGAGTTGGGCCTGGCTAGGCGACGGCCTCGTCGAGACGGGCCGCCTGCTTCTCCTTCAGGGGTCCGATCACCGCGAGCGAGGGCCGCTGCGCCAGGACGTCCTGCGCGACCGAGCGCACTTCGTCCGGGGTGACGGCGGCGATCCGGGCCAGCAGGTCGTCGACCGACATCTGGTCGCCCCAGCACAGCTCGCTCTTGCCGATGCGGTTCATGATCGCGCCGGTGTCCTCCAGGCCGAGGACGGTGGAGCCGGACAGCTGGCCGACGGCCCGCCGGATCTCCTCGTCGGTGAGCCCGTCGGCGGCGACCTTGTCCAGCTCGTCCCGGCAGATCCGCAGTACGTCGTGGACCTGGTTGGGGCGGCAGCCGGCGTAGACGCCGAAGAGGCCGGTGTCGGCGAAGCCCGAGGTGTACGAGTACACGCTGTAGGCGAGGCCGCGCTTCTCGCGGACCTCCTGGAAGAGGCGGGAGGACATGCCGCCGCCGAGCGCGGTGTTCAGTACGCCGAGCGCCCAGCGGCGCTCGTCGGTGCGGGCCAGGGCCGGCATGCCGAGGACCACGTGGGCCTGCTCGGTCTTGCGGTTGACCAGTTCGACGCGGCCGGAGGTGCGGATCCGCTTGGTGCCGGAGCGCGGGCCCACCGGTTCGGCGTCGGTGCGGGTCAGGGCACCGGCCTTCTCGAAGGCCGCGCGGACCTGGCGTACGACCTTGTTGTGGTCGACGTTGCCCGCGGCCGCCACGACCAGGTGGGTGGGGTCGTAGTGCTTCTTGTAGAAGCGGCGGATCCGGTCGGCGGTGAGCGCGTTGATCGTGTCGACGGTGCCGAGGACGGGACGCCCGAGCGGGGTGTCCCCGTACATGGTCTGGGCGAACAGGTCGTGGACCATGTCGCCCGGGTCGTCCTCGGTCATCGCGATCTCTTCGAGGATGACTCCGCGCTCGGCGTCGACATCGGATTCGAGGATCAGCGAGCCGGTGAGCATGTCGCACACGACGTCGATGGCCAGGGGTAGGTCGGTGTCGAGCACCCGCGCGTAGTAGCAGGTGTACTCCTTCGCCGTGAAGGCGTTCATCTCGCCGCCGACCGCGTCGATCGCGGAGGAGATGTCGAGGGCACTGCGCTTCTCGGTGCCCTTGAAGAGGAGGTGCTCCAGGTAGTGCGTGGCGCCGTTCAGCGAAGGCGTCTCGTCCCGGGAGCCGACGTGCGCCCAGATCCCGAAGGTGGCGGAGCGGACGGACGGCAGGGTTTCGGTGACGACGCGCAGTCCGCCGGGGAGGACCGTGCGCCGGACGGTGCCGATGCCGTTGGCGCCCTTGAGCAGTGTTTGGGTACGGGCGACGGCCCGCCCCTCCGAAGAGGGGCGGGCCGTCACACGGGAACTACGCGACATCACTTGTCGGAGTCGTCCTTGTCAGCGTCGTCACCGGCGGCCTCGCCGTCGATCACGGGGACCAGGGAGAGCTTGCCGCGGGAGTCGATCTCGGCGATCTCGACCTGGACCTTGGTGCCGACCGCGAGCACGTCCTCGACGTTCTCCACGCGCTTGCCACCGGCGAGCTTGCGGATCTGCGAGATGTGCAGCAGGCCGTCCTTGCCGGGCATGAGGGAGACGAAGGCACCGAAGGTGGTGGTCTTGACGACCGTACCCAGGTACCGCTCGCCGACCTCCGGCATGGTCGGGTTGGCGATCTGGTTGATCGTGGCGCGGGCGGCCTCGGCGGCCGGACCGTCGGCGGCACCGATGTAGATGGTGCCGTCGTCCTCGATCGTGATCTCGGCGCCGGTGTCCTCCTGGATCTGGTTGATCATCTTGCCCTTGGGGCCGATGACCTCACCGATCTTGTCCACCGGGATCTTGACGGTGATGATCCGGGGGGCGAACGGGGACATGGCGTCCGGCGTGTCGATCGCTTCCATCATCACGTCGAGGATGTGGAGGCGGGCGTCGCGGGCCTGCTTGAGGGCGGCGGCCAGAACCGAGGCCGGGATGCCGTCGAGCTTGGTGTCGAGCTGGAGCGCGGTGACGAACTCCTTGGTGCCGGCGACCTTGAAGTCCATGTCGCCGAAGGCGTCCTCCGCACCGAGGATGTCGGTGAGGGCGACGTAGTGGGTCTTGCCGTCGATCTCCTGCGAGATCAGGCCCATGGCGATGCCGGCGACGGGGGCCTTGAGGGGCACACCGGCGTTCAGCAGCGACATGGTGGAGGCGCAGACCGAGCCCATGGACGTCGAGCCGTTGGAGCCGAGAGCCTCGGACACCTGGCGGATCGCGTAGGGGAACTCCTCGCGCGTCGGGAGGACCGGCACGATCGCGCGCTCGGCGAGCGCGCCGTGGCCGATCTCGCGGCGCTTCGGCGAACCGACGCGGCCGGTCTCGCCGACCGAGTACGGCGGGAAGTTGTAGTTGTGCATGTAGCGCTTGCGGGTCACCGGGGAGAGGGTGTCCAGCTGCTGCTCCATGCGGAGCATGTTCAGGGTGGTGACGCCCAGGATCTGGGTCTCGCCACGCTCGAACAGCGCCGAGCCGTGCACGCGCGGGATGGCCTCGACCTCGGCGGCGAGGGTACGGATGTCCGTGATCCCGCGGCCGTCGATGCGGACCTTGTCCTTGATGACGCGCTCGCGGACCAGGGCCTTGGTGAGGCTGCGGTACGCGGCGGAGATCTCCTTCTCGCGGCCTTCGAAGGCCGGGAGGAGCTTCTCGGCGGCGATCTCCTTGACGCGGTCCAGCTCGGCCTCGCGGTCCTGCTTGCCCGCGATGGTCAGCGCCTGGGAGAGCTCGCCCTTGACGGCGGCCGCGAGGGCCTCGTACACGTCGTCCTGGTAGTCCAGGAAGACCGGGAACTCGCCCTCGGGCTTGGCGGCCTTGGCGGCCAGGTCGGCCTGGGCCTTGCAGAGGGCCTTGATGAAGGGCTTCGAGGCGTCGAGGCCGGCGGCCACGACCTCCTCGGTCGGCGCCTCGGCGCCGCCCTTGACCAGCGCGATGGTCTTCTCGGTGGCCTCGGCCTCGACCATCATGATCGCGACGTCGCCGTCCTCGAGCACGCGGCCCGCGACGACCATGTCGAAGACGGCGTCCTCGAGCTCGGTGTGCGTCGGGAAGGCAACCCACTGGCCGCGGATCAGCGCGACGCGGACGCCGCCGATCGGGCCCGAGAAGGGCAGGCCGGCCAGCTGGGTGGACGCGGAGGCGGCGTTGATCGCCACGACGTCGTACAGGTGGTCGGGGTTGAGCGCCATGATCGTCGCGACGACCTGGATCTCGTTGCGCAGGCCCTTCTTGAAGGACGGGCGCAGCGGGCGGTCGATCAGGCGACAGGTGAGGATCGCGTCCTCGGAGGGGCGGCCCTCGCGGCGGAAGAAGGAGCCGGGGATCTTGCCGGCCGCGTACTGCCGCTCCTCGACGTCCACCGTCAGGGGGAAGAAGTCGAGCTGGTCCTTGGGCTTCTTCGACGCGGTGGTGGCGGAAAGCACCATCGTGTCGTCGTCCAGGTAGGCAACGGCGGAGCCGGCGGCCTGGCGGGCCAGACGGCCCGTCTCGAAGCGGATGGTGCGGGTGCCGAAGGAACCGTTGTCAATGACGGCCTCGGCGTAGTGGGTCTCGTTCTCCACTAGCGTTTTCTCCATTTTCGTCGTCTCCGTCCGCCACCCGTGTGGTGGTGGACGGTTGCGGAGAAGCGCTCCTTGCGTGCGGGCCGGTCTTCGATCGAAGCAGCCGGGCGAAGCCACGTGCGGGCTTTCCGGATGCCACTACCGAGGACCGGCGGCGTAGGGAGGGCGCTCCTCCTCTTCAGTTGTGCACGTCTTCCGACGTGGACGCTTCCAGACTACAAAGCGTCCGGTACGTCGCGCACGTACAGCAAAGGGAGCGGCCCCCTCAATGTGGGAACCGCTCCCTTCACAGCGTCTTTACTTGGCGCCGGCCGCACCGCGGCGGATGCCGAGGCGCTCGACCAGCGCACGGAAGCGCTGGATGTCCTTCTTGGCCAGGTACTGCAGCAGGCGGCGACGCTGGCCGACCAGGATCAGCAGACCACGACGGGAGTGGTGGTCGTGCTTGTGGGACTTCAGGTGCTCGGTCAGGTCCGAGATGCGGCGGGACAGCATCGCGACCTGGACCTCGGGGGAGCCGGTGTCGCCCTCCTTGGCACCAAATTCTGCGATGAGCTGCTTCTTGACTGCGGCGTCGAGCGGCACGCGTACTCCTTGTAATAGGTCTTCATAGCCACCGAGTGCCCCAGGTCGAATTCTCTGGGGATCTTCCGTAACTCGGGAGGCGGGGTCCGCTGAGCGCAGCCCCCGGAGGAATCCGGAGGCGCGTACACAAACGGCCGTCACACAGCGTACCAGGCTGCCGCTGCGCCTCGTCTCAGCTGGTGAGAGCGCGGGCCCGGGCGTAGACGTCGAGCACGGCCAGGGTCAGCGGGACCAGGCTGAGCAGGACGGCCGCCTCGGTGAGGTCGAGCATCCGCCCCCAGAAGGGTGACAGACCCTTGCGGGGAATGACCAGCGCAATTCCGACGAGGAGGGCCGCGCCGGCGGCCACGGCCGCGGAGAGCCAGAGCGTACGGATCTCCAGGCCGCTGTGGTCCCCGTACAGGGCGAGGTCCCGGAGCAGGGCGGCCGGCGGGTGCATGGCGAGGCCCAGGACGAGCAGGCCGAGGGCGGCGAAGCCGGCCACGAGGGCGCAGGCGACCTGGGAGGTGTAGCGGAAGAGGCGGGCGCGCAGCAGCATGGCGAGCCCGGTGGCCAGGGCCAGGAGCCGGGCCCAGGTGTCGTCCGAGAAGCCGAGGACGGCGGCGGAGCCGACGGCGACGGCCGCGCAGCCGCCGACGAGGCCGAGGAGCATCTCGTGGCCGCGGCGGGCCTGGGCGGCGATGGCCTCGGCGTCGAGCGGGGCTCCGGAGTCGTGGCCGTCGGTGGCGGAGCGCTCACCGTACGGCTCGCTCTCGTAGCGGTCCGGGGTCTCGTACTCGGCCGTGGCGCTCTGCGGGGCGGAGTAGCCGATGGGGAGCCGGGCGAAGCGGGCGGAGAGGCCGGGGAGGAAGGCGACGAGGCCGATCGCGGCGGGGGCGCAGACGGCCGCGGCGGAGGTCGCCCCGGCGTCGGCGGTGATGGCGGCGAACGTGGCCAGGGTCCCGGTGGCGGCGAGGAAGGTGGTCGCGACGAAGGGGGCGTCGCCGTCGGGGGTGAGGGCGACGAGGGCGACGGAGGCGACGAGCACGCAGACGCAGCCGAGGAGGAACTGGAGCCGGCCGGGGCCCTGGCCGGCGGCGGGGGCGATGATGCCGGAGCCGGCGATCAGCAGGTGCGGTACGGCGGCGAGGCCGAGGGCGACGGCGGAGCCGCGGTCTCGGTAGACCCGGGCGCGGACGCCGGCGGTGGCGGTGAGGAGCACGCCGATGGAGCCGGCGATGATGCCGGGCAGTCCGTGCATGTCGTGCAGGACGGGGTCGGCGTACCAGAGGACGAAGCCGAGCAGGACGAAGAGGACGGCGGCGCCGGTCAGGCCCGCGCCGCGCAGCATGTCGTCGCTCCAGCGGTGGCGGTCGCGCACCACGGCGGCGGCGACGGCGTCGGAGACGTCGTCGAAGACGGCGGGCGGCAGCGATTCCGCGAACGGGCGCAGGCTCAGCACTTCGCCGTCCAGGACCTGCTGGGCCGCGAGGGTGCGGGCGCCGTCGAGGACGGTGCCGGAGCGCAGGACCAGGTGGAAGCCCGTGGGTGCGCCGACGGGCTGGGTCTGGCCGGTGAGGCGCAGCAGCTCGGGGTAGATGTCGGCGACGGCGATGTCCTCGGGGAGGGCGACGTCTATGCGGCTGTCGGGAGCCACGACGGTGACCCTGCGGAAGCCGGTCGCCTCGGCGGTGTTCACCTGATGCCCCCCGGTGGGTGTGTGAGCTGGTGTGCGTGTGGGTGCGCCGGCGGCGGTGCTCCGACCGCCGGTGCGCAGCCGATTCGCGGATGCGCATGCCGCGCGCGCCACCCTACCGGGAGTGCGGATGACTGTCGGCAAGTAGGATCACCTCTCTGCGGAGGAGACCCCCTTCGTGCCCGGGACTTGACGGCGCCGGTTGCGACGTCCCGTCTGTTTTCAAGGGATTGATGCTCCGGTGAGCCAGATCGTCGTCAAACGTCCGCCCCGGTCGCTGCCGCCCGAAGTGCCTTCGGACGAACTGCGGCTGGAGGCACCGCCGGAACTTCCCCGGGGGCAGCAGGAGGGCGTGCTGATGCAGCTCCTCCCGATGCTCGGGATGGGCTCGTCCGCCGTCTTCTTCTTCATGCCGGGTGCCGCGCCGTTCATGCGCATCATGGGCGTGCTGATGATGGTGTCGACGGTGGGCATGCTGGTGGCCCAGTTGATGCGGCACCGGCGCGGTACCCAGGGGCAGATGGCCGACATCCGGCGGGATTACCTCAAGTACCTGGCTCAAACCCGCCGTCAGGTACGGAGGACCGCGCGCGCCCAGCGTGACGCGCAGCTCTATCTGCACCCGGCTCCGGAGCAGTTGTGGTCGGTGGTGGCCGAGAGTTCGCGGCTGTGGGAGCGGCGGGTCGGCGACGCGGACTTCGGGCAGGCCCGGCTGGGGCTGGGCGCGCAGCGCCTGGCGACCCCGCTGGTGGCTCCGGACACGGCGCCGGTCGACGAGCTGGAGCCGCTGGCGGCGGGCGCCATGCAGCAGTTCCTGAGGGTGCACTCCTCGCTGGACGGGCTGCCGATGGCGGTGTCGTTGCGGGCGTTCTACCACGTGACGGTCTCCGGGGAGCCCGAGTCGGCGCGGGGCACCGCGCGGGCGCTGGTGGCCCAACTGGCGACGCTGCACTCTCCCGAGGACCTGATGGTGGCCGTGGTGGCCGCGCCGGGCGCGGTGGCGGAGTGGGACTGGGTGAAGTGGCTGCCGCACACCCAGGTTCCGGGTCAGATCGACGGGGCCGGCACGAAGCGGCTGTTCGGCGACGACCTCGCCGAGCTGGAGGGGATGCTGGGCTCCCGGCTGGAGGGGCGGCCCCGGTTCAGCCGGGAGGGCTCCCCGGTGCTGGACCAGCCGCACGTGGTCCTCGTACTGGACTCGGGTTCCCGCGGGGGTCTGGTGCCGCCGGACTCGGTGTTCGCGGCGGCCGAGGGTCTGCAGGGGGTCACCGTCGTCGAGGTGGTGGCGGGCGAGCTGGACGAGGCGCGCGGCGGGCTGTCGGTCGTGGTGCGGCCGGGCCGGCTGCGGCTGGAGTCGGGTGCGGGCGTCGCCTACGAGGGTCTGCCGGACACCCTGTCGCTGCCGGCGGCCGAGGCGCTGGCCCGGCAGCTCGCGCCGCTGCGGACGGGCGGCGGGGACGAGGACGAGCCGCTGCTGGCCAATCTGGACTTCACCGACCTGCTGAACCTGGGTGACGCGGCCGCCGTGGACGTGGCACGGACCTGGCGGCCGCGCTCCGCCGGCGAGCGGCTGCGCGTGCCGATCGGGGTCGGCGAGGACGGCTCCCCGGTGATGCTGGACCTGAAGGAGGCCGCGCAGGAGGGCATGGGCCCGCACGGGCTGTGCGTGGGCGCGACCGGTTCGGGCAAGTCGGAGCTGCTGCGCACGCTGGTGCTGGGGCTGGCCGTCACGCACACCTCGGAGACGCTGAACTTCGTACTGGCCGACTTCAAGGGCGGTGCGACCTTCACCGGGATGGGGCAGATGCCGCACGTCGCGGCGGTCATCACCAACCTGGCGGACGACCTCACGCTCGTGGACCGCATGGGCGACTCGATCCGGGGCGAGCTGCAGCGCCGCCAGGAGCTGCTGCGTTCGGCGGGCAATTACGCGAACATCCACGACTACGAGAAGGCCCGCGCGGCCGGTGCTCCGCTGGAGCCGCTGGCCTCGCTGGTGCTGGTCATCGACGAGTTCTCCGAGCTGCTGACCGCGAAGCCGGACTTCATCGACATGTTCATCCAGATCGGCCGCATCGGCCGGTCGCTGGGCGTGCACCTGCTGCTGGCCTCGCAGCGGCTGGAGGAGGGCAAGCTGCGCGGGCTGGACACGTACCTGTCGTACCGGATCGGTCTGCGGACCTTCTCGGCGGCGGAATCGCGGACCGCGATCGGCGTGCCGGACGCCTACCACCTGCCGTCGGTGCCCGGTTCGGGCTACCTGAAGTTCGGTACGGACGAGATGACGCGCTTCAAGGCCGCGTACGTCTCGGGCACCTACCGCTCGGGCGGGCCGGACCTGTCGGTCGGGCTGTTCCCGGTGGAGCGGCGGCCCGTGCTGTTCACGGCGGCGCCGGTGCCGGTGGTCTACGCGGCTCCGGACCCGGCGTACCTGTCGGCGCGGGCGGAGCAGGAGGCGCGGGCCGGGGACGACGCGCTGGCGGACACGGTGCTGGACGTGATCGTGGGACGGCTGGAGGGGCAGGGCGTGCCGGCGCACCAGGTGTGGCTGCCGCCGCTGGACCAGGCTCCGCCGCTGGACCAGTTGCTGCCGGCGCTGGCGCCCTCGGCGGAGCGCGGGCTGCACGCGGAGGGGTACACGCGGCCGGGCGGGCTGGTCGTGCCGCTCGGGCTCATCGACAAGCCGTTCGAGCAGCGGCGCGAGGTGCTGTACCGGGACTTCTCGGGTGCCGCGGGCCACATGATGGTGGTCGGCGGTCCGCAGTCGGGCAAGTCCACGCTGATGCGGACGCTGATCTCCTCGTTCGCGCTGACGCACACCCCGCGCGAGGTGCAGTTCTACGGGCTGGACTTCGGCGGCGGCGGCCTGTCCTCGCTCGCCGAACTGCCGCACGTGGGCGGGATCGCGTCCCGGCTGGATCCGGAGCGGGTGCGGCGCACGGTCGCGGAGGTGGCCGGAGTGCTGCGCCGGCGCGAGGAGTTCTTCCGCGCGAACAACATCGACTCGATCGGCACCTACCGGCGCCGGCGGGCCGCGGGCGAGCTGCCCGGGGAGGCCTGGGGCGACGTGTTCCTGGTCGTCGACGGCTGGGGCGGCTTCCGGGGCGAGTACGAGGCCCTGGAGCAGGTCGTCACGGACATCGCGTCCCGCGGGCTGGGATACGGCATCCACGTGGTGATCACGGTCGCCCGGTACATGGAGGTCCGGGCCGCGCTGAAGGACCAGATCCTCAGCCGGCTGGAGCTGCGCCTCGGCGACGTCATGGACTCGGAGTTCGACCGCAAGGTCGCGGCGAACGTCCCGACGGGGATGCCGGGCCGCGGCCAGGTCGCGGAGAAGCTGCACTTCCTGGGCGCGCTGCCGCGGGTCGACGGCTCGCACGCGGCGGACGACCTGTCGGAGGCCACCGCCGCCTTCGTGGACGCAGTGAAGCAGAACTGGGCGGGCCAGGCGGCCCCCGGCGTGCGGCTGCTGCCGCGGCTGCTCCACGCGGACCAGCTCCCGAAGGGCCAGGAGTACCCGGAGCGCGGGATCGCGATCGGCATCGACGAGACCGAGCTGGAACCGGTGTTCGTCGACTTCGAGACCGACCCCTTCCTCCTCGTGTTCGGCGAGAGCGAGTCGGGCAAGACGAACCTGCTGCGGCTCATCGCGCAGCGGATCTCGGAGCGCTACGGCCCGGACCGGGCGCGGCTGGTGGTCGGCGACTACCGGCGCGGCCTGCTCGGCGCGCTGCCGGAGGAGCACCTGCTGGAGTACGCGCCGATGGCGAGCTCCCTGCAGATGCACATGGAGGCGCTGGCCGGGGTGTTCGCCCGCCGGCAGCCGCCGCAGGACGTCACTCCGCAGCAGTTGCGCGACCGCAGCTGGTGGACGGGCCCGGACGTGTTCATCATCATCGACGACTTCGACCTGGTGGCCACGAGCCAGGGCAATCCGCTGGCGCAGCTGGTGGAGTTCCTGCCGTTCGCCCGGGACACGGGCGTGCGCTTCGTCATCGCGCGCAGCTCGGCGGGGGCCTCGCGCTCGCTGTACGAGCCGTTCATGCAGCGGATCAAGGAGCTGGGCGCGCAGGGCGTCGTACTGTCCGGCGATCCGTCCGAGGGGGATCTGGTCGGCAACGCGCGGCCGCGTCCCATGCCGCCGGGCCGGGCCTCCTTCGTCTCGCGCAAGCGCGGGACGTCGCTGATCCAGATCGGGCGGATGCCCGGGATGTAGGGCGGGGCGCCGGCCGGCGCGCGGGGGCGCAGAGCCGCGGAGGGTTGCGGAGGGTTGCGGAGGGTTGCGGAAAGCCTCCCGCGCGCGGCGGGTCACCGTCGATAATCGGCAGGGATCGCACCACCGAAGGAGAGGCCGCGCATGGGCACTCAGCAGGAGAAGGACGAGCTGTACGGGCTCGACATCAGCGGCGTCGAGTGGGAGGGCCCGCCCGGCACCTCTCCCGACGAGGAGCGGGTCGAGATCGCCCGGCTGCCCGAGGGAGCGGTGGCGATGCGGTCCTCGCTGGACCGGGACACGGTGCTGCGCTACACCGCGGCCGAGTGGGAGGCGTTCGTACTCGGGGCCCGGGACGGGGAGTTCGATCTCGACCGGGGTCCGCGCTAGGCCTCGTACGGCCTCGTGGGACGGAGGAAGGGGCGCGCCCGGTGCGGGCGCGCCCCTTCCTCGTGCTTCGCCGTCCTCGGCGGTGCTTCGCGGTGCCGCGGGCCTAGTAGGCCTCGGTGAACAGGCGCGAGGCCTTCACGTCGGTGGCGCGGTAGTCGTTCTTGCCGCGCTCGATGAGGTCCGCGACGAGGCGCAGCTGGGCGCGCATGTGGTCGGCCTTGCCGTTGTACTTGCGCTGCAGCTCGACGTACTGGGCGTGCGCCTCGCCGTCCCAGGTGTCGGTGACGACCGTCAGGGCCGCACCCATCTCGTCGAGGTCCTTCTTGATGTTGTCCGAGACGATGCGGATGCGGTCCGCCATCACCTGGACGCTCTCGTACTGGACCTTGGTGTGCCCGTTGTTCGCGGTCATGCTCTTCTCCTTCGCACGGGGCTGGGCAGGTGGGTGGGGAAGCGGGTCAGATCCCGTTCAGGGCCGAGGTGTTGCCCCCGCCGCTGCCGGCCTTGACCGCCTGGAACGCGGAGACCACGTCGTCGTCCTGCGCGTTGCTCAGGTTCTTGGTCTGCCCGACCGCGTTGTGCAGGACGCCGAGCAGCCGGCGGATCTCGTCGTGGTCCTCGTTGACGACCGTCTGCGCGGAGGTGAACCCCGACGCACCCACACCGGTCCAGCCCGCGCTGACGGTGGCGAGGATGTCCGCCAGCTCCCGGGACTGCCGCGTGACGCTGTCGGCGGTCTCCGAAATCTTGTTCAGTGCCTGCTTTACCGGGTCATCAGCGAGTCCGAAATTGCTGGTCATCCGAAGCTCCTCATCTCTCAATTCGCCAGACAGAACCGGCGGATCGCGCGGCGGAGCGGTACTACGAGAAGGCGGTTTTCAGCCACGCGCCCCCGGATCCCCCTCCGCTTCACGCACAATCCCCGATCACAGTCGTGAAGCCTCCGAACACTGTAGTCAGTTGATCGGCCCGACCCAACACAGCCCATCGGGTTCTGTTGATGAACCGTGACCGTTCACAGCAAACGGCGCCTTCGGTTCCGGGCATCCCGGACCACCGTGGCGGTCCCCGCGATCACGGTGATGAGCACGCCGCCGATCCCCAGCGCGTACGTGCCGAGCCGCTCGTCGCGTTCGCGCGCCGTCTCGCTCGTGTGCATCACGGCCGGTTCCGGGGCAGCCGCACGGGGCGGCCCGGGGTCCGCCACGGGGGCCTTGGGGGGCTCGGCTCCCACGGCGGACTGGGTGAGCGCGCGGACCGGGTCGACGACGCCCCAGCCCACGAAGTCGTCGTGGCCGTTGACGGAGCGCTCGGCGGTGTTCTGGAGCTGCCAGATCACTTCCTGCGCGGTCCACTGCGGGTGCTTGGCGCGCAGCAGTGCGGCGACCCCGGCGACGTAGGGGGCGGAGAAGCTGGTGCCGTTGTCCACGCACTGGCCGAAGCCGGGAACGGTGGAGAGCATGTCGACCCCGGGCGCCGCGATCCCGAGGAAGGAGCCGGGCTGGGAGAAGGCGGCGCGCTCGTTGTTGCGGTCCGAGGAGCCCACCGCGAGGACGCCGGGGAAGGCCGCCGGGTAGGTGGCGCGCTTCTTCCCGGTCAGGCCGTCGTTGCCCGCCGAGGCGATGACGACCACGTTGGCCTCCACGGCCTTCTTGACGGCCTGGCCGAGCTTGGAGTCCTGGGTCATCGGCACCTCGGTGTCCTGCGAGATGTTGATGACCTGGGCGCCCTTGGACACCGCGTGGGTGATGGCCTCGCTCAGGGTCTCGGCGTTGCCGTTGCCCTGCCCGTCGTTCTGCCGGATGGGGATGATCGTGGCCTCGGGGGCGAGCCCGACGAAGCCGGTGCCGGGCTTCGGGCGGGCCGCGATGAGCCCGGCGACCTTGGTGCCGTGCCCGACGGTGTCCGTGGTTCCGTCGCTCTTGGCATCGATGAAGTCGCGGCCGGCCGCGATGTCGAGGGCGTCGGCGAGCTGCGGGTTGACCCGGTCGACTCCGGTGTCGATGACGGCCACGCGGACGCTCTTCCCGTCCTGGGAGCGGCCCCTGGTGTCCGCCCAGAGCTCGTCGAGCAGCAGCCGCTGGAGCGCCCAGGGCCGGTCCTCGACCTGCTTCTTCATCGGGAAGGTGCACTCGCCGGCGCCCGCGAGGCGCAGGGGCGTGTTCGGGTACGAGGCCTCGCGCCCGCCCTCGTACGCGCTCCCGGGCCCAGGCCCGTACGAGGGCTGCGGCGCGGCGCCCAGCGTGAGGGCGGCGGCCGCCAGCAGGGCGGCGAGGGCGGGCTTCGAAGTGCTCCGCATCACGAACCCTGGGGCTGGCGGGCGGAGTTGCTGTCGAGGCGGGGGCCCTTGGAGAGGAACTCCGACCATGCGATGGGCACCGTCACCGGGACCACCTTCTCGTATCCGAGCCGGGCCTGGGCCTGGCTCGGCGCGGGGCGGCCGTCGGAGGTGACCGGCCCGCTCTGGCCGGGGCTCGCGCTCTGGCCGGGGCTCGCGCTCGGTCCGGGTGAGGGCTGGGCCGCGTCGCTGTCGCCGTTGGCCTGGACGGCGTACCGCAGGCCGGTGTCGGTGACCAGGAAGAGCGCGCCGCCCGCGGTGGTCTGGCGGCCCTGCGCCTGGGTGTAGAGCAGGCCCGTGCCCGGAGTGACGTAGGCGCTCGTACCGCTGGCGGTGATGTCGACGGGGAATCCGGTGCCGGCCCAGGTGCTCAGCGTCTGGGCGCCCTGGGCGTCGACCGAGCGCAGCACGCTGCAGACGGTGTCGCGGTCGCCCTCGGCGCCGGCGGCGGGGGCGCCGGGCGCACGGACCACGTTGATCCGGTCGGTCTTCTTCTGGGGCCATTTCATGTCGCCCTTGAAGGGCGTGCGGTCCGGGTTGATGGCCTGGAGGTCCACCTCGTGGGGCTTGCCGTGCATGTCGAGCCGGTCGGTCGCGGGCGAGGAGATCATCAGCCAGGCGGTGAAGTCGGAGACGGGGACGACCTTGCCGGGCAGCACCAGGTAGTGCTGGGCGCCGGCGCCGGTCACGGCCTTCAGCACCATGCCGACCTTGTCGTCCCTGCTGGCCAGGCCCTTGACCCCGGCGGGCGTCCCGGCCTTCGCACCCGGAATTTCGGGGAAGGCCAGCTCGTGGCCGGTGCCGAGGGTGGCCAGCCACTCCTCGGAGACCGGCTGCGGGAGGGCGCTGCCGCCGACGAGGGCGTTGGTCATCGTGCGCGCGTCCGCGGTGCCCTCGGGAAACTTGTACTTCATGCCCGCCGCGTCGACGAGGTAGCGGGCCTTGCCCGGGCCGGTGCTCTGGACGTACAGGGCCTGGGAGTCGGAGAGCCGGCGCCCGTCGTCCATCAGGCCCGCCTCGCGGTCGGCCAGGACGAAGGTGGCCGTCTGCACGCCCTTGCCGTTGCCGCCGGGCTGCTGGCAGACCGCCCAGCGCTTGGCCTTCCCCGCGTCCGCCGGGGCGGGCAGCCGGTCGGGGGCGTACGGGATGCCGATGATGGGGCCGCGCGGGAGCTTGCCCGCGTCCAGCACCTTGTCCGCGACCTGGACGACCTTGGCCTTGGCGGGGTCGAGCAGCAGCCGCGCGGAGGCGAGGTTCAGCACCGGGTGCAGCCGGGTCTGGTTCTTGCCGTTGACCTCGGTGGTCAGGACGACGTAACGGGTCGTCGAGTCCTTGCCGACGATGACGTGGTCGCCGGGGGTGTCCCATCCCTTGGGGGCCGTCGGCTTGAACATCCCCCAGGCCCCGAAGGCCGCGAGGACGAGCGCCGCGGTGATCACACCGGGCAGGACGGCGCGCAGCGGGCGCGGAGCACCCTCCTCGGATCCGCTCGCGGAAGGCTGAAGGAACGCGGCCACCGTGCGTCGCTTCGCAAAGGTGTACGCGTTGAGCTCGTCACGTCGTGAGGCCATGGCCGCCTGATTCTCCCCGCACGGCCCGGTCGGTGGGTACGGTCTCCGGGCCTCTATTGTCCGACCGGCCACCTACTATGCCTCTTGACGGAGGGTGGGTGGGGGCCGGGTAGGCTGAGGCCGCCGCTCCACGCCTTCCGGGCCGGGGGAAACAGGGGTGTTGGGGCGGATTGGTGAGATTCCGGGGGCGAGCGGCCGGCTGTCGCGCGTGCTGCCGGGGCTCAGGAGTACGAACCCCGGAAAGGTGAGGTGCGCGAGTGATGGCCACTGCCGTGAGGCCGCGGACCGGGGCGCCCGCACCCGCGCGCGCCGGAGTGACCCCGCATCCCAAGTCCGGTCCGGGCCGTTTCGGGCCGTTCCGATTGCAACAACTCGTGCTCCTCCAGGTCGCCGCGGCGGCCCTGTTGGCAGCCTGGGTGGTGGAGCCGCTGCTGCTGGCGCCGGCCGGTGCGCTCGCCCTGGTCCTCGTCCTGCTCGCGGTCGTACGCAGGCACCGGCGCTCGCTGCCCGAGTGGATCGGCGGCGCGCTGGCGCTGCGCGCACGCCGCCGCCGGGCCGCCGCCACGGCGGTGCCGGCCGGTACGGAGCCGGGGCTGGCCCCGCTCGTCGAGGCCGATCCGGCGTTGCGGACGCTCACGTTCAGCGAGCGGGAGCGGGACCGTGACCGGCGGCCCGTCGGGATGGTCGGCGACGGCACGTTCCTGACGGCGGTGGTCCAGGTCGACATGGACGCCACCGCGCTGCGGCCCGACCGGGCGGCGCGGCCGCTGCCGCTGGCCCTCGTACGGGACGTCCTCGAAGTGGACGGCATCCGGCTGGAGTCCGCACAGCTCGTGCAGCACACCCAGCCGGCGCCGGCGCCGCACCTGCCGGCCCAGTCGATGGCCGCGCGCAACTACGCCCCGCTCCAGGCCCTGACCGGGAGCCCCGCGGTCCGCCTGACGTGGATCGCGCTCAAGCTGGATCCGGAGCTGTGTCCCGACGCGGTCACCGCGCGCGGCGGCGGGCTGCCGGGTGCGCAGCGGTGTCTGGTGCGGGTCGCGGACCAGTTGGCGAGCAGGCTCGCGGGGGCCGGGTTCCGCGCGACGGTACTCACGGAGCAGGAACTGACGGGCGCGCTGGCGACTTCCTCGTGCGCGAACCCGATGGCGATCACCCAGGCGGGGCGGTCGGCGGCCACCGGACGGCGTACCGAGGAGACCTCGCGGACCTGGCGCTGCGACGACCGGCGGCACACCACGTACTGGATCAGCCGCTGGCCCCAGTTGGGCGGGAGCGGGGCCGGACTGCCGCAGTTCGTGGCGCTGTTGACCTCGCTGCCGACGCTGGCGACGAACTTCAGCCTGACGATGACCCCGGCCGCGCGGCACGAGGTCACGCTGACCGGGCACGTACGGGTCACCGGGCGCAGCGACGAGGAACTGGTCACCGCACGGCGCGGACTGGAACAGACCGCTCGGGGAGTCAAGGCCGGGCTGGTGCGGCTGGACCGGGAGCAGGTGCCGGGGCTGCTGGCGTCGCTGCCGCTGGGAGGAGCGCGATGAGGGGCTCGACGAGGGGCTCTCGATCGGGAGCGGGTACGGGAGCGGGCTCTCGTACGGGCTCGGTGCGGGGTGGCTTCGGGCTGGTCGGCCCGCGGCGGGAGCGGCACGTGGTCCAGGCGGCCGACCTGGACGAGCTCGCGCTGCCGGTCGGGGACGACGGGGTCGTCATCGGCGTGGACTCGGGGGGCCGCCCGGCGGTCCTCGGCGTCAACCGGCCGACACCGTACGAGGTCACGCTGATCGGCGGCCTGTGGACGGCGCAGGTCCTGGCCCTGCGGGCGGCTGCCACGGGCGCGCGGGTGACGGTGGAGACCGGGCGCGGCCAGGTGTGGTCCGGCCTGGCGCAGGCGGCGGGCGGGGGTCAGCAGTGCGTGACCCTGCACGACGTGGGCCGGGTGCCGCCGCAGGGCGCGTCGGCGGGCAGTCCGGTCCTGGTGATCCGCGACTGCGGCATGCGTCCGCCGCGGGGGCGCGTGGCGGCGGGACCCTGGCAGTCGGTCCTGACCCTGCTCCCGTACCTGAGCCCGGCGGCCCCCCGACTGGTGCGCAACGCCTCCCTGGTCGGCGTCCAGCGGGTCTCCCCGGACGAGGCGGAGCAGCTCGGCCGCCTGATGCGGCTGCCCGCGGCGGCGGTGGAGTCGCTGCCGACGCTGGGCGACGGGGTCACGCTGTGGTGCACCGAGCGGGACCGGCAGTTCGTGATGACGCAGCCGACGGACGGGGAGACGGGCCTGCTGGGTCCGGCGCGGCGCATCGACTGAACCGGGGCGGGCCGGCCGGCCGGGGGCGGGGCCTTGCCGGAGCGGAGCCGGCCGCTGCGGCGCCCGGGGGCCGGGGTGGTCGTCGGCGGGGCCCGGCCGGGATGCCAGGGCGCTTGCCTGCGGAACTTGGGGGTGACGCGAGGTTCGATTCACGGGGGACCCGGGGGCGCGGGCTGCGGCGCCCGGGGGCGGGGTGGTCTCTGGCGGGGCCCGGTGGTGCCGGGGTGCGCCCGCGGAGCCGGGGGCGCCGGGTTGGCGGTCGGCGGAGCCTGGCGGTGCCGGGTGCTCGTCTGCGGAGCCCGGGAGTGCCGCGAGGTTCAGCCTCACGGGGGACCCGGGGTCTCGGGGTGGGCACTCGGGAGGTACCGGTTCGGGGGATGGCGGCTTGGGGCTGCCGGTTGGGCGCGCCTGCACTGGTGCGGGGCCGGCGGGGAGTCCGCGGACGGGCAGACCGCAAGCAGGTGGGCCGGTGGGCCGCAGCAGGCGGTCCAGAACACCGGTGGCCCTGATGAGCGGACCGGAAACGAGCTGAGTAAGCACGACCGTGGAACCGGCCTGCCGACGGGCCGGGAGCGGACAGGCCACTGTCGGCATGCCGAGGATCTGCAGTACGGGAAGCCGAATTGCAACCCAGCGGTCGGGGAAGCGGCGGGCGGAACGAGCGGGCTCGTAAAGGCAGTTCGGAAGCAGGCGACCCCTGAACGTCCACGCGGGAACCGTCGGATCAGAGGGTGAGCCGGGAACCGGCAGAACGTGCTCGGACCTGCCACCAACCGGCAGGCCCGGAACGGGCAGACCAGGACCAGCAGGCCGAACTGAGCAAGCCGAGAACTGGTTGACCGGGAAGCTCGGCACGAGCCGGCCGAGAGGCGGCAGACCGGGTCCACCTCCGCACGGGAGGCCGAGAAGGAACCAGCGGACGGGACTGAACGAGCCGGGAACCGGCGGGCCGGGCCGGTACGGGCATGTCCCTGGCGGGCGGACCGGAACCGGCAGGCTCGGCACCAGCGGACCAGAGGATCAGGGGACCGGGCAGGCCGGCTGAGGACCGGACCGGAAGGACTGGTCCGGGAACCAACGGAGCGTGCACGGCGTGCCATTATCCGACGGGCCCGAACCGGCAGGCCGTGAACCGGCAGCGCCTGGATGGGCAGGCAGGGACCGGCAGGCCGAAACGAGTTGGCCGGGGCCGACCGACCACGAGCAGGCAAGCCCGGGACGCGCGAGGCCGGAAACCGGCAGCACCAGGACAGGTAGGCAGGCAGGCAGGCAGGCAGGCAGGCAGGCAGGCAAGGAACCGGTGGACCCGGAGACTCGGAACGTGCAGGCCAGAAACCCGGCCGGCCGAACCGAGCGAGCCGGGGCCGACCGGCCGGCAGCAGGCAAGCCCTGGGACGGGTGAGGCCAGGGCAGGCAAGCCCGGGACCCGACAGGCCGGGAACCGGCAGCGCCACGACAGGTGAGGCCTGCAAGGGTGCGCCGGAGGCGGTACGGGCGGGTTGGGGTTCCGCAGGGCGGGAACGGGTGGGGTGGGGACTGCACGCGCGTGCCGGGGCCGCCCTGGAGCGGTAGGGCGCGGCGGGCAGGTCGGGAGCGGGGCTGCCGTGGTGACGTGGCAGGTAGGAGGGGCGGGGATTGGCCGGGGACACGGCCGTATGGGCAGGATGGAGGCGGCTCGTACCCCGTGGTCTGCCTCGGGTTCGGGCGGACGGGGGCGGATACCGGCTGCGGGACACGATTAGGCTGGGCGCCGGCGTGGCGCGGTGGGACGCCGGACCAGTGTTCGACAGATCAGGAGGACCAGTGAGCGGCGATCGGAACGAGAGGCGCGGCGGGACGTGGGACGTCCCGACGGACGATCAGTCCGACGCGGAGCCCGAGCTGACGGGCGAGTTCACCATCGACTACACCCCGCCGGCCTGGTACACGCAGGGCGCGGCTCCGGCGGCCGCCGCGATCCCGGGGCTGCCCGAGGGAAGCGGCTTCGAGCCGCACCGGCCGCCGTCGGAGCTGGAGACCCCTCCGACGATGCGCATCGCCCCGCCGGCTCCGCGCACGGCCTCGAACGCACCGGCCTCGGCCATGCCGTACGCGGGCACCCCCGACGCGCCCACGGCGCTGACGGCCGGCTCCTCGGCCGCGCCGTACGCTCCGGCCGCGGGCGCTCCGGCCGCACCCTACGCTCCGGCTACGGGCGCCTCCGCCCCGCCGCACCCGTCGGCCCCGGGCACTGCCGTCCCGCCCTACCCGTCGGCGCCGGACACCGCCCGGCCGTCGTACCCGTCGTCCGCTCCGGACAGCTCCGCGCTCCCCCACACCCCGGCCACCGGCACCGGACTGCCGACGAACCCGTCCGCTCCGGACAGCTCCGCCCTCCCCCACGCCCCGGCCCCGGGCACCGGACTGCCGTCGTACCCGTCGGCTCCGGACAGCGCCGCCCCGCCCCAGACGCCCGGCCCGGAACGTGCCCAGCCGTCGACCCCGTCGGCTTCCGATAGCGCCGGCCCGCCCCACGCGCCCGGCGCGGACACCGGACTGCCGCCGTACCCGGGTGCCGCCGTCCCGTCGTCCCCGGCCGCTGCGGACACCCCCGCTCCGCCTCACACGCCGGCCGCGGGCACCGCCCTGCCGGCGGCCCCGGGCGGTGTCGGCGTGTCCGACGCCTCGGCGCCCGGTCGCGCCGACGGCGGCGCTCCGTCGGCTTCGGAGTCCACGCCCGCCGGACCGGCGCACCCGTCGGGCGCGCAGACCTCCCCGGGTGAGCCCTACGCCCCGGCTTCGCCCGGCTCCGGCGGGGTGTACCCGGGCGGGGCCCTGCC
>NZ_JBWJVM010000108.1:0-25903 GCF_056428985.1 Streptomyces sp. CA189 | reverse complement strand
GTCTGGGGCGGAGCCCCAGGGGGTCCGGGCGCAGCCCGGTACCCTTCCCCAGCCGGTCCGGCGTTTGAGGACCGGGTCCGGGCAGCGCCCGGGGAACGGGCGAAGGGCGGGTAGGGGAACTCCGCCCCGCGTAGCGGCAAGGGTCGCAGCGGGGAACTCCGCCCCGCGCAGCGGCAAAGGTCGCAGCGGGGAACTCCGCCCCGCGCAGCGGCACACCGCAGCCGGGCCCGCGCGTAGGCGGCCGGAGGCCCGGGGGCCGGGTGGGCTTCGGGGGCGTGGCAGGCTGGCAGCGGCCGCCATCCGCCCCGCCCGGGCTCCGGCGGCCACGCACACGCGGAGCTAGGAGCAGCATGCACACCCTTCTCGTCACCGGCCCCGGCGGCGCCGGGCGGAGTACCGTCGCGGCGGCCACCGCGCTCGCCGCCGCACGGCAAGGGCACCGGGTCCTCCTGCTCGCCGCCGGACCCACCGACCCGCCCGTCGCCGCGGAAGGCACGCTCAGGGTGGCCCGCGTCGACTCCGGCGAGGAGTTCCGGAGCGAGCTCGTCTCGCTCCAGGAGCGCGGCTCCGCGGTGCTCGGGATGCTCGGCGCCCGCCCGCTGCACGCCGACGAGATCACCGAACTGCCCGGCGCCGAGCAGTTCGCCCTGCTCCGCGCCCTGCGGCGGGCCGCGGACGAGCCCGGCACCGACCTCGTGGTGGTCGACCTGCCCCCGCTGCACCAGGCGATCACCACCCTCGCGCTCCCCGCCCAGCTGCGCCGCTACCTCGCCCGGCTGCTCCCCGCGGAGCGCCAGGCGGCCCGCGCCCTGCGCCCCGTACTGGCCCAGCTGGCCGGCGTCCCCATGCCCGCGCAGTGGCTGTACGAGGCCGCCGCCCGCTGGGACGAGGACCTGGCGGCCGTCCAGGACGTCCTGGAGGCCCCCACCACCTCCGTACGGCTCGTCGCCGAGCCGGGACCCGCCGCCGACGCCGCGCTGCGCCTGGGCAGGCTCGGGCTCTCCCTGTACCGGCTCCCCGTCTCGGCGCTCGTCGCCAACCGGATGCTGCCCGCCGGATCCACCGACCCGTGGCTGGCGGGACTCGCCGCCCAGCAGGAGAAGTACGCCGCCCAGTGGGCCGGGGACCCGAGCCTTCCGGTGCTCCCCGTACCCCACCTGGGCCGGGACCCGCACGGCCCCGAGGACCTGGCGGAGCTGGCCCCCGCCCCCGCCCCGGCGATCGCGCCCCGCCCCGTCTGGGCCGTCGAGGACCGGATCGCCGAGGACGGGGTGCTGCTCTGGCGGGTCCCGCTGCCCGGCGCCGAGAAGCGCGAGCTCGGGCTGGTCCGGCGCGCAGACGAGCTGCTCCTCACGGTGGGCCCGTACCGCAGGATCGTGCCCCTTCCCGCCGCGCTGCGCCGCTGCACCGTCTCCGGGGCCGCCCTGGCCGACGACGAGCTCCGCATCCGCTTCACCCCGGACCCGGATCTGTGGCCCCGCGGCGGCGAGAAGGCGTAGCCGGCGGCCTGGGGGGCGTACCGCCGTTCGGGTAACGTCGGGGGTAGGAGTCCGCGCCGTGCAGGAGTCCGTACCGCACGCCCAGCAGCCGCCGCAGGAGAGTCCGCCATGAGCGAGGCCACCGACCGCCCCACCGATGCCTCCGCCGGGGACGACGCCTGGGCCGAGGCCTGCGCCGAGGACCTCGCCGCCGAGCGGGAGCGCCGCAGGTCCGAGCAGGGCGCCTCCGCGGGCGCCGGCACCGGAACCGCCGCCGAGGAGCTGTTCAAGCTCTTCGAAGCCGTCGCCGACAAGGTGTCCGACAAGGTCTCCGCGCTGAACAACCCGCTGTTCGGCATCGCCGCGCAGGGTGCCGTACGGCAGTTCGTCAACCAGGCGAAGACCGCCGCCAAGCCCGTCGTCGAGCGCAACCCCGAGGTCTTCGACCACCTCGCGGCGGCCGGCTCGGAGCTGCTCGCCGCCTACCGCTCGGCCGTCGAGGGCCACGAGCGCCGCTGGACGCGCGACGAGCCGGCCCCCGGGCGGGGGAGCGGGACCGCAGGAACCGCCGAAAACGCTTCCGGGAACGCGAAGGACCCCCGTGACGAGGGCAACGACGGCCCGACCGAGCGGATCGATCTCGACTGAACCCCCGCCTCCCTCGGGTACGGTTGACAGTGGCGGGGTTTGACCGGAAACCGAGGGACTAATGGGACTCACCATCGGCGTCGACATCGGCGGCACGAAGATCGCGGCCGGCGTGGTCGACGAAGACGGCACCATCCTTGAGATGTACAAGGTGCCCACCCCGCCGACCGCGGACGGAGTGACGGACGCGATCTGCGCCGCCGTCTCCGAGGTCAGCGCCAGCCACACCATCGACGCGGTCGGCATCGGCGCCGCCGGATACGTCGACGACAAGCGCGCGACCGTACTCTTCGCGCCGAACATCAACTGGCGGCACGAGCCGCTGAAGGACAAGGTCGAGCAGCGCATCGGCCTGCCCGTGGTCGTCGAGAACGACGCCAACTGCGCCGCCTGGGGCGAGTACCGCTTCGGCGCCGGCCAGGGCCACGAGGACGTCATCTGCATCACGCTCGGCACGGGCCTGGGCGGCGGCATCATCATCGGCAACAAGCTCCGGCGCGGACGCTTCGGCGTGGCCGCCGAGTTCGGCCACATCCGCGTGGTCCCCGACGGCCTGCTGTGCGGCTGCGGCAGCCAGGGCTGCTGGGAGCAGTACGCCTCCGGGCGCGCGCTCGTCCGGTACGCCAAGCAGCGCGCTAACGCCACCCCCGAGAACGCGAAGGCACTCCTCGCACTCGGCGACGGCACCCCCGACGGCATCGAGGGCAAGCACATCAGCGAGGCGGCCCGGGCCGGTGACCTGGTGGCCATCGACTCCTTCCGCGAGCTGGCCCGTTGGGCGGGCGCCGGCCTCGCGGACCTGGCCTCGCTCTTCGACCCGTCGGCGTTCATCGTCGGCGGCGGCGTCTCCGACGAGGGCGACCTGGTCCTCGACCCGATCCGCAAGTCCTTCAAGCGCTGGCTGATCGGCGGCGCGTGGCGTCCGCACGCGCAGGTGCTCGCGGCGCAGCTCGGCGGCAAGGCCGGTCTGGTCGGCGCGGCGGACCTGGCGCGCCAGGGCTGAGGCCCCGCCCTGCGGCAAGCCGGATCGGCGGACTGCCCGCCGCGCCCCCTGGGGTGCGGCGGGCAGTCTCGTTATGTTGCCGGGTATGGAACTCAGCGAGCTGCCGAACTCCCGTACCGAAGCCGATGGTTCCGCCGTGATCCGGGTGCTCTCCTACAACGTCCGCTCACTGCGCGACGACGAGGACGCGCTGGCGCGGGTGATCCGCGCGTGTGCGCCCGACCTGGTGTGCGTCCAGGAGGCGCCGCGGTTCTTCCGGTGGCGCAAGCACGCGGCGCGGCTGGCCGCGAAGTGCGACCTGGTGGTCCTGTCGGGCGGCGCGACGGCGGCGGGACCGCTGCTCCTGTGCTCGCTACGGGCCTCCGTGGAGCGGACCGAGGACATACTGCTGCCCTTGACGCCGGGCCGCCACCGGCGGGGTTTCGCCACGGCGGTCGTACGGGTGGGCGGGGTCCGGGTCGGGGTGCTGAGCGCGCACCTGTCGCTGGACGGACCCGAACGGCTGGCCCAGACGGAGCTGCTCCTGGAGCGGCTCGCCGGGATGGACGTGCCGTACGCGATCGCGGCGGGCGATATCAACGAGGGCCCGTCGGGGGCGGCCTTCCGCCGGCTGGCGGGGGCCTTGCAGGACTGCTGGGCGGTGGCGCCCTGGGGAGGCGAGCACACGTGGGTGCGGTCGGCGTCGCCGCGCCGGATCGATGCGGTCTTCGCCAGCGCGGGGGTCGAGGTGCTGGCCTGCGGTGTCCCTTCGAAGCTGCCCGGAGTCACCTCCGCGGACCTCGCCCGCGCGACGGACCACCTCCCGGTCCTGGCCACCCTCCGGCTCCCTTTTTGACGCACCCCTCGCACCGCTGCGCGGGCTTCGCCGCGCTGCGCCGGACTCCGTCCGGCGGTGGCTGGTCGGCGGTGCGGCCACTGCCGTCTGGGGGTGGGGGCCGGTGGGCGGGTGCGGGTGGGTTGGCCCTGGGGGGCTGGGCCCCCTACCCGCCCTTCGCCCGTTCCCCGGGCTCTGCCCGGACCCTTGCCGTGCGCGGCGCCGTTGCCGGGGGCCCGCCCCCGGACCCCCGCGCCTCAAACGCCGGCGGGGCTGGGTTTGCCCTCCGTGCAATCCAGTGTTCCGACGAGCACGTGCACACTGACGTCGGCCACATTCAGCCCCGCCGGCGTTTGAGGCGCGGGGTCTGGGGCGGAGCCCCAGGGGATCCGGGCGCAGCCCGGGGCCCCTTTCCAGCCCGTCCGGCGTTTGAGGACCGGGTCTGGGCAGAGCCCGGGGAACGGTCGAAGGGCGGGTAGGGGACTTCGCCCCGCAGGGTCGAACCAGCCGCACCCGCCCACCGGGCCCGCGCCGGGACGGCGACGGCGGGGGCCGGTCCAGGCGGGCGGGCTAGACCACCGCGCCCCGACCGGGGTCGTCGTCCTCGTCCTCGTCCGTCGACATCCGCGCGACCAGCGTGGCGAAGCCGCCCAGGAAGCCGCCGACGCCCAGCGTCGTCAGCCACCAGGTCATCTCCCACTGGAGCAGCACCGCCAGGAGCAGCAGGACCGGTCCGCCCACCACCGCCAGCCAGGCGAACTTCGACGTCGTGTCCGCCTCCGGCAGCTCCGGCTCCGGAGGGACGAAGTGCCCCTCGTCCTTCGCGGTCTGAGGGGACTCGTCGGGGTCGGCCAGGGAATGGTCCCGCGGCCCCGCGCCGCCCATGCCGCCCACGCCCGGGGCGAACACCACCGAGCTGCCCAGCGCCGCCGACGGCGGTTCCGGGGAAGCCGGGGAAGCCGGGGAGGCGGGGCTCGCCGGGTCGGCCGGGGGCACCGGGCCGGCCGGTTTGACGTCCTCCTCCGGCAGGAGGAGGTTCTCGATCGGCCGGAACGGTCTCGCGCCCGGCGGGTCCGCGGGCTCCTGGCCGTAGCCGGCCACGATCGCCGCCCACGCCGCTTCCTCGTCCAGCGGGGGAACACCCCCGGAGGACTCCTCGTGCTCAGCCACCGCTGGCCGCCCCCTCCCTGCCCAAGCTCTCCGACAGCCGCCCGACGAACGCGTAGCTGTCCGCGAAGATCCGCTCCGCGTCATGGTCCAACGTCGCGACGTGGTAACTCTGTTCCAGCAGCGTCTCGGTGACGTCCGTGGAGGACACCCGCGCCAGGATCCGCGTCGAGTCCGTCGGCCGCACCACATGGTCCTGCGGGCTGTGCAGCAGCAGCAGCGGCTGCGTGACCTGCGGAAGTTCGGTGTCCAGCATCTGCAGGAACTTGCGCAGCGAGTGCGCGGCACGGGTCGGGACCCGGTCGTAGCCGACCTCCTCCGCGCCCGGCTTGGAGATGTCGCTCGCGATGCCCGGGGTCGACCGGACGAAGTGCTTGACCACCGGCAGGGCCACGGCCAGCGGGTCGTGGATCTTGTTGACCGGGTTGACGAGGACGATCCCGCTGATGGTGTCCCCGTGCTTCGCCGCCAGGCGCAGCGTCAGCGCGCCGCCCATCGACAGCCCGAAGACGAACACCTGCTCGCAGCTGTCGAGCAGCTCCCGCAGCGCGCGGTCCACCTCGGCGTACCAGTCCTGCCAGCCGGTGAGCTGCATGTCCTGCCAGCGCGTCCCGTGCCCGGGGAGCAGGGGCAGCGACACCGTCAGTCCCCGCGAGGCCAGATGGTCGGCCCAGGGCCGCATCGACTGGGGGGAACCGGTGAAGCCGTGGCAGAGGAGGACGCCGACCTTTCCGCCCTCGTGGCGGAACGGCTCGGCTCCAGGGAGGACGGGCACCAGGGTCTCCTTAGAGAGGGGCGTGGGGTGCGTAGCGCTGTGTGACTTCACCGTACGCGACGGGGGTGACACCGACCAGGGTCGTCGGACGGCTCCGGGTGCGGCCACGGGATAAGGTCTGTTCGACAGACACAGGAAGGCTTTCGAGTTGATCTACGGCGCAATGAAGTTCTCGATCGGCGGTTCCCTGAAGCTCGCCTTCAGGCCGTGGGTGGAGGGCCTCGAGAACATTCCCGCAGAGGGGCCGGCGATCCTTGCGAGCAACCACCTGTCCTTCTCCGACTCCTTCTTCCTCCCGGCCGTGCTGGACCGGAAGGTCACCTTCATCGCGAAGGCGGAGTACTTCACCTCCCCGGGCGTCAAGGGCAAGCTGACGGCCGCCTTCTTCAAGGGCGTCGGCCAGCTCCCGGTGGACCGTTCGGGTGCGCGCGGAGCCGGTGAGGCCGCCATCAAGAGCGGCATCGACGTCATCGAGCGCGGAGAGCTGTTCGGTATTTACCCCGAGGGGACGCGTTCACCCGACGGCCGGCTGTACCGCGGAAAGCCCGGCGGCCTGGCCCGGGTCGCACTGGCCACCGGCGCGCCCGTGATCCCCGTCGCGATGATCGACACGGAGAAGATCCAGCCGCCCGGCAAGGTGGTGCCCAAGCTGATGCGCCCGGGCATCCGGATCGGCAAGCCGCTGGACTTCAGCCGCTACCACGGCATGGACGGGGACCGCTTCATCCTCCGCTCGGTGACCGACGAGGTCATGTACGAGATCATGAAGCTCTCCGGCCAGGAGTACGTCGACATCTACGCGACGGCCGCCAAGCGCCAGATCGCCGACGCGGAGAAGGCCGCCGCCAGGAGCGAGAAGGCGGAGAAGGCCGCGAGCGCGGAGAAGACGCACGAGGCGGGTGCGGCCGAACCGGCCGCCGCGGACACCGACAAGTAGCAGCACACGGGCGGGACCGCCCGTACGGGGTGGGGGAGATGGCGAAGCGCGAGCGCGTCGTACGCATGTCGGTCGAGCAGCCGCTGTGGCGTGCCCTGACGGCCTACCGGCTGCTCACCATGGTCTACGCGGCGCTGCTGTTCGCCTCCGCCTACAAGCAGTTCGACCGCCCCTGGATCGCGGCCTCCTACCTCGCCTTCCTCGCGGGCTGGACCCTGGCCACCCTCCCCAAGGTGGCCAACGCCGCGAGCTGCACCAAGCGGTTCCTGTGCGCCGACCTCACCGTCGCCTGCGTCGGGATCCTGCTCACGCCGCTCGCGGACACCCACGCGCGGATCGTGGACGGCGGCCCCACCCTCCCCTCCATATGGACCGCGGGCTCCGTCCTCGCCTTCGCCATCAAGGGCGGCTGGCGCTGGGCCTGTTTCGCCTCCAGCTTCGTGGCCGCCGCCAATCTCGTCCAGCGCGGCGAGCCCACCCGGGACACCCTGCACAACGTGCTCCTGGTCTGGGTGGCCTCCATCGCCATCGGCTACGTGGTCGAGGTCGCCCGGGCCAGTGAAGCCACCCTGGCCCGCGCCCTGGAGATCGAGGCCGCCACCCGCGAGCGCGAACGCCTCGCCCGCGACATCCACGACGGGGTCCTCCAGGTCCTCGCCATGGTCCAGCGGCGCGGCACCGAACTCGGCGGAGAGGCCGCCGAGCTGGGCCGGATGGCGGGGGAGCAGGAGGTGGCGCTGCGCACCCTGGTCTCCAGCGGACTGGCGCGCCCCTCGCGGATCTCCCGCGACGAGGCACTCGGAGCGATCGTGACCGCCTTCGAGGTGGAGGAACCCGGAGCCGACGAGGGCGAGCTGGACCTCAGGACCCTCCTCGCCCCGCACGCCGGCTCGCGGGTGAGCTTCGCCGAACCGGGCACCCCGGTGCCGCTGCCGGTGCCCGCGGCGCGGGAGCTGGCCGCGGCGGTCGGGGCCGCCCTCGACAACGTGCGCAAGCACGCGGGCGAGGGGGCCAGCGCCTGGATCCTGGTCGAGGACTGGGGCGACGAGGTGATCGTGACCGTCCGCGACGACGGCCCGGGCATCCCGGCCGGCCGGCTCGACCAGGCCGAGGGCGAGGGCCGGATGGGAGTGGCCCTGTCCATCCGGGGCCGCCTCCGCGACCTGGGCGGCAGCGCCGAGCTGGTGTCCATCCCGGGGCAGGGCACCGAAGTGGAACTGAAAGTACCGAGGGGGAGCACGCAGTGAACGAGTCGAGCGAGTCGAGCGGGCAGAACGGTCCGGGCGGGCAGAACGGCCTGGGCGACATCAAGGTCATGGTCGTCGACGACCACCCGATGTGGCGGGACGCGGTCGCCCGCGACCTGGCCGCCGCGGGCTTCGACCTGGTGGCCACCGCCGGAGACGGACCGGAGGCCGTACGCCGCGCCCGCGCGGCCGGCCCCCACGTCCTGGTCCTCGACCTCAACCTGCCGGGCATGCCCGGGGTCCAGGTCTGCAAGGAGCTGGTCGGCGCCAACCCGGCGCTGCGGGTCCTCGTGCTCTCCGCGAGCGGCGAGCACGCCGACGTCCTGGAAGCGGTGAAGTCCGGCGCGACCGGCTACCTGCTGAAGTCCGCCGGCGCCCAGGAGCTCATCGACGCGGTGCGCCGCACGGCGGCCGGCGACCCCGTCTTCACCCCGGGACTGGCCGGCCTGGTCCTCGGGGAGTACCGGCGCCTGGCCACCGATCCGGCGCCGGCCGCCTCCGACGAGCCGAAGGCCCCGCAGCTCACCGACCGGGAGACCGAGGTGCTGCGGCTGGTGGCCAAGGGGCTCTCGTACAAGCAGATCGCGGAGCGGCTGGTCATCTCCCACCGCACCGTGCAGAACCACGTGCAGAACACCCTGGGCAAGCTCCAGCTGCACAACCGGGTGGAGCTCGTCCGGTACGCGATAGAGCGGGGACTCGACGACGCGTAAGGGGGACCGGCTCCCCGTACGAGTGAACACGCGTACGCAACGCCCCGTAATTCCCCCGGAATTGACCCTTCCTCAAGCCTTGCTGTGACCTGAGTCACCACTAGCGTGACCGTCATGCGGGCCCTGCGGCCTCAGCGGGCCCTGTGGCGAAGGGAAATTCCATGAAGGTCGGAGTGCTGACGGGCGGCGGCGACTGCCCCGGGCTCAACGCGGTGATCCGCAGTGTCGTGCGCAAGGGCGTGCAGGAGTACGCCTACGAGTTCGTCGGGTTCCGGGACGGCTGGCGCGGAGCGGTCGAAGGCCGCACCGTCCCGCTCGACATCCCCGCCGTCCGCGGGATCCTGCCGCGCGGCGGAACCATTCTCGGCTCCTCGCGCACCAACCCGTTCAAGCTGGACGACGGCGTCCGCCAGATCAAGGAGAACCTCGCCAAGTGCGAGGTCGACGCCCTCGTCGCGATCGGCGGCGAGGACACCTTGGGCGTGGCCGCGAAGCTCTACGAGGAGTACGGCATCCCCTGCGTCGGGGTCCCGAAGACCATCGACAACGACCTGTCGGCCACCGACTACACCTTCGGCTTCGACACCGCCGTCGGCATCGCCACCGAGGCCATCGACCGGCTGCACACCACCGCCGAATCGCACATGCGGGTCCTGGTCGTCGAGGTGATGGGCCGGCACGCCGGCTGGATCGCCCTGCACTCGGGGCTCGCGGGCGGCGCCAACGTCATCCTCATCCCGGAGCAGCGCTTCGACGTGGACCAGGTCTGCGCCTGGGTGAGCTCGCGGTTCAAGGCGAGCTACGCGCCGATCGTGTGCGTCGCCGAGGGCGCGATGCCCAAGGATGGCGACATGGTGCTGAAGGACGCGACGAAGGACTCCTTCGGGCACGTGCGGCTGTCGGGCGTGGGCGAGTGGCTGGCCAAGGAGATCGAGGCGCGGACCGGCAAGGAGGCCCGTACGACCGTACTCGGACACGTCCAGCGGGGCGGCACCCCGAGCGCGTTCGACCGGTGGCTGGCCACCCGCTTCGGGCTGCACGCGATCGACGCGGTGCGCGACGGGGACTTCGGGAAGATGGTCGCGCTGAAGGGGACGGACATCGTGCGGGTGCCGATCGCCGAAGCGACGGCGAAGCTGAAGACGGTCGACCCGGCGCTGTACCAGGAGGCCGGAGTGTTCTTCGGCTGAGCCGGAGCGCGGGCCCGGACCGTGGGTCGTAAGGTGACAAACGACCCATGGTCCGATTCTTTGGCGCAGTACGGGAGCGAACGTGGAAATCCTGGCATTCGGGGTGCAGGGGGACGAGAAGCCGCTCATCGAGAAGGCCTTCGCGGGCCTGCACGAGGTGCGCTGCCTGGACGTCTTCCTCAGCGAGGACACCGCCCCCATCGCGGCCGGGTACGAGATCGTGTCGTCGAGCGTCAACGCGGACCTGAACGGCCGGGTGCTGCGGACCCTGGCGGCGGGCGGGACGAAGATGATCGCCCAGCGCTCCACCGGCTTCAACAACATCGACCTGGAGGTCGCACGGCAGCTCGGCCTGACGGTCAGCCGGGTGTCCTACTACTCCCCGTACTCGGTGGCCGAGTTCGCGTGGACCCTGGCCATGGCCGTGAACCGGCGGATCGTGCGGGCCTCCAACCGGACGCGGGACTTCGACTTCCGGCTGAACGGCCTGATGGGCCGGGACATGCGCGGCCGCACGGTGGGGGTGCTCGGCACCGGCAAGATCGGGGAGGCGTTCACCCGGATCGCGCACGGTTTCGGCATGAACCTGCTGGGCTGGGACGTGGCGCAGAACCCGGCGTGCGTGGAGCTGGGCATGAAGTACGTCGACAAGGACGAGCTGTTCGCCTCCTCGGACCTGATCAGCCTGCACGTGCCGCTGCTGGAGTCCACGCACCACATCATCGGCGCCCGGGCGCTGAAGACGATGAAGGACGACGCGATCCTGGTGAACTCCAGCCGCGGCGGGCTGGTGGACACGGACGCGCTGGTCACGGAGCTGCGGTCCGGGCGCTTCGCGGGCGTGGGCCTGGACGTGTACGAGGCGGAGGCCGGCCTCTTCTTCCTGGACAAGTCCCTGGTGGTCGTCGAGGACGACATCCTGGCCCGGCTGATCACCTTCCCGAACGTGGTCGTCACCTCCCACCAGGCGTACTACACCCACGACGCGGTGGGTCAGATCATCGAGACCACGGTCGCCAACGTCGCGGACTACCTGGCGGGCCGCCACTCGGAGAACACCCTGGTTCCTTCTCCTTCTTGACGCACCCCTCGCACCGCTGCGCGGGCTTCGCGGCGCTGCGCCGGACTCCGTCCGTCGGTGGCGGGCCGGAGCCGGCACCACTGCCGTCCGGTGTGCGGGCGGGCGTCCGGGTGCGGGTGGCCGGCCCTGCGGGGCGAAGTCCCCTACCCACCCTTCGCCCGTTCCCCGGGCTCCGCCCGGACCCGGTCCTCAAACGCCGGACGGGCTGGACATGCCGCTGCGCGGCACACTCCAGCCTCGCCGGCGTTTGAGGCGCGGGGTCTGGGGCGGAGCCCCAGGGAACGGGCGGCGAAGGGCGGGTAGGGGACAGCTCCGCGCAGCGGCTCCGCGCCTAGCCGCGGACGGCGCCTACGCGGACCCCGGCGATCAGGTCGCGGACCAGTTCCGCACCCCGCAGGGTCAGGACCGACTCCGGGTGGAACTGGACGCCCGCGAAGCCCCCCGCCGCGGACCGCAGCGCGTGGACCTCACCCGTGTCGGGGTCCCGGGAGACCTCGATGCCCCGCAGGGCCAGAGCGCGCGCCCGCTCCGCGGAGCAGTGCGCCGCGTACGTGTTGTAGAAGCCGACGACCTCCTCCGCCCCGAACAGCGGGATCCGCGTCTGCGCCCCCTGCGCCGGCTCCGCCTTGCGGACCAGCGGGATCCCCAGCTCGGCGGCGAGCAGCTGGTGGCTGAGGCAGACCCCGAGCAGCCCGCCCCGGTGCGAGGTCAGGAGCTCCGCCGTCAGCTCGCGCATCGTCCGGATCTTCGGATCGCCGAAGTCCGTCGGGTCGCCCGGGCCGGGGCCGAGCACGATCGGCCCGTCCCAGGCCAGGGCGGCCGCCCGCAGGCCCGGATCGTCGTAGCGGCGTACGGTCACCTCCAGCCCGGCCACCCGCAGCACGTGCCCCAGCATGGAGGTGAAGGTGTCCTCACCGTCCACCACCAGCGCGTGGCCCGTCACCGCCGCCGGCCGCTCCTGCATCCGCAGCCAGAACGGCGCCAGGTCCTCGCGGCGAGCCGCCAGGGCCGCCTGCACCCGGGGGTCGTCGGCCAGCCGCTGCCCGGGGAAGGACGGTCGCACCGCCGCCGGGCGCACGCCCAGCGCGGCCAGCACGCCCGCCGCCTTCGCGTGCGTCTCCGCCGCCTCGCCCGCCGGGTCGGAGTGCCGTACGAGGGTGGCCCCGACGGGCACCCGCAGCGCCCCGTCCGGCGCGATGTAGGCCGTGCGGATGAGGATGGGGGAGTCGAGGGTCTGGGTGCCCGAGGCGTCGAGGCCCAGCAGGGCCAGCGCGCCGGCGTAGTAGCCGCGGCCGCCCGTCTCGTACCGCTCGATGACCCGGCAGGCGTTCTGCACCGGCGATCCGGTCACCGTCGCCGCGAACATCGTCTCCTTCAGGACCTCGCGGACGTCCAGCGAGGAGCGGCCGCGCAGCTCGTACTCGGTGTGCGCGAGGTGCGCCATCTCCTTGAGCCGGGGGCCGACGACCACCCCGCCCATGTCCCCGACCGTGCACATCATCTTGAGCTCCTCGTCCACGACCATGGACAGCTCCTCGGTCTCCTTGCGGTTCCCGAGGAAGGTGAGGAGGGAGTCGGCCGTCGGCCCCTCGGCCGGATAGCGGTACGTACCGCTGATCGGGTTCATCACGACGGTGCCCCCGGACATCCGGACGTGCACCTCGGGACTGGCTCCGACGAGGGTGCGGTCCCCGGTGTGGACCACGTACGTCCAGTACGCGCCCCGCTCGTCCTCCAGCAGCCGTCGGAACAGTGCGAGGGCGTCCGCGCGGCCGAAGCCCTCGATCCGGCCCTCGTAGGTGCGCCGGATGACGAAGTTCGCGCCCTCGCCCCGGCCGATCTCGTCCTCGATGACCCGCCGGACGGTGTCCGCGTACTCCTCGTCGGGGACGTCGAAGCCGCCGTCGTCGACCCGTACCTCGTGGGCCGGCAGCGCGGCCAGCGCCTCGGCGAGCGGGATCTCGTACGCCTCGTCGGCGACCAGCACGCTCAGCGGCGTGCCGTCGTCGCGTACGTCGAACCCGCGCTCCCGCATCTGGCGGAAGGGGACGAGGGCCAGGGCGGGCCGCTCACCCACGGGCAGGTCGGCCAGGTGCTCGGCCTCGTGGACCGGGCCGATCAGCACCTCGACGGTGTCGTGGTCGCGGCCGGGCGTGCGGCGGCGCAGCAGTGCGAAGGGCGGGCAGGTGTCGTCGAGCAGGCGGCTCAGGTGCGGGTGCGCGTGCATGGAGTGGGCGTCCTATCCGGTTTCGGAGGGTGGGACGGCCCGGTGTTCCCGTGGAAACACGGAAGGCCGCCCCTCGGGGCGGCCTTCGTTTCGCTCGTGTCTCAGGTACGCGCGAGAAGTGGGCCGCCGGGAGCGGGCCACCACCAGTTCTCGTTCGTGTACGCGTACATGCCGTGAACCCTAGTCCACCCGTCCGGCGTGCGCTGGTAAACGGGTGAGTAACACAGCGAGAGACATCCGTCTCACGTTGTGGTCCTCGACCGGGACGCGCGGTGTGACGCCGTAATGTGTGTGGGGTGACCGTGAACGCAGAAACCCAAGCCCCCGCCGCCAAGGCGACCTGGCGAGACCTTCCCGCGGCGCAGCAGCCTTCGTACCCCGATGCCGAGGCACTGCGCGCTGTCGTCGCGGACCTCGAGTCGTATCCTCCCCTCGTTTTCGCGGGCGAATGCGACCAGCTGCGCGCCCGCCTGGGAGCCGTCGCCAAGGGCGAGGCGTTCCTGCTGCAGGGTGGCGACTGCGCCGAGGCCTTCGATGCCGTCTCCGCCGACCACATCCGCGCCAAGCTGAAGACGCTGCTCCAGATGAGTGCCGTCCTGACGTACGCGGCCTCCGTGCCGGTCGTCAAGGTCGGCCGCATCGCGGGCCAGTACTCCAAGCCGCGCTCCAAGGACACCGAGACCCGCGACGGCATCACCCTGCCGACCTACCGCGGCGACTCCGTGAACGGCTTCGCCTTCACCGAGGCGTCCCGCGTCCCGGACCCCGAGCGCCTGAAGCGCATGTACCACGCGTCGGCCTCCACGCTGAACCTGGTGCGCGCCTTCACCACCGGCGGTTACGCCGACCTGCGCCAGGTGCACGCCTGGAACCAGGACTTCGTGAAGAACTCCCCGTCCGGCCAGCGCTACGAGCAGCTCGCGCGGGAGATCGACAACGCGCTGAACTTCATGAAGGCCTGTGGCACCGACCCGGCGGAGTTCAAGGCCGTCGAGTTCTACGCTTCCCACGAGGCGCTGCTCCTCGACTACGAGGGCGCCCTCACCCGTACGGACTCGCGCACCGGCCGGCTGTACGACACCTCGGGCCACATGGTCTGGATCGGTGAGCGCACCCGCCAGCTGGACCACGCGCACATCGAGTTCTGCTCGCAGATCGCCAACCCGATCGGCATCAAGCTCGGCCCCACCACCAGGGTGGACGAGGCGCTTACCTACATCGACCGCCTCGACCCCGAGCGCGAGCCGGGCCGGCTGACCTTCGTCGTCCGCATGGGCGCCGACAAGGTCCGCGACAAGCTCCCCGAGCTCGTCGAGAAGGTCACCGCCTCCGGTGCGACCGTCGCCTGGGTCACCGACCCGATGCACGGAAACACCTTCGAGGCGGCCTCCGGCCACAAGACGCGCCGTTTCGACGACGTGCTCGACGAGGTCAAGGGCTTCTTCGAGGTCCACAAGGGCCTCGGCACCCACCCGGGCGGCATCCACGTCGAGCTCACCGGTGACGATGTCACCGAGTGCGTGGGCGGCGGCGACGAGATCTTCGTCGACGACCTGCACCAGCGCTACGAGACGGCCTGCGACCCGCGCCTCAACCGCAGCCAGTCCCTGGACCTGGCCTTCCTGGTCGCCGAGATGTACCGCGACCAGTAGGCGCCAGCGCAGTGTGAGCACCTCATAACGATGGGGCGCGGATCGAATGTGATCCGCGCCCCATCGTCGTTCCCGGCTCTTTTAGGGAACCCTAAGTTTGGGTATGGTTAGGTAAGCCTCACCGAATAGGGGATGGCTCGCCGAACCATTCCTGCCAGGGAGGTGAACCGCGTGTACGTCTGCTCTTGTTTCGGGATCACCGACAAGCAGGTCAAGGACCACGCGGCCGCCGGGGCCTGCACCCCCCGCCAGATCGCCTCGGCCACGAAGGCCGGCACCGACTGCGGTTCCTGTGTGCGCACCATCCAGGGCCTCCTCGGCCGCGGGGCCTGCCCGCGCCGTGAGCTGCTGGAGAAGGGCGACGCCGCCGCCGTGCTCGCGGCCGATCCGCTGGTACCGGCACTGGCGTCGGCTGGTGCGGAGCTCGCCGAAGCCGCGTAGGCCGTACGGGGTGCTTCGTACCGTCGTACGGGTCAGCTCGGCTGCTCGATGAGCTGCGCGATGTAGAGCGCCTCGCCGATGGACTCGATGAGCTCCAGCTGGGTGTCGAGGTAGTCGATGTGGTGCTCCTCGTCCCCCAGGATCTCCTCGAAGAGCCGCGCCGAGGTGACGTCGCCCTTGCCGCGCATGACCTCGATGCCGCGCTTGAGGCGGTCGATCGCCTCGACCTCGACCTGCCGGTCGGCCTGGAACATCTCCGTCAGCGTCTGGCCCACGCGGACGTGGAAGAGGCGCTGGTAGTTCGGCAGACCGTCGAGCATGAGGATGCGCTCGGTGATCTTGTCCGCGTGCTTCATCTCATCGATGGACTCTTCGCGCGTGTACTTGGCGAGCTTCGTCCAGCCCTTGTTGTCCTGGATCCGGTAGTGGAGCCAGTACTGGTTGATGGCCGTAAGTTCGCCGGTCAGCTGCTCGTTGAGAAACTCGAGGACCTCGGGGTCGCCCTGCATCGCAGAGGCTCCTTCCAAGCAATGTCAGCAATGTGACGGGGCAGGTGCGCGCATCCTTGCACCGCCACAGGAGGCCGTCCAGTAAGTGCCTCCTTAGTGGGAGTTGCCGTGACTTGCCCGAATCCGGGCGAAGCTGGTCATGACCACCCCGCCAAGTCTGTCACCATGGAGACATGGGTCAGCCGGAAAGCCGGGAATCTCCGGGATCAGAGCAACTGGAGCTTCCCCCGGGGCAGCGGTTGCAGCGAGGCTGGCCGGTCACCCACTACGGACCGGTACCCAAGTTCAAGCCCGAGCGCTGGGAGTTCCGCGTCTTCGGCGCGACGGCCGACGGTGAGAAGCACTGCTGGAACCACGAGGAGTTCGCGGCCCTGCCGTTCGACTCCGTCGAGGCGGACCTGCACTGCGTGACGAAGTTCAGCATGACCGGCGCCGAATGGGGCGGTGTGCTCACCCGCACGATCCTCGCCCTCGCTCCGCCGTCCCCGCAGGTCACGCACGTGATGGTGTGGGCCGAGTACGGCTTCAGCTCCAACATGCGCCTCGCGGACTTCGCCTCCGAGCGGGCCGTCTTCGCCACGCACCAGGGCGGCGAACTGCTCACCGCCGAGCACGGTTTCCCGCTCCGGCTGGTCGTGCCGCACCTCTACGCGTGGAAGGGCCCCAAGTGGGTCCGCGGCATCGAGTACATGACCGCCGACCGCCGCGGCTTCTGGGAGGAGCGGGGCTACCACAACATCGGCGACCCCTGGCGCGAACAGCGCTACTCCTACCAGGAGGAGCCCGGGGACGGCCCCGAGCTGTAGCCCCCGCCGCCGATCGCTTCCATGAGGGCGCGATCGAAAGGGTGTCCGCCGCCGAACTCACCCGGATGGCCGTACGGAAGTCCCCTGCGGGTCAGCCGAACTCGCGCAGCTCCTTGAGCAGAGCCACGTCCGCCGCGTGCCCTTCCTTGCCGCCGGGCGTCTCGGTGATCAGGGGGACGCCCTCCATCGCCGGATGCGTGAACAGTTCCGCGAAGGCGTCCCGGCCGATGTGGCCCCGGCCGATGTTCTCGTGCCGGTCCTTGTGGGCGCCCACGCCCTCCTTGGAGTCGTTGGCGTGCACCAGCTTCAGGCGGCCCTCGCCCACGGTGTCCACCAGCAGGTCCAGCGTCTGCTTCGTCCCGCCGGGCGCCGCCAGATCGTGCCCGGCCGCGAAGATGTGGCAGGTGTCGAGGCAGATCCCGAGCTTCGGGTGGTGGTCGAGGGCGTCGAAGTACGGGCCGAACTCCTCGGCGGTCGAGCACAGCGAGGAACCCTGCCCGGCCGTGGACTCCAACAGCAGGAAGGGGTCGTCGTCATGCGTCAGCTCGTCCAGCAGCGGCAGCATGTGCTCCCTGACCTGCGCGTACGCCGCCGAGCGCGGCCCGCCCCCGGTCGCCGATCCGGTGTGCACGACTACCCCGAGCGCGCCGATGGCACGGGCCCGGCGCAGCGAGTGCCGCAGGGACTCCACGGACTTCTCGACGGTCGCCTCGGTGTGCGAGCCGAAGTTGATCAGGTACGGCGCGTGGACGTAGGCCGGGATCCCCTCGGCGGCGCAGGCCTCGCGGAACAGCTCGTCCTGGGCCGGATTGCCGACCGGAGTGGCCCAGCCGCGCGGATTGGCGACGAAGACCTGCACGGCCTCGGCACCCATCTCGCGGGCGTATGCCAGCCCGACCGAGGCGAGCCCGCCCGCGACGGGCACGTGCCCGCCCACTGGATTGCGGCCCGTTGAAGTGTTGATCATGGCGTGCTGTTACAGCCCCTTGGTCCTGATAGTGATGGTGCTGCCCTCGGCGGCGTTCTGGCCCGCGGGCACCGACTGGGAGTCGACGGTGTTGCTGAAGGAGAGGAAGGGCTTGTCGACCTTGACCTTGAAGCCCAGTCCCTCCAGGGTCGCGCGGGCCGCGTCGGCCTCCTGGCCGGTGACGTCCGGGACCGGGATCTGGCGGGGCCCCTTGGACACGGTGAGGGTGACCGTGTCGCCCGTGGCGGCCTGGGTGCCCGCGCCGATCGACTGGTTGGCGACCGTACCGGCGGGAGAGGGGGAATGGACCTCTTCCGGGGCCGTCTCCACCTTCAGGCCGAGGCCCTCCAGGGTGGACCGGGCCTGGTCGAGGGAGGTGCCCGTGACGCGGGGGACCGGCACCGGGCGGCCCTTGCTGACCACCATCGCGACCAGGGTGTCGAGGGACCGCTTCTGGCCGCCCGCCGGGTCCGTGCTGATCACCGAGCCCTGCGCGACGTCCTGGCTGAAGGCCTGGGTGACGGCCCCCGGCGTCAGGCCGGACGAGGTCAGCTCGGCCTTCGCGGCCTCCAGGGGCTTGCCCTTGAGGTCGGGAACCACGACGACCTCGGGTCCGCGCGAGATGGTGAGCGTCACCGCGCCGTTGCCGCGGATGCGCTTGCCGCCGGCGGGGTCGGTGTTCATCACCGTGCCCTTGTCGAAGGCCGCGCTGAACTTCCGGTCGACCCGCTTCACCCCGAGCCCGGCCGCCGAGAGCTGGGACTTGGCCTCGGCCTCGGTCTTCCCGAGCAGGTTCGGGACCTTCGTGAACTGGCCGGAGCTGATGTACCAGACGCCCGTGCCGAGGCCGAGGCAGAGCAGGACGCCGAGGACAACGAGCAGCGGGCCCGGGCGCCGCATCCGGGAGGGGGCCGTGGCCGGGGGCAGGGGAGGAGCCGCGAGCCGGGAGGTGTGGGACACGGGCTCGGAGTGCGAGGCGTGGGAGGTGTGCGAGGCGTGTGTGGTGACCGGGCGGGGGATCACGCTGGTGCGGTCCTCGGCGGCGGTCCGCTCCGCGGCCCGGGCCTGCGGCGGCACGGCGTCCAGCTCGGAGTCGCCGAGCTGCGCGCGGGCGTCTATGGCCAGCCCGAGGAGGGCGGCCGCGTCGTAGGGGCGCAGATCGGGGTTGCGCGCGGCGGCCTGGGCGACGAGCTCGTCCAGCGCGGCGGGCAGCCCCGGGACGGAAGCCGACGGGGGCGGGACGTCCTCGTTGAGGTGCTGGTAGAGCACCTGGGCGGGGTTGGCGCCGGTGTGCGGCTTGGCGCCGGTGAGCATCTCGTAGAACACGACGCCGCAGGCGTAGACGTCCACGCGCGGGTCGGTGACCCCGTTCTCGATCTGCTCGGGGGCGAGGTAGGAGACGGTGCCGAGGACCGACCCGGTGGTGTGGGTGACGGAGTCCACGGACCGGACCAGCCCGAAGTCGGCCACCTTGACCCGGCCGTCGTCGCCGATCAGCACGTTCTCGGGCTTCATGTCACGGTGCACGAAGCCGGCGCGGTGCGCGGCGCCGAGCGCGGCGAGCACCGGTTCGAGGATGTCGAGGGCCGCGCGGGGCTGGAGGGCGCCGCGCTCGCGGAGCACGTCGCGCAGGGTGCAGCCCGATACGTACTCCATGGCGAGGTACGTGTACGGGCCGTGCGTGCCCTGGTCGAAGACGGCCACGACGTTCGGGTGTGCCAGGCGGGCGACGGACTTCGCCTCGCGGATGAACCGGTCGACGAAGCCGGGGTCGGCGGCGAGGGCCGGGTGCATCACCTTCAGGGCGAGGACGCGGTCGAGGCGGGTGTCGACGGCCCGGTAGACCGTGGCCATGCCGCCGGCCGCGATGCGGGCGTCCACGCGGTAGCGGCCGTCGAGCGTCTGCCCGACGAGGGGGTCATCCAGGGTCGTGTCCACCCGGCGATTCTACGAGGGCGGGGTGGGGCCCTGTCCCGGGCCGGGGCGGTTGCAGCGCAGCTGTGACGTGGTCGGGGCCCTCGCCCCCTCGGGCCCGCACCCGGATGCGGTGGCTGCCCACCCGCCCCCCTCGGTACCGGGGCGGGACCGGGCCGCCGAGCGCGGCGGGGTCGGGGGATAGCGGGATTCGGGCCGGCCGGAAGCGGCGAAGGCTTTGGGGTTTCCCGTCAGTCTCATCGTCCTTCCGCGTCGGGCCGGCCTGTCAAGGGCGCTCACTGCGTTCGCGTCGCTCCGCGACGGCCTTCGGCCGCCCTTGACAGACCGACCCGCCACGGAAAAACGAAGACTGCCGGAAAACCCCAAAAGAACGGGCCGGTCAGAGAGGCATGGACGGCCAAGTCGGCAATGAGCACCCCCACTCCGGGGGACCGGCCCCGGGCCCGGGCGACCACGAAGCCCTAGGTCGAGCACGGGCGCATCAGATCGCTACACGCACCCCATAGCTCAGCGGCCGACGGCCGTCTGAACCCAACCGCCGAAAACAAACACCCACCCAATCCCTCTAGGCGTCGAAGTCGTACTCCAGCACATAGGAGGCGGAGTCCAGGGTCATCTCATTGACCTCAACGGCTCGACCGCCCTGGGCGAACGCGGTGCGGACGATCTGGATGACAGGTGTGCCCATCGAGAGCGAGAGCCCTTCGGCTTCGTCAGCCGAAGGCATCCGGGAGCGAATCTCCTCACGGAAGTGAACGGGTGCGTGCCCCAGCTCAGCGAGCCTCGCGTACGTCCCACCGGGGCCGGTGTCGGTTTGCGTGATGGGAGACTCGGCGACGACGTCCGACGGCAGGTACGAGGTCGCGAAGAGCACCGGCTTTCCCTCAAGCACGAAGCGGCGGCTACGCACCCAGACCTGGGACCCTGCGGGAATGTCGAGGGCGTCGGCGATGCGGTTGTCAGCTCCTTCCTCGCGCACCTCGATCTGATCGACGACAAGCTCGCGGTCTTCGGCATCTGCGGACCAGATGGAACGGCCTGAGCCCCACTGCTCCTGCGCTAGGCGCTGGATGCCGCGCCGCCTCAGGGGTTTGAACGCCCGGACAAAGACGCCGGCACCCTTCCGTGCCTCCACGAGGCCTTCGTTCTGGAGCACGCCGAGGGCCTGACGCGCGGTCATCCGGGCGACGTCGTAGGTGGCCATGAGTTCGTTCTCACCTGGCAGGCGGTCGCCCGGGCCGTGCTCACCCGACTGGATAGCCGTCCTCAGCGCATCAGCGATCCGCTGGTATTTCGGCTGGCGGGAGCCGCCTTGGCTGGTCATCGAACGATCACTCCTTCTCCTCTCTAGACACCCTAGGGCCAGAGGTAGGTCACTGCACGTACCGAGCGCGGCGATCCAGAGGGGCTGCATCTCTAGAGATGCATTGACAAGACGCGCCATATCGGATGCAGTGGAGAGGTCTCTAGAGAGGTTGCCTTGAAGCGACCTCAGGACTGAGGAGTGATCTGAATGCTGCAGATTCCCGTGGACATGGCCGCCTCCGAGCCCAGCACCGCCGCCGAAGAGGGCAGCTCCATTGTCGATCTGCTCGATCGTGCGTTGGTCGGCTGGGAGCTCTTCCTCGGCAGCTTCGAGGGAGCCTCTGATGAATGAGCGCTACGAGTACGTTCCTCATCGACTTCTGCGCCACCTCGTTCGCGACATTGCATCCGGCGCGGAGGGGGAGTTGATGGCCGTGATCAACGAGAACGCCTCGGACTCCGTCGCCCACGAGCGTTGGATGGAGTTGGCTTATATCCGCGACGCGTCTGGCCGCGAGTTCACCACCGCGATCCACAACATCGAAACGTTCAGCCGGACGACGTGATCCTCATCCCCGGAGGCGAACTCCCACGGGATTGGGTGGGTGTTTGTTTTCGGCGGTTGGGTTCAGACGGCCGTCGGCCGCTGAGCTATGGGGTGCGTGTAGCGATCTGATGCGCCCGTGCTCGACCTAGGGCTTCGTGGTCGCCCGGGCCCGGGGCCGGTCCCCCGGAGTGGGGGTGCTCATTGCCGACTTGGCCGTCCATGCCTCTCTGACCGGCCCGTTCTTTTGGGGTTTTCCGGCAGTCTTCGTTTTTCCGTGGCGGGTCGGTCTGTCAAGGGCGGCCGAAGGCCGTCGCGGAGCGACGCGAACGCAGTGAGCGCCCTTGACAGGCCGGCCCGACGCGGAAGGACGATGAGACTGACGGGAAACCCCAAAGCCTTCGCCGCTTCCGGCCGGCCCGAATCCCGCTATCCCCCGACCCCGCCGCGCTCGGCGGCCCGGTCCCGCCCCGGTACCGAGGGGGGCGGGTGGGCAGCCACCGCATCCGGGTGCGGGCCCGAGGGGGCGAGGGCCCCGCACACGCGGGAACCCGTACCGCCCCCTCAGAACGCCGGGCGTTCGGGGTCCAGGGTGGCGCGGCCCTCCACCGGGGAGGAGGCTTCCGCGAAGCGGCGTTGGGGGATGCGGCCCGCGCGGTGGGCCAGGCGGCCCGCCGAGACCGCGTCCCGCATGGCCGCGGCCATCAGGACGGGGAGCTGTGCCCGGGTCACCGCCGAGGCGAGCATGACCGCCGCGCAGCCCAGTTCCATGGCCAGGGCCACGTCCGAGGCCGTTCCGGCCCCCGCGTCCAGGATGACGGGGACCCCGGCCCGCTCCGTGATCAGCTCGAAGTTGTGCGGGTTGCGGATGCCCATGCCGGAGCCGATGGGGGAGCCGAGCGGCATGATCGCCGCGCAGCCCACGTCCTCCAGCTTCCGGGCCAGCACCGGGTCGTCGTTCGTGTAGGGGAGGACCGTGAAGCCCTCGTCGACCAGGATCTCCGCGGCGTCGAGCAGCTCGACCCCGTCCGGCAGGAGGGTCCGCTCGTCCGCGACGACCTCCAGCTTGATCCAGTCCGTACCGAGGGCCTCCCGGGCCAGCCGGGCCGTCAGTACGGCCTCGCCGGCCGTGAAGCAGCCCGCGGTGTTCGGCAGGACCGAGATGCCGAGGCGGGTCAGGACGGACAGGACCGAGCCCTGGACCGTCGGGTCGAGGCGCCGCATCGCGACCGTGGTGAGTTCCGTGCCGGACGCGACGAGCGCGCGTTCCAGGATGTCCAGGCTCGGCGCCCCGCCGGTGCCCATGATCAGGCGCGAGGAGAAGGTCCGGCCGCCCAGGGTGAAGGCGTCGTCCGCCATGCTGCTCAGCCTCCCTGGACTGCGGTGAGGACCTCGACGCGGTCGCCGTCGGTCACGGAGGTGTAGGGCCACTGGCCGCGCGGGACCACGGTCTCGTTGAGGGCGGCCGCGACCCCCTTGGTGGCCTCGGTGAGGGTGGCGACGACCGCGGCGAGCATGGTCCCGGCCGCGATCTCGCGCGGCTCGCCGTTGACGGAAATGGTCATGCGAACGACTCCTGTCGCGTGAGGGCGAATCGGCGCGGGGTGAAGGGGCGGGCGATCTCCGGCAGTTCGCCGGTGGTCAGCAGGTCCGCCATCACGTCCCCGGTCAGCGGGGTCAGCAGGACCCCGTTGCGGTAGTGCCCGGTGGCCAGGTGCAGCCCCGGGAGTTCGGTCGGGCCGAGGAGGGGGGCGTTGTCCGGCGATCCGGGCCGCAGCCCGGCCCGGGTCTCCACCAGGGGGAGTTCGGTGATCCCGGGCACCAGCTCGTGGGCGTCGCGCAGGAGTTCGTAGACCCCGCCCGCGGTGACCGTGGTGTCCCAGCCGAGTTCCTCGCTGGTGGCGCCGAGGACGAGTTCGCCGTTCTCGCGCGGCACCAGGTAGACGTGGCTGCCGCGCACGACGGCCCGTACGGTCCGCGACAGGAACGGCGCGTACGACGGCGGCACCGCGAGCCGCAGCACCTGCCCCTTGACCGGCCGTACGGGGGCCACGGCCTCGGGCGGTACGCCGTCCAGCCGGCCGCTGAGCGAGCCGGCCGCCAGCACCACCTGGCCGGCGCGCAGCTCCGTACCGTCCGCGTCGTCGAGGACCGCGCCGGAGGCCCGGTCGGCGGTGGTCAGCAGCCGCGCCGCCCCGGCGCGGTGCAGGGCGACCCCGGCCCGCTCGCAGGCGGCCAGCAGGGCGGCCGCCAGGCGGCGGGGGTCGACCTGGTGGTCGCCGTCCACGCGCAATCCGCCGCGTACGCCCGGAGCCAGCATCGGCTCCAGGCGGCGGCACTCGCGGCCGGTCAGCCACTCGGACTCCAGGCCGCAGCGGCGCTGGAGGGCGTGCAGTTCGCGCAGGTGCAGCCGGTCGTCGGCGTCGAGGGCGACGGCGAGGGTGCCGCAGGCGCGGTAGCCGATGTCCATGCCGCCGCTGGCTTCGGCGAGCTCGGCGGCGAATTCCGGGTACCGGGCGGCGGAGGCGAGGTTGAGCCCGAGCAGGGTCTCCTCGCCGTAGTGCAGCTCGGTGACGGCGGCCAGCATGCCGGCCGCGACCTGGGCGGCGCCGCCGCCGGGGGCCGGGTCGGCCAGCGCGGTGCGCAGCCCGAGCCGGGCCGCCCGCCAGGCGGTGACCAGGCCGATGATGCCGCCCCCGATGACGAGGACGTCGTAGCCGGGACTCCGGCCGTTCCTGGATGAATGCATGGGCGTCCAGCCCCTCCCTTCGCCGGCATGACCCGGATCAGGTTCGTACGGTCGGAGGCCGGCCAGCCTCCCTCTCAGCCCGGTGCGCCCGGACTCCCGCGATAGGTTCGGTGCCAGAGTAACGCCGAGGCCGACGGCCGGTAAGGCTGCCTCCCCGGTGCCGGTACCCGCCCGGCCTCCGGTCGGTCCCCGCCCGCCATTCCTGACGGGCCGTCAGTTGATTAGGGTGGGCCGCGTGAGCGAGCAGACGCAAGAGCAGACGCGGCAGGCGGAAGACACTCGGCACGGCGTGGTCATCGTCGGCGCCGGGATGGCCGGGGTCCAGACCGCGGTCGCCCTCCGGGAACAGGGCTGGACCGGCCCCGTCACCCTCCTGGGAGCCGAACCCCACCAGCCCTACGACCGGCCCCCGCTGTCCAAGGCGGTGCTCCTCGGCAAGGCCGAGGACTCGGCCTTCGACGTGGACTTCGAGGAGCTCGGCATCGAACTCCGGCTGGGGGTCGAGGTCACCGGGCTGCGGGCCGCCGACCGGGAGGTGGACACCGAGGCGGGCCCGGTCCCGTACGAGGTCCTCGTGCTGGCCACCGGCGCCCTCCCGCTGACCCTGCCCGGCGCGGAGGGCGTCCCCGGGGTGCACCTGCTGCGCACCCTGGACGACGCGGCCCGGCTGCGGCCCGTCCTGGCGGCCGGCTCGGCGGTGGTGGTGGTCGGCGCCGGGTGGATCGGCGCGGAATTCGCCACGGCCGCCCGCGAGGCGGGCTGCGCGGTGACGGTGGTCGAGGCGGCCGACCGGGTGCTGGCGGGCGCGCTGCCGGCGGAGGTCGCCGAGCCGATGGGGCGGTGGTACGCCCAGGCGGGCGCCGAGCTGCTGACGGGCGCGCGGGTGGCCTCCGTGGAGCCGGGCCGGGTCCTGCTGGCCGACGGGCGGGCGCTGCCGGCCGGGGCGGTGGTGGTGGGCATCGGCGCCCGGCCGGCCACCGGATGGCTGGCCGGATCCGGCGTGGACCTCGGTGCGGACGGGGCGGTGGTCGCCGACGAGCGGCTGCGCACCTCGGTGCCCGGGGTGTACGCCGTGGGGGACTGCGCCTCCTTCCCGTCGGGGCGCTACGGGTCCCGGCTGCTGGTGCACCACTGGGACAACGCGCTCCAGGGGCCGCGGGTGGTGGCGGCGGACATCGTGGCCGGGGGCTCCGGGGAGCAGGTCTACGACCCGGTCCCGTACTTCTGGTCGGAGCAGTTCGGCCGCTTCGTGCAGTACGCGGGCCACCACGCCGACGCGGACGCACTGCTGTGGCGGGGCGACCCGGCGGCCGACACCTGGTCGGTGTGCTGGCTGCGGGAGGGCCGGCTGGCCGCGGTGCTCGCGGTGGGCCGCCCGCGCGACCTGGCCCAGGGCCGCCGCCTCATCGAGTCGGGCGCCCCCGTGGACCCGGCGAAGGTCGCCGACCCGGCGATCGCGCTGAAGTCGACGCTCCTCGGCTGACCCGGCGGGGGCGGGGGCCCGGGCGGGGCGCGGGCCGGGGGTCAGGTCCGGCCGGGGCCCGCTCCCGGCCCGGTTCCCGCGGGGGAAGTCCAGCCGTTCGGGATCGACCTCGACACCAGCGGGCGCCCCGGTCCGGCTCCCGCGGGGGAAGTCCCCTACCCGCCCTTCCCCCGTTCCCCGGGGCTGCGCCCCGGACCTCGCCCGGGGCTGCGCCCCGGACCTCGCCCGGGGC
>NZ_JBWJVM010000107.1:0-25933 GCF_056428985.1 Streptomyces sp. CA189 | reverse complement strand
CATCGACGCCACCGCACACCCCTCGACGATCAAGCGGAAACAGAACGTCGAGAGCATCCCTCACCCGACCGAAACCATGCTGACCAGCAGAAACTCAACGATCACATCCGGTAAGACAACGGCTTCTCAGCTGGGCAGTTCTTCTTCCAGTGGATCCGGTTGATGTTCTTGCCGGGCTGGTCGATAAGCGGGCCAAGTGACCAGACGTCGTCGCCGACCCGGCTGTTGGGCCGGGTGTTGGTCGGACTGATCCAGCGCGATTGGATCACCAGGTCGTCGGGGCGCGGGGCCCGCAGCACGTACGGGTCGCCGAGAGCGATGAGGGCGGGGCTGGTCATCAGGCGAGGTCCCCCTTGAGTAGGTGGTTAACGATCATGCGGTCGCGGTCGGTCGCCTTGCGCAGGGCGCCGTCGAATGCGATGGGGCCGACGCGCTCGCGAAGGTTCTCCAGGCGGAGCATCGGTGTGTCCCAGGTGCCCACCCAGTGCTGGCCTGGCAGCGCGCCCTGGAGGGACGTGAGGCCCCGGCGCAAGAGGGCCAGGCGGGGGTGGTGGCCGTCGTGGACTCGGGAGTTCTCGCAGGCCAGGCAGGCCATGAAGCCAGCACCGCAGCCACCACCGGGGATAGGCGAGGGGCCGGTCTCGGAATCAGAGCAGTCGGAGGTGGCGGTCTCCGCGTGGCCGGGATCTGGGGCGTCGGACAGCTGCCCCTTGAAGGTCACATCGCGAGCCTGCTGAAGGGCTTCCTCCGCACCGGCCGCGATGATCTTCCGCGAGTCCTTCTGCACCCGCTCGTCGGGCAGGACGTAGGTGCTCTCGTGCGTGCCCTGCTTGTGCTGCAGCGGCTTGCCCTCGTCGATGACGACAGTGCGACGCAGCCCCTGGAACGGCGATCGCGGCAGGGCGTGCCGTCTCCGCCATGTGTCCGCAGCGCTCGGGGTGATGCCGAAGCCGAGCGGCCATATCGGAGGGGGACGGTCCCCGTCCTTGTGCCCCCGGCCGCGTTGGTGGGCGCGGTGAACCATGAGCAGGTCTGTGCCCGGGGCCAGGTGGGCAGCGAGGGCACGGCCATGGGCGGTGGCTTCCAGCGCCTGTGTGATCAAGCGTCCGTCGGAGTCCGCGCCAGAGTCGGTGATGTTGACCGTGTCCCACCAGCGCCCGACGCCGGCGCGGTGCTTCTCGACCTGGACCTGGTAGGTAATTGTGCTGGTCTCCCCGGCTGATGGTGTCCGCACCGGGGTCGGCACCCGGTCATACATCGACAGGTTCCAGCTCCACTGATTGGTCATCAGCACCGCCAGGGCGATCACCTCGGACCAGGTCGGGAACAGGCGGCCCCAGGTGTGCAGTTGGCTCCCCCCACCGAGCAACCCGGGATCGGCCACCACGACCGAGCCACCTGGGCAGGTCACCCGGGGGACGTCGCCGGTGGCGGCGAGGTGCTCCAGGATCCGTCCGACCTTCCACTCGCGACTGCCGTCGGTCAGCTCGCCGGAACGGTAGCGCTCAAGGTGCTCGGTGTTCTCGCGGATCCTGAGCAGTGCCGACCGGAACTGTGCCTGGGCTGCAAGCTTCACCTTCTGGTGTTCGTCCGTGGCCATCGACTTCCTGGTCGACTTCCAGAGCTTGACCGGGCGGGCGAGCTCCTCGGCGGCCAGCCCCTGGTTCAGCCGTGGATCGCGCTTCAGCAGCCGCCGCAGATGGGCGAGGTGTTGGCTGGTCCCAGCGGCCTGCTGGAAGTTCTGCCGAAGGAGTTTCAGCAGCGGCGCGGACACCTCGTCCAAGTCCATCGCGGGCTGGCCCTGGTCCCTCAGAAAGGCGGCGAACGCCTCCAGCGCCTTCCAGGTGTTGTCCCCGCTGATGTGGGAGTTCCAGTTCGCGGACTGGCGAGCGAACACGCGGGCCAGGGAGAGCTGCATCGGCCCGGGCACCAGCAAGTCGGCGAAGTCGAAGACCTTCGCGACCCCGCGGCTGTTCACCACGGTGACCTGCAGGCCGGTCGGGTCGATACGGGCGGTGGCCTGGAAGGCCGCCGGCGGCAGCACCGCCTTGCGGCCGCGGGGACTCACGCCGGCACCTCCTCAGGCGACGGGTGCCGATCCATCAGAGCGTCCAGGTCCTGAATCCCCGAGGTCTCCTTCGCCAGACGCGCGAACAGGCTCGTCACTCGCGCCTCCGACCCGCCCGTATCGGCGGCGTCCGGCTTCTGGTCCGGATCGTCGAACGCGAGAATCGACTCCAGTCGTAGGTGCTGGACCGGCGAAAGGTAGTGGGTCTTGGTGGTCTCGACGTCCACGTGGCCCAACAAATCCCGCACCAGCCACCACGGATCTCCGTACAACGTGGCGAAGTCACGCCGCTCCGCTGGCGACAGCCCGTACTTCCGGTCCACCAGGTCGTTCAGCACCACCAGCATGTGCAGTGCGAAAGAGTGCCTGGTCATCTTGGGCGTGGCATAGGGGACCCGGCCGCGGGCCTCAGCGGTTCGCAGGTGCCGCGGCACCTCGAGCTCCTGCGCGGTCAGCAGCGCTTCCTCGCATCGCAGGTTGGCCAGCCGGAACACGGCGTTCCACCGGTCGGGCAGCATCGGCATGCCCTCCTCGGTCAGCCATAGCCACAGCGGCTCCGGCCCGTCCGGCCCCTCGGTGAACAGCCACTGCCGCTCCTCCCAGTCCAGCGCCCCCAACTCCCGCTGACCGGCCACCCCGTCCCGGTCCACCCACTTCACCACCGGCTTCGAGCCCCGCGTCAACTCGGTGACCAGCCGAATCGGCAGGGCGTCGTAGCGGCCCTTGCGCTGAGCCTGGCGAATCACCCACGCCCGCTCCGACTCCCGGTACGCGGTCACCTGCTGCAGCGCATCCACCCGCGCATAGAACACCCGACTCGCCTTCGACCTCGTCAGTGCCCACGGCACCGTCCCGTGCAGGTAAAGGCCCCGCCCCAATTTCTGGTCCGGCAGCTCGAACGTGAGCAGCCCACTGCCCTCCTGCCGACGCAGCCCCGAACTCAGCTGCAGCTGCACGAACGCCGTGTTCCGCAGCTCGGTCCGCCCGTCCCACCCGTGCCGACGCGACCCGTCCACCTGCAGGCCCCGCAGCCCCAGGTCCATCCACAGCCGCCAGGTCCGCGGCGTCAACCAGTGCACGTTCCGCTGGCGGGCGTTCGCCGCCCGGTGCTCGCGCCGGCCCGCGTCGATCGGCAGCGGGTCCACCTTCGCCCACTTGTACAGCAGCGTGAACGCGGCGGCCTCACGGTCCCATTTATCCCCACCGATCCGGCGCGGATTCAATGGTGACGAGCATCGGAATTCCCGATAAGCGTCCAGGTCCTCCTCGGCCGCCTGCCACCACGCCAGCCCTCGACTCCACAACCAATCCAGTAGCAACCTGATATCAGTCCCGTAGTTCTTCCTTGTTGACCGGGCCTTCCGGAAATCTCGGGATATCACGAAATCCAGCAGATCCGGATCCACGCGGAAATCAGGCCGAACGAACACCGGATCGCCGGGGCGAAGACCCACCCGCCCAACCGCCACCTTCAAGTCCTGGATACCCAGAACTCCTTCCTCTGGCTCCGGCCCCCACTGCTCTGGGTCCCGCACGAACACCAACCGCCAGCCACTCACTGCACGCCTCCCTGACCCCTTGAACACGCTCAAGTATCACGGAACGCCCAGGACCTGCTGCCGACGAAGGCCCAAGGGGACGCCAGTTTCGGAAACCTGATCGCGCTGCCGCTGAACGGTCTGCGACGCCAGCGCGGCACCACGCTCTTCCTCGACCCGGCGACATGGGAGCCCTTCGCGGACCAGTTCGCCTACCTCTCCCAGATCCGGCGTCTTACCCCCGCAGAGGTCGAGTGTCTGGTCGAGGATCTCGGCCCGGTGGAGATCGGCCCGGCCCCCACGACCGCTGCCCTGCCGCCCAAACCACGACGCGGGGCCCTGGGCAAGGCACCCGAGACCGTCGAGGCCAGGCTCGGGGCCATGCTGTCAGTGGCCACGGCAGGTCTGCCCGCGCCGCTACTTGCGGCGCTCAAGCACCTGGCGAGCCTCCACAACCCGGCCTTCTACAAGAAGCAGGCCCTGCGCTACTCGACGTTCGGCACACCCCGGTTCGTGACCTGCTTCGATGCGATCGACCCGATGTGGCTGCGGCTGCCCCGGGGCCTGCGCGATGAAACGGCGGCGCTGGTCGCCTCCGCCCACGGGACACTCCAGGTCACCGATGAACTGCCCATCCAAGAGCCGATCTCCGCAATCTTCACTGGAGTGCTGACACCCGTTCAAAATGAGGCACTCGCCGCGCTGCGGGGCCACCCGACCGGAGTGCTGGTCGCCCCGCCCGGCACCGGCAAAACGGTCCTGGCCTGCGCGATGATCGCCGAAGTCGGACAGCCTGCCGCGATCATCGTGAACAAGGCCGAGCTGCTCGCCCAGTGGCGCCAGCGCCTGGATACCTTCCTCGAGCTCGGCGACGGGCAAGCCGTCGGGTCACTGGGCGGCAGCAAGGACCGCCGCGGTGGTGTCGTGGACCTGTTCATGCTGCAGAGCCTGTCCCATCGCAACGCCCTCGCCGGACTCCTGGACGCCTACGGACTGGTCATCGTCGACGAGTGCCACACAATCGGCGCGCCGTCGGCTGCCGCCGCGGTCAACGACGTGCCGGTGCGGCTGTGGCGAGGGCTGTCGGCGACGCCCTACCGGGCGGACCAGATGGACGCGGTCATCACCATGCAGTGCGGCCCGATCCGCCACGAGATCCCCGACCAGACCACCTTCGTCAAGCACCTGATCGTGCACCGAACCGACTTCACCACCAACGAGGTCGGCAGCGACGGTGTCTCCTTCCAGGCCCTGTACGGAGAACTCGCCACCGACCCGGACCGCAACGCCCTGATCGCTTCTGACATCGCCGACGCCGCGCGGCGCGGGCGCCACAGCCTCGCTTTGAGCAACCGCATCGAACATCTCCATCGCCTGGACGAAGCCCTCCGCGCCCGCGGCGTCACCCCGATGCTGCTGCACGGTGGCCTCGCGTCGGCGGAGCGCAGCGTGGTCCGCACCGCGCTGGACACCGACGACGGCACACCGCTCGTCCTCCTGGCCATCGACAAAGTGGCCGGCGAGGGATTTGACGCCCCTCGGCTCGATGCCCTCTTCCTCGTCAGCCCGTTCAAGTTCAAGGGCAAGAGCATCCAGCAGGTCGGCCGGGTCATGCTTGAATCCTCCCCTCCCTAGAGGGCGGGGATTCCTGGCTCACGTCGGCTGTGGACCGGCGGTCCGTCAGCTCTTGCACGATCAGCACCAACCGGGTTGAGACCAGCCCGGACGAGCATCACGTGTGCGGAGTTCTTGTCCCTGGGGGACACGGCTCCGCACACGGTGCACGAGTAGGTTCGTTCCGAGAGAGGTAGTGCGTGCTTGGTTCTCGCTCCGCACTGCGCGCAGTCCATGGTGGTGTGCGCGGGGTGGACAAGGTGCACGGCACGACCGTGCTTGCGGCCCATCTCGATCAGGGCCGCCTTCGTTGCGCCGATCGCGGCGTCGGCCGCTTTGCGGGCCATGGTGGACTTGGCGAGGAACTTCACCTTGAAGTCCTCGACGGCGAGCGCCTCATGATCGCGGACCACCTTCTTGGCCCACTTGCGGGCGGTGTCCTGACGCTGCCGGGCGATCTTCTTCTGCACCTTCGCGGACTGCCGCCGCGCCTGACGGTAGCCCCTCGACTGGGCCTTGCCCCTGGGTGCGCGGCGGCGGGCCATCATCCGCTGGTAGTGCGCGAGGCGGCCGGCGGCCTTCTGGCCGTACTGGGCGTGGGGCAGGTCGTGGTCGTCGGACGTGGTGGTCGCGATCTCCCTCACCCCCCAGTCGATACCGATCACCGAGCCGGTGGCGGGCAGTGGCTCGGCGGTCGCAGGGGCGACGAAGCTTGCGTACCAGTGGCCGAGGCTGTCGCGGTAGACACGCACCGACGACGGAGGCCCGGGCAGAACCCGCGACCACACCACAGTCACGGCGACGCCACCGGCGAGGTAGAGACGCCCGTCCTTCAACCGGAAACCACGCCGCGTGTAGTTGAGCGTGGGGTCCGTCATGTGCTTCTTCTTGTACTTCGGCATCCCGGCGCGCTGCCGCATCGGCAGCCGGGCCTTGATGTCCTTGAGCGCCTTCGCCCGGGACGTGGCGAAGTCGCGGATGATCTGCTGCTGCGCAACGCTGCTGCCCTCACGCAGCCACGCCATCGAGCATCGGGCCCCGGTCAGTAGCTTGTCGAGCTGCGACGGACCACACGTCACCTTCTCGCCGGCCGTCTTGTTGTGCGCGTGGACCTTGCGGGACATCGCCACGCACTCGTTCCACACCCACCGGCACCGCGCCCACTCCGCCTCAAGCCGGGCAAGCGCGGTAGACGACACACGAAGCCGGAAGGTGTACCGGGCATGCCCGGAATCCCCATCCTCCATCGCTGCAGCCAGCATGCCCCCAACCTAACCACCCCCACTGACAACGAAAGAGAGCGCAGTGTGAGCGTTCATGTTTTTCGGCTCTGTCGGGGATCTTGTGATGTCGCAGGGCTGAGCTGGGCAGTCTCCGGGTGTGCGGTTCAGGGGTGTTGGGGCGGTTGTTGCCGCATCTGTCCGGTGTTGTCATCGAATCGATCAAGCGAACGGCCGGGGTCATCACGCTTCGCGCGGGGTGCCAGACGTTGCCGGTGAGATGCCCGGGGTGCGGTATGCCGTCGTTGCGGGTGCACGGCCGGTACGTCCGCCGGCTCGGCGACGCGCCCGTGGCCGGCAGCCCTGTGGTGATCGAGCTGACCGTGCGCCGGTTCAAGTGCCTGAGCAGCCGATGCCAGGCCGTGACGTTCGCCGAGCAGATCGAGGGGCTGACCAGACCGCATGCCCGGCAGACGCAGGTGCTGCGGTCGATGCTCGCCTCGATCGCTCTGTGCCTGGCAGGCCGCCCCGGCGCCCGCCTTGCCGCCGCCCTCGGGATCCGAATCGCCAAGGACGCGCTGCTGGACCTGCTCCGCTCGGTTCCGCAGCCATCAGTTGGCGCCGTCAGATTCCTGGGAGTGGACGACTTCGCTCTGCGCAAGGGCGACTCCTACGCGACGATTCTCGTTGACTTGGAAGCCCGCCGCCCGGTCGATGTCTTGCCCGGCCGGGACGCTGCGCCGCTGGCCGCATGGCTTCGCCGCCACCCGGAAGTGGAGGTGATCTGCCGGGACCGGGCCGGCGCCTACGCGGAAGGAGCCCGAACCGGTGCCCCGCAGGCGATGCAGGTCGCCGACGCCTGGCATCTGTGGCGGAACCTCGCGGATGCGGTGGAAAGAACGGTCGGATCCCACCACGGGTGCATCCAGGCCGCGTTCGCGGCGACCCCGGTCATGGCGGAGGCGACCGCGAGGGACCTGGTCACGCCGGAGCCGTCCAGGCCGGTGGCCGTGCCGTTCGTCCCACCGGACGGCACGCTCGACGTCAGCGGCCAACCCCGGCGCCTGGTGGCCCGCACCACCGAGAGATACGCAGCGGTCCAGGCACTGCTGGCCGAGGGAAAGTCCCTGGCGGCAATCGGCCGGACACTGCGGCTGGACCACTCCACCGTCCGCCGCTTCGCCCGCGCCGCCAGCCTCGACGAACTCCTGGCTAAAGCCACCGGAAGGCTGTCCGTGCTGGACGAGCACAAACCCCACCTCCACGCCCGCTGGCTGGAGGGCTGCCGCGACATTCCCCAGCTTCACCGGGAACTGCGCGAGCGCGGATTCACCGGGAGCGTCCAGTGCCTCCGCCGTTACTTCCGCGCCTTCAGGCCTCCCCGACAACCAGGACGGAAGCAGCAGCCGGTCTCCCGGCCGCGGCCCAGGCCGACGCCCAAGACGCGACGCGTCGTCCGCTGGATCATGACGAACCCCCAGCACCTCGCGGCCGCCGACGCCGCGGAACTGAAGGAGATCCGTACGGCCTGCCCTCACCTCGACGCCGCCGCACGACACGTCCACGACTTCGCCGAAATGCTCCACCACCTCCGCGGAGACCAACTTCCCGATTGGATGGAGCGAGTCCTTGCTGACGACCTCCCAGCCCTCCACTCGCTGGTCAGCGGCCTGCGACGCGACTTCGACGCCGTCACTGCAGGTCTCTCAACACCGTGGAGCTCCGGCCAGGTCGAGGGCCACGTCACCCGCGTCAAACTCATCAAGCGCATGGCCTACGGCCGAGCCAACCTCGACCTCCTACGCCAACGCGTACTCCTCGGCCCATAACCCGGCGACATCACACGATCCCTGGCAGAGCCCGATTTTGCCCCAGGGGCCCGTCTAGCTGGGAGCTGGTGACTCGCTTCGTCAGAGGTCGACGCGATGCTCCGCAGCCGATGGGTCATCGACGGAGCCATAGCGCAGGACGACGTGCGCCGGCCGGAACGGCAGGTCGTTCAGGATGGGGGCCATGACAGCGAAGAGTGCGTCGGCGTCCGGTCCGTACGCGTAGAGGACGACCTCGCCGCCTCCGTACTCGTTTCCGTCGAACTCGCCGACGTCGGCTTGCTCGATCGCCTCGGTCAGCAGGGACTGAGCCTGGCGGACGGCCTCCCGTTGGCTTGGATCACCGAGGCCGGCGTCGGCCAGTCGGTAGTGAGCGATGACGGCATGCTCAACGTCGGTTTCTGCTTCGTCTGTGTCGGCCATAGGGGAAACGCTCTCATCCCGGACCGACATCCTCGCCGGCCTGGCCCGCCGGGACTCGGTCCTACGAGCCAGACCTTGACCTCCTACGCCAACGCGTACTCCTCGCCCCGTGACCCTGCGACATCACAAGATCCCCGACAGAGCCGAATTACGTGAGCGTCCACACGCAGGTCAGAGCAGATGTGCAACGGACTCCGCCGCTACGCGGCTCCGCCCCAAGGACCCATTCCTCCCCGGGCTGAAGCCCGGGGCATCCGGGGAGAGATCCGGTGAACTGGCGACGGGGAAGGCGGACGTGGAGGTCCACGACTACGTTGACTCTGAGGTCTCCCGGCTGGAGAGCATGCACCACTACCGGCGGCGTGTTCTGGAACGCAAGGGCTTCACCCTCAGGACCGCACCAACACGAGCCACCTCGGACAGCCCGCCCGCCCAGGCCGCCCCGGTTCAGGCCGGGCCGGCAGGGCGGCCAAGCGTCTCGGAAGTCCGCGCCTGGGCCCGGGACCAAGGCCACAACGTCCCCGACCGTGGCCGACTGCGCGCCGAGCTCTGGACAGCCTGGCATGCCGCGCAACCTCAGTCTCCGCCGTGATAGGGAGGGGAGGGCGCCGGCCGATGCGCTGCCGCGGCGGACCCGCAACCAGGGCGGAGCCGACGAACGGTTCATGGAAGGGAGGACGACGGGTAGCAGCAAGCGAACCGGGACACGGCGCAGCACCCCACGAAGAGGGTCCATCCGTCTACGAGCTGGGCCGCCAACAGCCGTACTCCGGGCACAGCGCCCCGCGCCCCCAAGTCTCGGGAACGGGGTCGGCTGTGCTGCCGCGGCTACTGCCAGAACACCTCGTCGATCACGATCTGCGGATCGGGGGAACGAGGAGTGAAGTGGTAGCGCAGCCACCCCCGCCCACGGCCGAAGTATAAAACGTGCATCCCGCCGGGCCGGGTGGACTGCACCGGTTCCACGTTCATGCTCGACGGAAGATCAAGGTCGCTGTCGATCCCCCGGAAGTACGGGTCCTTCGTGGTGACGAGTTCGGCACGTGCGGCCAGGAGCGCCTCGCGGCCATCCGCGGGGAGAGTATCCCGAGTCTCTTCGGCTTCCTTCGACCAGTCGGCCTGCCATGGCGGACCCATGAATTCGCCCCTCACTGCCCGGGTTCCGCCTTGGCTGCCGATCGCCTAAGCCGTCCGGCCTCTTCGATCATCTCCTTGGCCCGGGCGTAGTCCGGCTCCTCGCCGGCCGCGTCCTCAAGAGCGTGCACCTCGGCCTCAAGCCGGGAGTCGCGTGCCAGCGCGTACTCGCCCCACCAACGGGCCAAGAAGGCAGGAACCGGCACCAGGTCGTAGGCATCGGCGATATCGCGCCGCCAATGTCGGTCGAACTCGACGAGAAGCTTCGGCGCGTGCTCCGCGATCGCCATACGCAGGGCTCTGGGGGTTCGCTCCGGCATGGGAGGGATCCCCGACTGCCGTGGTCCGTCATGGACCGGCTGTGCACTCATATCGTCGTCTCCTCGCTGGGTGCCGCAAGCCTATCCACCTGGGGCAGCGCAGCGGATCGACCAAAATCTGATCGTTCGGAGTGCCGTAGCTCGAAACTACTACGCTGCCACCATATACGCGCCCCACAGTATTCCGGGCAAGCGATCGGGCCAGGCACGAGGTCACGCAGACGCTGGCGCGGTTCTCCCCTGGAAGAACCCGCAGGCGCCCCAGGCGAGCAGCGGCGGCCGGCCAGGGTCCGGGTCCCGGCCTGGGAACATGAACACCACTGCTGCACCGTCCAGCGGGTACGCGGCCGCCGCATGCGCGACCTCCGCCGACTCCTGAACGAAGACGGAACCGCCATCCCACCAGCCCGAACCCGGCCACGAACCCTCGAAGACCTCTACCGCTACACCGACAGGAAAGGCATCACCAGCCCCCAGAAGATCAAACCAGCGTGTTGATTCGCGGCAGGCCCTAAGTGGCACCTGGACGAGGTCTTCATCAAGATCAACGGCCCGCAGAAGTACCTGTGGCGGGCCGTCGACGCCGACGGCGACGTACTCGACATCCTCGTCCAGAACCGTCGCGACAAGGAGGCGGCCAGGCGCTTCTTCCGCCGGCTCCTCACCGCCACCGGGCAGGTGCCAAGGGTGATCGTGACGGACAAACTCCGCTCCTACGGTGCCGCGCACCGTGAGGTGATGCCCTCGGTGGAACACCGTTCCCACGAGGGCCTGAACAACCGGGCGGAACTCACATCAGCCCACCCGCCAGCGTGAACACGCGATGAAAGGCTTCCGCAGCCCAGGCGGGGCACAACGGTTCCTGTCCGCGTTCACCTGAGGTTCCCCCGGCGTGCGGGTGGTGCTGATCAGCTGTTCAGGGCGGGGTGACGGGTATTGAGGTTCGCTTGTTCGGTTCGCTCGGTTGGTGTAGTGCCGCTCCTCGAACTCGATGGGGCTGAGGTAGCCGAGCCGCTTCTGGATGCGTCGGCTGTTGTAGAAGCCGTCGATGTACTCGAAGAGCGCGAGGTTGGCCTCGGCCCGGGTGGCGAAGACGCGACCACGGACGCATTCGGTCTTGATGATCATCCAGAGATTCTCGGCGAGAGCGTTGTCGTAACTGTCGCCGACTGAGCCCATGGACGCCTCGATCCCCGCTCTGACCAGGCGTGTCGTGAGCTTCACAGACGTGTATTGGGCGAGTTCAACCAGTCGTTGCAACACCGGCTTCTTGGATCGAGAGTAGCTGCTCACCGAAGACCTCGGCGGGAGTCTTCCAGCCGAGAACTTTGCGGGGTCGATTGTTGATCGCCAGGGCGATGGCCTCGAGGTCCTCGGCAGACCATCTGGCCAGGTCGGTTCCCTTGGGGAAGTACTGGCGCAGTAGCCCGTTCGTGTTCTCGTTCGTCGGTCGCTGCCAGGGCGAGTGCGGATCGGCGAAGAACACTTTCGTCCCGGTGTCGAGAGCGAACTGGGCATGACCGGAGAGTTCCTTCCCCCGGTCCCAGGTGAGGGTCTTGCGCAGCTGCTCGGGCAACTGCGTCATCGACGTGGTGAGTGCCGTGTTCATCGCGATCGCGCCGTAGCCCCCGAGCGAGGGGCCGCTCTTCACGGGCGGATTCTCGCCCCAGCCCTCGAGCCGGGGCAGGTGCACCAGGAGCGTGGAGCGGCTGCTGCGCTCGACGAGCGTGCCGATCGCGGAGCGGCCCGTCCCGATGATCAAGTCGCCCTCCCAGTGTCCCGGGGCCGCACGGTCCCCGGCCTCGGCGGGGCGTTCGCTGAGGACGACGTCCGCGGTGACATGCCCCTGCGGCTTGTTCTGCGACCGCGCTCGGGGAGCCCGCAGCGCCCGGCCAGTGCGCAGGCACGTGACCAGTTCCCGCTTGAGCGCGCCACGGCCCTCGATGAACAGTGCCTGGTAGATCGCCTCATGACTGATACGCATGGACTCATCCTCGGGGAAGTCGACAGGGAGCCGGTGCGAGATCTGTTCCGGGCTCCATGCCATCGCCCATCGTCTGTCCTGCCGGTGCGGCTTGTTCAGCCCTTTCCACTCAGGTGCCTGCGGCCCCGCGACGACTGTCCCGTCAGGCCGGCGGACGTTCCCGGCCAGCCGCTCCTGCACGTACTCACGCAACGGGTCGTTGCCCAGGAGCTTCGCGCTCTTCGGACGTTTGGCCGCCTGCTGGGCCTTCCACTGCGCGACCGTCGCGCGGTACTCCTGCTTGCCGGCGCGCGTGGCGGCGTTGCGGCGCAGTTCCCGAGAGATCGTCCCCGGGTCACGCCCCAGAGCGCGGGCGATCTCGCGCACGCCCTTGTCCGTCGCCCTGAGGATCGCGATCTCCTCGCGCTCCTCGAACGTCAGGTAGCGGCCCGAGGGCTCGGCCAACGTGATCGGAGGCATGCCGCCAGCGTGACGAAACCACCTCGCGCCCACCGGCCATGACACGCCGACCGCCAGCGACGCCTCCACCGTCGTGACCCCCGTGGCGATCAGCCGCCAAAACTGGCGCTGCACGACCCGAGAGGGATCAGGCCGCCCCGGCGAACGCATAGCCGGCCGCAACGCACGGTCAGCACGCCACTGTCGACGCCTCCCCTCCGGAACATCGCTGGTCTTCAAACTCCATTCCGCCGTAGCCACGCCGCACACCTCCGAGATCAGGGTGTTGCGACGACCAATTGAATCCGCCTTGGCAGCTGTGGTCGGCGTGGTGGATGAGCCGGCCGGGCTCGATCTGGCGGCTGGCCAGTGCGTACTCCAGGGAGGAGAGGACCAAGTCGGCGTCCGCGCGGGCGGAGGTCTCCCAGGCGACCACCCGGCGGGAGAACGCGTCGGGGATCGCGGAGAGCCACAGCGGCCCCTCGCTGGTCGAGATCATCGTCAGGTCGGTGACCCACAACCGGTTCGGCGCGGGGGCGGTGAAGTCGCGCTCGACCAGGTCCGGGGCCATGGTGGCCTTCGGGTCCCGGCGCGTGAAGCCTGTGCGGCGCGGGCTGATGCCCGCGAGATCGGCCTCGCGCATCAATCGCTCGACGCGCTTGCGGCCGACGTGGACGCCCTCGCGTTTGAGGACGGCGTGGACGCGTGGGGAGCCGTAGATCCCGCCGGATTCGGTGTGGATCCGGGTGATCTGCTCGGTCAGCTCCGCTTCCTGCCGTCGCTGTTCGCAGGGCTCCTTCTCGGCGTGGCGCCAGCGGTAGTGGGTGGAGGAGGCGATGTGCAGTTCCCGGAGAGTGGGCTCGACCTCCAGGTGCGGGTGCTCGGTAAAGAGCGCCGTCACCTGGGCCGGGTCGGGTCGAGCTGTGCGGCGGAAAAGGCCGAGGCGGTCCGCAGGATCTCGTTCGCCCGCTTGAGCTGGGCGTTCTCTTTGCGCAGGGCCGCGAGTTCCTCGCGCTCGGCGGTGGTGGGCCGGTCGTCACGCTCGCCGACGTCCGCCTCGGCCTGCCGAATCCAGGTACGCAGGGCCTCGGGATGCACCCCGAGATCGGCGCCCAGCTTCTTGATCTGCGGCTTCGGGTCGGCGGTGCGGTACATCCGTACCGCACGCTCACGCAACTCCAGCGGGAATTTTCTCGGTGCAGGCATCGTCTGGGTTCCTCTCATGAGTCCCATCTGACCCACTGTCACCACCCTCCGCATCCCGGGGGAACCTCACACCGCGCGGTGGTCGGGCTGTGGCAGGAGAAGAGGCAGCTGCCGCTGCCACAGCCCGACGACGGAGGAGCTTTGCCCGTACCGCCTGCCGCAAGAGTGCCCGAGCGCCCAGGCAATCACGCCTTGTCACCGCCTTCAAGGCTGGAAGTGACGCCATTGGAGCGACGAGCCCTGCGCCATCAGGGCCAGCCTTCAGGACCGCCCGGCCGGCTGCGCGGGAAGATAATGCACACTCGCCATGTGATGTCGGCGCCCGCCGGATGATGCGAGGTGCAGACCTGTGCGGCATCGGCCACGCAGGCCGCCGACGGCACACGTCCGTCACGATGCGTCGCGCCCCCTCTCCAGCGGCCGCACCAAGCCAAACAGATTCGTACTTTTACACGACTACGGGGTCGATCCCGTGGTTTCGCAGCCCCTGGACATCCTCGCCATATGCGGCGTTTCCTGGAATTACAGACACAGTGGCCCGCTGAGGAGGGACGGTGTACGACACATTCCAGGTCGAGGTCCGACACTGCGGGCCCGGCAGCTGTGAGGTGACTGTCGCCGGCGAGCTGGACGTGGCCACCGCCCCGGATCTGAGAGCCGCCCTCCACCAGGCCGTCGCCGTGTACGCGCACACCCGGGTGGATCTTGCGCGTCTGACGTTCTGCGACTGCATCGGGATGAGTGCGCTTCTGTCCGCTGCCCGGCTGGCCAAGACACACGGCACCGAGCTGCGGCTCCACGGGGTGCCGCACTGCCTGGAGCGGCTGCTGAGCGTCTTCCACACCGATGGCGCCTTCAGCCCCCGTACTCCCAGTGGGCGGGTACGGCCTAGCTGAGGATCTTGGTCCCCGAGCGTGAATGGGACTGATCAGCAGATGTCGTTGTCTGCCTTGCGCCGTTGGAGTGGAGTCTTCGTCACGGTCACGTCCGGGTGCGGGTTGGCTCCGAAGTACGCGCGGACCCTGACCCCACCCTGGTCGGGGTCACAAGCCCACCCGTCTGTGAAAGGTGATCATGCGTACTCGCAGCACTGTCATCGTTTTCTCCGCCGTCCTCGCCGCTGTCTGCGCGGCCCCCGCCCTGGCGGCGGGTTCCGACACAGACACCCCGCAGGACCCGCGCCCGGCCATGGAGCGGCACGGGCTTGCCGCGATCGGGCTCACCTCCGACCAGCGGCTGGTGGAGTTCGATGTGGAGAAGCCGTCGAAGACCTGGGCGCTGGGCAAGGTGTCCGGCCTGATGGGTGACACCAAGCTCGTCGGGATCGACTTCCGGGTCCAGAACGAGATGCTGTACGGAGTCGGTGACAAGGGCGGTATCTACACCCTGAACACCGACAACGCGAAGGCGATGAAGGTCTCCCAGCTGACCGTGGCCCTGTCGGGGATGCGGTTCGGGGTCGACTTCAACCCGGCCGCGAACCGTCTGCGGGTCATCTCGGACACGGGGCAGAACCTGCGCCACAACGTCGACGACAACGTCGCCCCCACCATCGTCGACGGCATGCTGACCAACCCCACCACCCCGCCCTCGACCGCGATGGGTGTCACCGGCGCTGCCTACACGAACAACGACCTGGATGCCGCCACGGCCACCACGCTGTTCGACCTGGACACGATGGCGGACCGGATCTCGCTGCAGTCCCCTGCCAACGCGGGCACCCTCGCCCCCACCGGCAACCTCGGCGTCAACGCTGCCCTGGACGCCGGATTGGACATCTACTACAACGCCAAGAACGGCACGAACAAGGGCTTCGCCGCCATCGATGCTGGCAGCGGCTATGGCCTGTACGAGATCAACCTGCTCAACGGGCAGGCCGGCAGCCGGGGCATGTTCCCCAAGGGGCAGCAGGTCACCGACATCGCCCTGCCGCTGAACCAGCAGTGATACCCCGCAGCCGACTTCCCGGTGGGGCCGCTTGGGGGCGGCCCCACCGCACCTCGGCTGCTTTGGCCAGGCACCAGGCCCCGTGTTCCCAGCTGCTGTCGACGGGAGACACGGGGCGGGGTTGCTCCGGATGGCGCTCGTGGCTGGACGGCGGTCCATCGCGGTCGGATCGTGGGGCCTGGTGATCCCCCGACATCACGTTGCCAGCTGCCCGGGCGTCTGGCTCAGCCCTGTGGAGAGAACGTCTGTGGCAGCTGACGCGGAAGCCGGCCGTGTCGTACCCGACGGTGCGGTGGAGAACTGGAACAGCCCCGGCTACACGCGGGCCCTGGCAACGGGGCACGGAGAAGTGTCCCTGTGTGACAGCACCGGATGGGTATTGCCGCTGGACATCTGCCGCTGGCGGGCACCCGCGGACTCCTGCGACATGAGCGTCGTACGCCGCTGCTGACATCGGGTGCGGGCCGGGCAGGCTCGTCGAGGCCCTCACCGGCCGGGGACACCAGGTGCTCGGCATCGACATCTCCCTTCCTGCGGTGGATGTCACAACGGGCCGCGGGGGGCCGGCGTTGTGCCGGTCGGTGTTCGACACGCTTCCCTCAGAGGGCGAGTGGGGCACGGCGCTGCTCCTGGACGGGAACATCGGTATCGGCGGCGACCCGGTCAGGCTCCTGCAGCGGGTCAACACCCTGGTACGGGGCCACGGGGTTGCCCTGGTGGAAGCGTCCGCTGAAGACGTCGACCACCGTCACCTGGTACGCCTCCACGGCGGCCACCGCGTTCTGAACGGAGTTTTCCCCTGGGCAACCGTCGGCCGGGACGCGCTGGCCCGGCATGCGAAAGCGGCCCGGTGGCGGGTGGATGAGCAGTGGACCACCAGCGGGAACCGTCACTTCTTCGCCCTGCGTTCCGCCTGCTGACGCTCCCGGGCGGCCCGCCGCGTCTGCTGTGAAGCCCGCTGGATCCGGATCAGCAGGCACAGCCCGGAGGCCGTGAACAAGCCTGCTGTGATCAGCAGCCAGCGCCCCAGGAACACATCGTCAGGCAGAGCCGTCGAGGCCGTGAAGTTGGGAACCTGTCCCAGGATGAGCGGCCACCACGCGAGCAGCAGCATGCCCGCAACGAATGCCGGTACCCGGACGTAGTTGACGCTTACCGACGACGGGACCCCGGGGCCCTGGCCGTGGCGTCCTCGGAAGGCGCGCTGCAGGACCTGGTCGGCGACCGAGTACGCGGGCAGCAGCACCAGGTCGTGGAGCAGTGCGGCACCGACGAACCAGATGGCGACACCGAGGGTGTCGCCGTTCAGAAGGCGAACCCCGGCGTAGAGGGCGAGGGCGAAGGAGGCGAGGGTCAGCAGGAGGTGGAGGGGGGAGGCGCCGTAGCGGGCGAGCCGGCGTTTCATGCCTGCTCTCCGAAGGTGAGACGGGTGACCCACTTGGTGTTGTGGACGCCGGGGGCGTTGGGGACGATGATCCGCGCGGGGTATCCGTGATCGTGGGAGAGGACCGCCCCGTTGACTTCGACCGCGAGAAGGGACCGGGCATCGCGGACCTGGTTGGCGGCCAGGACGACGCGGCTGAAGGATCCGCCGCGCTGGACCGACTCGACCAGTACCTCGGGCAGATCCCCGGTGAAGCCGACCAGGGCGGCGAGGTCGGCGAGTCGGACGCCGTTCCACTGCTGGTCGGTCGTCGACCAGCCCTCGACACAGGCGATGGGCAGGGCCGCCTCATGCCGTGGCAGTGCGTACAGGGCGTCCTTGGTGAGCACAGTCTGCCGGCCGGCGCCGCGGACGGTCAGCCGCCAGGCCGGGCCGATGTCGCTGGCCCGGATTCCGACCGAGGCAGCGGTCTTGTTGATCTGGAAACCGTTCGGCCCGCTGCCGGGACTCTGTCCTTGGGGGGCCAGCAGCGCGGTCTTGCGCCACCAGCCGCCGATGCTCTGCCCCATCGTGACCACGAGCAGCGCCGCTGACCCGGCGCCGACCATCCAGACGGCGCCACGCCGTGAAATCGTCGGCGCTGCCGGCCGGGGGGAGATGAGGCCCATCCCCTCCACGGCGCGTACCTCACCGGCAGGCAGCGGCGGATGCTGTTCGGCGCGCGGGCCTTTCACCACCGCGACGACAGCACGTCGCAGACGGAAAGTGACGTGGACAACGAACGCGCCGATGAACACCCACGCACCGTAGAAGTGCAGGACGTAGAAGGAGCCGGGGAAGATGTAGTGGAGCTGGACGTTGAGGATGCCGGTGACGAACTCGAATCCGGCGCCGCCCACCAGCAACAGCAGTGAGAGCCGCTCGAGTGCGTGGCTGACCGAACGCACGGGCGGCCACTCGAAGAGCTTGGGAATCACCGACCACAGCTTGGCCAGCAGAACGGGGATGAGGACGATCCCCAGGATGACGTGCACACCCTGGTTCAGGCGATAGCCCCAGTACGGTGAGGTCGGCCACGTGAACAGGTAGAAGCCCAACAGCCCCTTGTTCGGGGTCTGGTCGTTGACGGTCGAGACATCGGGGTTGTAGGCGGCGTAGGACAACAGACCGGTCACGAACAGGATGCTCACGCCGAACAGCAGAATCAGACCGAACACGGCCGTCAGCCACGGCCCACGCAGAGGACTACGCCAGAACTCCGGCCGAGCCGGACCCGGGGGCGGGCCTGACGCAACAGCCGATCGCAGCCGGTCCAGCCGGCCGCGCAAGCCCGACGAGGACACTCTGCCCACGCGATGAGATCCCCCCTCATCGTGCTGGGATGCTCCAGCACGCGCCGAGACGGCACCCGAAGGCCGCAACGGCGAGTCACCTGAGGAGCTGTCGGGTACGCCAGCTCGGCCCGAACCGGCTGGCCTTGTGGGTTCCCGGTCCTCCCGGTCGCCTTCGCCGGGGTGATCGGCTTTCATTTGATCCCCTGCCTCCGCCGGGCAACGACCGCGCACTTGCCGGGGAGCTTGCCGCACCGCAGGCCGGCACCACGGCGTGACACACCGCCACGCGTGAGGGGGGAAGCCGGATGGCCCAGTACCCGTCCACCCCGATCGCAGGGGGCGAGACGTGTGCGCCTAGGGGCGTGGGTCAAGGCGCCGGTACGGGAAATCCTCTGCGAGCATGATGCGGGCTGGTACTCCTTGCCAGGAGCACCAGCCCACAGCGTGTCTGGACCGGCCGCACATCGTGTACGTGCGGCCATTGGGTTCACCTACCAGTCGTGGCCGTATCCGCCGTGCCCTCCGTAGCCGTAGTCATCGTCGTCGTCCCAGCCGCTGTGGTGATACCCGCCGCCGCCGTATCCGTCGCCACAGCCGCCGCCGGCGACGTAGCTCACGGAGTGAGTCGGGGCTGCGGCCGAGGCCGTGCCCGCGGTGCCGAGGGCGGCGCCGCCTGCCATGAGGAGGCCGGCCGCGCCGAGAACGAAGAGACGCTTTGCTCTCTGAGCCTGCATGAGCGATACCCCTTTGCCCTACGCCTCCCACGTACCACAAGGAGGCGGGAGGTACTGACCGCCACAGCAGAGGTCGGGATCGTGCCGGGCGGAGTGGTTGCTTCGCCGCACCAAGATTTCACGGGCTGCCCGTGCGCCAGCCGAATCCACACTCTTCCCCCGAAGCCGACAGACGGCGGGTGACGCCTCGTCCCAGGCAGCATCCTTAAGCTGCTTGAGGCGCATCCCGCGGGTACGGCGCTCACTCTTTTCAGCCTAGCCCCGCACCAGTGGACCGGCATCTTGCGGCCTTGAACAGGTTCAGCGACCTCGGTGGCTCCGGCTGCGCGATCCGGTGTTCGTCACGTGGACTGTGCCCCGCAGTGCTCTGCCGGTCGACTGGTCCGATGCCGTGAGCAGGATCGCCGGACACACACCCCGGTGATCCCGAACTGACCAGAAAGACCTGGCTGCGCGGTTTGGGTTAGTACGGTGAGGGGGTGACCGACCCGGATGCGACGACGGTGGACGTCGTCTTGCCGTGCCTGGATGAAGCCCGCGCCCTGCCCTGGGTGCTGAAGCGAATCCCGCCCACCTGGCGCGCGATCGTCGTCGACAACGGCTCCAGCGACGGTTCCGGAGCGATCGCCTCCGCGCACGGTGCCACGGTCGTTTACCAGCCGGAACGTGGGTTCGGCGCCGCCTGCCAGGCGGGGTTGCTCGCGGCGGAGGCCGAGTTCGTCTGCTTCTGCGACTGCGACGCCTCCCTGGATCCCGGGCTGCTTCCCGCCTTCGTACGGGAGGTGGCCGGCGGGAAGTCCGATCTGGTGCTGGGGCGCCGCCGACCGCAGGGGCACGGAGCCTGGCCGGTTCACGCTCGGGTCGGGAACCTGGCCCTGTCCCGGATGGTGCGCCGGCGCACCGGACTGCGGCTGCACGATCTGGGGCCCATGCGCGCCGCACGGCGTGAGCCGCTCCTCGGCCTCGGCCTCACCGACCGGCGCAGCGGCTACCCCCTCCAGATGGTCGTACGCGCCGCCGACGCGGGCTGGCGTGTCAGCGAACTCGACGCCCCCTACCTTCCGCGGGCAGGGCGGTCGAAGGTCACCGGGACCTGGCGCGGTACCTGGCAGGCGGTGCACGACATGCGCGCGGTGCTCACGGAGCCACCGCTGACGGCCCTCGCATCCGGTGGGGCGGGTGCGCGGTGACCACGATGCTCATCCTCGCCAAGGAACCGCTGCCCGGACGGGTCAAGACCCGGCTCACTCCGCCCTACACGCCCCAGGAGGCGGCCCTCCTGGCCGAGGCGATGCTCACCGATTCCCTGCACGCCATGCTCGCGGCCCCCGTACAGCGGCGTCTGCTGGTCCTCGAAGGCGCGCCCGGCCCCTGGCTGCCTCCCGGCATCGAGGTCGCACCACAGGGGCAAGGCCGGCTGGACGAACGGCTGGCCGCCGCCTTCGGCCTCTGTACCGGTCCCGCCGTCCTGATCGGCATGGACACCCCGCACGTCACCCCCGCCAACCTCGCGCCCGCACTGGCCGAGGACGCCTGGCGGGACTGCGACGCCTGGATCGGCCCGGCCGTCGACGGCGGCTTCTGGGCACTGGGACTCGCCGAACCCGATCCAGCACTCCTGCGAGGCGTGCCGATGGACGTGCCCGATACCGGAACCCGGCAACGGCGGCGGCTGACCGACGCCGGTCTGACGGTGCGCGAACTGCAGGTGCTGCGCGATGTCGACACGGCCGCCGACGCGCTGGCGGTGGCCGCCGAGGCCCCGCACACCCTTTTCGCCTCCACCCTGGCCTCCTTGACACCGGCCAGTCCGCAATGACCGCCGACATCCCACCCCGCCCCGGTCCGGCACGCGCAGGGGTACGCCGATACGCTCCTCCTCGCTCGCCAGGGGCCGACAACTCCGCCTGCCCCACGAGGGAACGGTGCAGTCGCCGAGCAGGCCGATCAAGCAGCACGGCAGCCGCGAACCCGTGATCAACCCTCCCACCGTCCGTACCGCTCTCCTGCTGACCGCCCTGACCGCTGCCCTCGTCCTGACCGTCCGCAAGGACGGATACCACTCCGATCCGGCCGGGCTGTCCAGGCGGTATGGGGTGTGCTGGCTGTTGTTCGCGCCCGCGGTGTGGTCGCTGCGGAAGGTTCCCGTCCGGCACGTCGTGGTGCTGCTGCTGGCCGGCGGCATCGCGGTGACCGCCACCGGGCTGGCCGCTCCCCCGCGCACCAGCACCGACTCCTACCGCTACGCCTGGGACGGCCGGGTCCAGGCGGCCGGCATCTCCCCGTACGACCACGCGCCCACAGCCCCGCAACTGGCCGGGCTGCGCGACGGCTGGCTCTTCCCCTGGAGCGGCGGCCTGCTGGTGACGGGAACGGCGTTCCTTCTGTTGACGCCGGGTTACTCCTGGTATGCGTTGCTGCTCGTTGCCCTGGTCGCCCTCGACGGCCGCTGGGAGTGGCTGGGCATCGCGTTGGCGGGAGCCGCTAACTACGTCACGGGCCGGGCGCTCGGCGACTGGACCACGGTGGCGACCACCGCCTATGCGGTGGCCGCGGTCGCGGTACTCGCCGGATGGGCGCTGCGGCGCGCCCGGCGGATCCACGCCATTGGCGGCGGCCAGCCGTCCAGGTGACGGGCAGCCAAACGACACTTCCCCCGGACCTCGCACACCGCGCGCCGAGGGTCAGGGCGCTGCTCCGCAGGCTGGCGGGCCCGGACAGGGCCTAGCATCGAGACATGGCCGAGAACCACAGCGGAAAAACGACCGGGGCAGCGGAGGAGGCGGCTCAGGACGGTGTCGACGCCGCGGTCCACGCGGATCTCACCGCCGTCGCGGAGGCCTGGGCCGCGGCGATCGTTTCCAACGATGCGGCGCGGATCGCGAGCTTCATGACCGACGACTGGGCCATCGTCTCGGAGTCCGGCATCGCCTCCAAGGACGAGTTCCTCGCGTTCGTCGCCTCCGGGCATCTGACCCACTCTGCGATGGACCTCGTCAGCAGGCCCCGGGTTCGGGTGCACGGCGCCACCGCGGTCTTCAGCGTGCGGATGACCAACACCGCCCATTACGGGGGCCAACGGTTCGACGCCGACGAGTGGACCTCGGATGTGTTCGTGAAGCGGGACGGCCGCTGGCTGTGCCTGCTGAGCCACATCACGTCGGCGGCACCGGACTCGGCGGGTCCGTCGTCGACGACCGACCAGTGAAACCGAAGGGGCGTACCGGCGATCACTGGGGTGGTGTGGCCTCGCCCTGCCAGAAGCTCCACTGATACCCCCAGGGGTCGGTGACCGTGAAGGTCCGCGGCCCGTACGGCTGGTCCACCGGAGCGTCCAGCTCCATGCCGGATGCGGCCCGGACCAGCTCGAAATGCGCGTCGACGTCGTCCACGTGCACGATGAACAGGGCATTCTTGCCTTCGTCGCTCCCCCCGCCGCTGACCCCGAACTTCGTCTCACCCGCATGGATGTCAGCCTCGACCGTTCGCCCTGAATCGTCGCGCCAGCGGATCGCGTCGGTAAAGCCGAGGACCCGTTCCATCCAGTCGAGAGCCGCGTCCGCGTCCTCGTACCGCAGGTAGGGGGAAACCCCTTCGATCGCCATGCCGGCTCCTCAGGGCGGGGAGCCGAGACCGCTCCGAGCGGCTCGGCTCGTAGTGAATGGTGCTTACCTACCAGGCTGCCGTACGTGACCGGCGGACGCAGCCAATGGCGGTGCTGCGTGTCGCCCGCACAGCTGACTTTCGTCCCGCCCCCAAGCCCGGCCGCAACCGGCGATAATCACTCCTTAGTCCTGGCACTCGCTCCCTCGTGTCCGCGCTGGGGTCCGGAGTCTGGGTCAAGGCTCACACCGGTGATGCATGCCGTCTAATGTCGGGCGGGAATCTGATGCTGCGGGAGGCATTTTTTATGGCGCGTGGATGGATGTCGAGCAGGCCGGTTGTTCTCGGGGTCACGGTGGTTGCGGTCGCTGTGATCGGCGTGGGCATGTACCTGATTCAGCCCTGGAAGTTGTGGCAGGACGAGACGGTGCGAGAGGCCCTGCCCTCCACAGCAGCGACCGCGTCGCCTGTGCCGACCCCGTCCGGTGAGAGTTCGGCGTCGCCGTTGGCGCCGCCTGGGCCCCGGACTGTCTCTGCGGGGCAGTTGATCAGTCATGAGCACACCACGACGGGCTCGGTGAAGATCGTGCGCGGCAAGTACGTCAGCCTGGGCAAGCTCAAGGGCAACAAGGGCGACCAGAATTACGTTCTCCCCGCCGATGTGGACCTCTCCCAGTACACGAGCGTGAGCATCTGGTGCGACCGCTTCAACGTCTCCTTCGGCGCCGCGGCACTCGCCACGGCCTGAAAGAGGAAAGGCAGCGGTCCGCCGACGTATGGTCGGCGGGCCGCTGGCCGCATGGCGCGGCGAGGTTTCACCAGGCGCAGGTCACATAGTTGGTCAGGCGCGCTCGGCGCCAACCAGCGCGCCCGGCTCCTCGTGCTCTTCCCCCGCCAGACCTGACAGGGACCGGCGGCCCCGCCCGCCTACCGACTACCGCCGCGTGGCGGTCCGGTACTCCTGGCCGAGCGCGGCGATTTCCTTGCGGCGCTGGCTGCTCTCCCACAGCGCCGCGATCTTGGCCGTGGCCGAATCGTTCTCGGCATCAGTGACCAGCGACGGGTCTCCGTCCGGCCATTCACTCACCCCCGGCTCCACGGCAACCGCGCAGCAGCGGCCCACCAGCTGCCACACCGCCTCCATCGCAAAGATCGGGCCGAGGCCGAACCCGCGGTACGCCTTGTCGAGCCATACCCGGTCCAGGATCAGAAGATCCCCCACCGGCATGTCGACGGCCCGCTCGAACGCGGCGTTGTACTCGTCCCTCCCGTCGAAGACCGCCTCGGCGATGCTCAGCAGCTCGCCAGAGCGCTCGTCGGCGGCCATGGTGCGGCTGTATCCGGTGAAGGACCGGAGCCTGAACAGCGACAGTTCCCCGGCCCGGGGCCCGTCCTCGTCTCCCTCGTCCCACTCCGTGACGGACACCGTCCACTCCTCCAGCGTGTCCTGGTAGTCGTCGGAGCGGGCGAGATGGGAGTGCTCGTACCTCACGCTCAACAGCGTGGGATCGGACGGAAGCTGGGCGGCGGGGCGGCGTGCGGTCATAACCTGCCCAGCGAGCCAGTGGCAGGAGAAGTTCGGCACCTCACGGCCGGCCCCCGAGCAGGTCCGCCAGGCCCAGCTCCGTGTCGGAGGCGGCCATCACCGGTCGATGCTGCCCTTCGCCAAGTCCTCGGCGAGCGCGAGCACCTTCTTGTTCAGCTCCCGCAGCTCAGCCAGCTGCTCGTTCAGGGTCTGGAGCTTCCGGCGCCTCTATGGGCTGAGGTCTGGGAGCTGGCCCCGCTTCTCCGCCTGCTCCTCGAACAGGGTCAGGGCGTCGGCCTGCCAGATCCGGTGGCCTCGGCCAGTCGCAGGTCGGTCGAATCGTCTCGGGCGGGTTCGTCTGGAGTGAGGAGACGATCGGACCTTCCGGGTTCGGGACTGCGTGCGGTGCCGGTTCGGGGGTACAGGGTTAGTATCCGTGCTGCTCAGGACGAAGGTGGCGGTGTAACTCCATGGTGCACGAAGTCGAATATGAGCCGCTGGTCAGCCGCCCGAATCTGTCCGCTTTGGCCTTGGACGGCAGCGAGCCGATCGCCGCGGCCCGGCATTGTGCCCGTCGTTTCATGATCGAGGTGCAGGCCGTTCACGGGCTCCCGGTGTCGGACCGTGCGATGGGCCTGGTGGAGCTGGTGGTCAGCGAGCTGGTGACCAACGCATGTGCGCCATGAGGCGCCTTGTTGTATCCCCGGTCGAGCCGGGAGGAATTGGAGGAACATTCCTGGGTCTGATGGCTTACCCGGATCTGAAAGGTGATGGGGACCGTAGCATGCCAGATAAATCAACGGCCGCGATCAGGCGTATGTGGCGGCGCGTTGAGGGACCCGCGCGATATGGCGAAAGCTGGATTGCCTGAACCCTAATCTCCAGCGGATGAAAGGTTGCATCCACCGGAAAGACGCCTGAAACCGGTGCCGGCTCCTGAGTCGACATGTACGCGTGGTCGACTCAACCTCCGGAGTCGGAGCGATCCCCAGTGAGGGGATTCAAGGAGATGAGTGGGGCGCCTAAGTCGCGCTAGTACGTACAACAAGGACGAACATGGGATCGCCTAAGGAGCGCGAGCTCTACGGCGACGGAGGCCCCGTAGTAGTCGCAGGAGTAGCGACCTGCCAAGGGGGACGGGAAAGCCGTCCACAGGGCGAAGGGGGCCAGGTGATCGGATATTCGAAGCCCGGGAGGTATGCGTAATGCAGAACGCCGAAACGGTACTGAATGTCCTCCGTGAACGCGGCGGGCGTGGCCTGCCGTGTGACGAGCTGTATCGACAACTGTTTAACCCGCACCTGTATCTGATGGCCTACGGGCGGATCTACTCCAACCAAGGAGCACTGACGCCCGGGGTCAATGGGGAAACCGCGGACGGCATGTCGCTGGGAAAAATCAACCGCATCATTGATGCGATGCGTCACGAGCGATACAGATTCAACCCGGCACGCAGGATTTACATTCCGAAGAAGAGCGGAAACAAGTTACGCCCGCTCGGCCTGCCGACGGACACGGCATAGTGCCGCAGCGTCCAGGCAGTCCTTGGGTTCCTTGACGGTGACCCACCCGTTCCACGCCCTGTCGGGCATGCAGTTGGACATTCTGTTCGTCAAGCGGCGCAGTGGTGCA
>NZ_JBWJVM010000106.1:0-26229 GCF_056428985.1 Streptomyces sp. CA189 | reverse complement strand
TTGTGGCGCAGCAACACCCACCCACTGCCGAAGCTGCGCACAGGGCGCCTAAATCATGCAGTCCAGGCCGACACCCCACCCCGCCCCCGGCACCGGCCCCGCACGCAGCAAGCACCGACACAGGACACCCCCAGCCCCGCCGGCGATTGAGGCGCAGGGGCCCGGGGACCGGTCCCCGGCAACGGCGCCGCACCCCAGGGGCTACGCCTCGTACGGCCGGGCCTGCCACGGAGCGTCCGCCGGGCGGAGGGAGGACAGGGACGGGTCGGCGGCGAGGGCGGCCGACAGGGCCAGGGCTCCCGTCACGAGCCCGGGGTTGCCCAGCTCGCCCGCCAGGACACCCCGTACCAGCTCGGGCAGCGCCACCCAGGCGAGCTCCATGTCCGCCTCCTCCGAGCCGGACTCCGCATAGCGCTCGCCGTCCGCCTCGCAGACGCCCCGCGCGAGGAAGATCCGGGTGGCCTCGTCCGAGCCGCCGGGCGACGCGTAGAAGTCGGCCAGCACCCGCCAGTCCTCGGCCTTGACGTGCGCCTCCTCCTGCAGCTCGCGCTGCGCCCCGTGCAGCGGGTTCTCCCCCACGACGTCCAGCAGACCGGCCGGGAGCTCCCACAGCCGCCGCCGCACCGGGTGGCGGTACTGGCTCAGCACCAGCACCCGCCCCGCGTCGTCCAGAGCGAGCACGCACACCGACCCGGGGTGCACCTGGTAGTCGCGGCGGGCCGTGGACCTGTCCGGCATCCGCACCACGTCCGAGGCCACCGCCGTCTTCGCGCCCTCGAACGGCCGCCGCGTCGACAACGTCTCCCAGGATTCCGCCGTGTCCTTGATCTCCATGCCCCGAAGCCCTCCACAACGCGCGACAGCCGGGGTACGGATCTCCGTACCCCGGCTGCCTACGTTATGCGGTCAGGCCGCGTCGGCTACTTCGCGGCCTGCTGCCGCTCCACGGCCGCCTTGACCAGACCCGCGAACAGCGGGTGCGGGCGCGTCGGGCGCGAGCGCAGCTCCGGGTGGGCCTGGGTGGCCACCAGGTAGGGGTGGACCTCGCGCGGGTACTCGACGTACTCGACGAGCTTGTTGTCCGGGGAGGTGCCGGAGAAGACCAGACCGGCCTTCTTCTCCAGCTCACCGCGGTAGGCGTTGTTGACCTCGTAGCGGTGGCGGTGGCGCTCGTCCACGTACGCCTGGTCTCCGTAGACCTCACGCACGATGGAGCCCTCGGCGAGCTTCGCCGGGTACATGCCCAGGCGCATGGTGCCGCCCAGGTCGCCCGCGCCCTCGACGAAGGCGAGCTGCTCCTCCATCGTGGAGATCACCGGGTTCGGGGTGGAGGCGTCGAACTCGGTGGAGTTCGCGTCCGCGATGCCCGCCAGGTTGCGCGCGGCCTCGATGACCACGCACTGCAGGCCCAGGCACAGGCCGAGCAGCGGGACCTTGTTCTCGCGGGCGTAGGTGATCGCGCCGACCTTGCCGTTGACGCCGCGGTCGCCGAAGCCGCCGGGCACGCAGATCGCGTCCACGTCGCCGAGCACCGCCGCGGCGCCTGCCGGGGTCTTGCAGTCGTCGGAGGTGACCCACTTGATCTCGACGCGGGCCTTGTTGGCGAAGCCGCCGGCGCGCAGCGCCTCGGTCACCGACAGGTAGGCGTCCGGCAGGTCGATGTACTTGCCGACGAGCGCGACCTTGACCTCGTGGTCGGGGTTGTGGACCCGGTCCAGCAGGTCCTCCCAGACGGTCCAGTTGACGTCGCGGAAGGGCAGGTCGAGCTTGCGCACGACGTACGCGTCCAGGCCCTCGGTGTGCAGCACCTTGGGGATGTCGTAGATCGACTTGGCGTCGATCGCGGCGACCACGGCCTCCTCGTCGACGTCGCACATCAGCGAGATCTTGCGCTTGATGGAGGTCGGGACCTCGCGGTCGGCGCGCAGCACGATCGCGTCGGGCTGGATGCCGATGTTGCGCAGCGCCGCCACCGAGTGCTGGGTCGGCTTGGTCTTCAGCTCGCCGGAGGGGCCGATGTAGGGCAGCAGCGAGATGTGCACGACGAAGACGTTGTCGCGGCCGACCTCGTGGCGGACCTGGCGGACGGTCTCCAGGAACGGCAGGGACTCGATGTCGCCGACGGTGCCGCCGACCTCGGTGATGACGACGTCGACGTCGTCGGTCGCCATGCGCCGGATGCGGTGCTTGATCTCGTTGGTGATGTGCGGGATGACCTGCACGGTGTCACCGAGGTACTCGCCGCGCCGCTCCTTGGCGATGACCTGCGAGTAGACCTGGCCGGTGGTGACGTTGGCCGAGCCGTCGAGGTCGACGTCGAGGAAGCGCTCGTAGTGACCGATGTCCAGGTCGGTCTCGGCGCCGTCGTTGGTGACGAACACCTCGCCGTGCTGGAACGGGTTCATCGTGCCGGGGTCGACGTTCAGGTACGGGTCGAGCTTCTGCATCGTGACCCGAAGACCGCGCGCCTTCAGCAGCGCACCCAGGCTGGAGGCCGTCAGGCCCTTGCCGAGGGAGGAAGCGACACCCCCGGTGACGAAGATGTGCTTGGTCGTCATGGATTTGGGCGGCATCGCCAAGAGGGGGCTCCCGTGGTCGCGAGGTGAGGTGCGTCCGGCGCCGGCCACCGTCGAACCGGAGGGTCTCAGGGGGCGCCGAAGCTGCGGTTTCGGGGCTCCTGATTCGCACAGGCAGACCACCGGTCCACGGGATACCAGCCTATCAGCGCCCGGGCCGGTCCGCCTCCGGCCACGCGGCGGGGGCGTTCCGCCGGGCCTCCTCCGGGCATCCGCGGGGCCCGCCACGGCGGTATCGCCCCCGCTCACCCGTTCGGCCGAACCTCATTGTCCCCAAGCTGACGGGGATCACTAGGGTGCCGTCTTGTCCTGCTCGGATCTCGATCACATCCCCGCCGAGCGGCCCCGCGAACGGCGTAACCCGTCCGGTTCCGGAATCATGGGCTGGACGCGGCCATCCACATCACCGGAGAATCCGCGGCATCGCGCAATGCAAGCGCCCTTCGGGGCGGACGTGGCTGTTCGACTGGAGATGCAACGTGTCCGGGCGCATCGAGGATTACGCACTGATCGGCGACATGCAGACCGCGGCATTGGTCTGCCGGGACGGGGCGGTGGACTGGCTGTGCCTGCCACGTTTCGATTCCCATGCCGTCTTCGCGAGCATTCTCGGCACCGAGGAACACGGGTTCTGGCGGATCGGCCCGGCGTTCCCGGCCGGTACCGAGGCCCCGCGTGCCACCCGGCGCCGCTACCGCGGTGACTCGCTGGTCCTGGAGTCCGAGTGGGACACCCCGCGCGGCACGGTCCGGGTGATCGATTTCATGCCGCCCCGCGAGGACCACGCACCGCAGATCATCCGCATCGTGGAGGGCATCAGCGGGCGCGTCCCCATGCGCTCCGCGCTGCGCATGCGCTTCAGCTACGGCCGGGTGGTGCCCTGGGTGCACCGGGTCGACGACCGCACCGTGGCCGTGGCGGGCCCCGACTCGGTCTGGCTGGACACCAAGGCGCAGACGTACGGCAAGGACCTGACCACGTACTCCGACTTCACCGTCGGGCCGGGCGACCGGATGGCCTTCTGCATCAGCTGGCAGCCCTCGCACAAGGAGCCGCCGCAGCCGCCCGAGGCGGAGGAGGCCCTCGCGGCGACCACCGAGTTCTGGCGCGACTGGGTCGAGCAGTGCACGTACCACGGCCCCTACCGGGAGGCGGTGATCCGCTCCCTGATCACCCTCAAGGCGCTCACGTACGCCCCCACGGGCGGGATCGTAGCCGCGCCGACCACCTCCCTCCCGGAGGAGATCGGCGGGGTCCGCAACTGGGACTACCGGTACACCTGGCTCCGCGACGCCGCCATCACCCTGTCCTCGCTGCTGCGCACCGGGTACCGCGAGGAGGCCCGCGCCTGGCGCGAGTGGCTGCTGCGCGCGGTCGCCGGCGACCCGGAGAACCTGCAGATCATGTACGGGATCGCGGGCGAGCGGGAGCTCGGCGAGACGGAGCTGGACTGGCTGCCGGGTTACGAGAACTCCCGGCCGGTCCGGGTCGGCAACGGCGCCGCCGGCCAGCTCCAGCTCGACGTGTACGGGGAGGTCACCGAGGCCCTGCACCTGGGCCACATGACCGGCTTGGCGCGCAACGACTACGCCTCGCTGCTCCAGCTCAAGCTGATCCGCTACCTGGAGACCCACTGGGACCAGCCCGACGAGGGCATCTGGGAGGTGCGCGGCCCGCGGCGGCACTTCGTGCACTCGAAGGTGATGGCGTGGGTGGCCGTGGACCGAACGATCAAGCTGATCGAGAGCGGGGACGCGGACGGGCCGCTGGACCGGTGGCGGGAGCTGCGCGACGAGATCCACCAGGACGTCTGCGAGAAGGGCTTCGACAAGGAACGGAACACCTTCACGCAGTCCTACGGGTCCAAGGAGCTGGACGCGTCCCTCCTGCTGATCCCGCAGATGGGCTTCCTGCCGCCGGACGACAAGCGGGTGATCGGCACGATCGAGGCGATCCAGCGCGAGCTGTCGACCCCCGACGGCTTCATCCTGCGCTACCCGACGGCGGGTGAGGAGGCGGGCGTCGACGGTCTGGAGGGCGACGAGGGGGCCTTCCTGGCCTGCTCGTTCTGGATGGCGGACGACCTCGCGATGATCGGCCGGGTCGACGAGGCCCGCCGCCTCTTCGAGAAGCTGCTCGCGCTCCGCAACGACCTGGGCCTGCTGGCGGAGGAGTGGGACCCGAAGCTCCAGCGCCAGGTCGGCAACTTCCCCCAGGCCTTCAGCCACGTCCCCCTGATCGACACGGCGCTGCGGCTCACGGCGAGCGGGGCGTACGGGGGCTGACTAACCTGGAGGGGTCGTATGCCCTTCCGCCTCTCCCGGAAGGGGGTAGCCATGGCTCCCCTCTCGAAGGCGGGCACGGCACTTGCCGAGCTCCGCGAGGATCTGTCCGGCGCCGTCCTCGTTCCGGACGATCCGGGGTACGACGAAGCCCGCATCCTCTACAACGGGATGATCGACCGCCGGCCGGCCGTCATCGCGCAGTGCGAGAGCCCGGTGGACGTGGTCACCGCCGTGCGTTTCGCACGGCGGCTCGACCTGCCGGTAGCCGTGCGCGGCGGCGGCCACAGCGTGGCCGGGATGTCCCTCAACGACGGCGGCGTGGTCGTGGACCTGCGCCGCATGCACGAGGTGACGGTCCATCCCGGGGCCTCGGCCGTCCGCGTCGAGGGCGGCGCCACGATGAGTCATCTGGACCGGGCCTGCGAGCGGTACGGACTGGCGACCACAGGCGGCCGCGTCTCCACCACCGGGGTCGGCGGCTTCGTGCTGGGCGGCGGCACCGGGTGGCTGGACCGCAAGTTCGGCCTGGCGGTGGACAACCTGCTCGCCGTGGACCTGGTCACGGCCGACGGGGAGATGCTGACGGCGACCGCGGAGGACCACCCCGAGCTGTTCTGGGGCCTGCACGGCGGCGGCGGGAACTTCGGCATCGCGACCTCGCTGACCCTCCAACTGCACGAGCTGCCGGTCATGTCCCTCGCGTTCCTGCTGTACCTGCCGGAGCACGGGCCCGAGATGGTCCGTACGTACCGGGACGTCATGGAGGACGGGCCGCGGGAGGCCGGCGGCGGCGCCATCTACCTGACGGGCCCGCCCGAGGAGTTCGTCCCGCCGCACCTGGTCGGCCGGCTGCTGGCGAGCGCGCTGATCACGTACGCGGGTCCCGTGGAGGAGCTGCGCCGGCTGGCCGCGCCGCTGCTGGTGATCCCGCACGAGGCGGAGCTGGTGACGGTCCTGCCCTACCCGGACCTCCAGTGCATGCTCGACGATCCGCCGGGCATGCGGAACTACTGGTCGGCGGAGTACCTGACCGGGGTGCCCGACGCGTTCGTGGACGTGTTCTGCGCCCGCGCGGACTCCATGCCGGTGCCGAGCGGCACCCAGCACGTGGTGTGGCCCCAGGGCGGCGCGATCGCCGAGGGGCCGGCCGACTACCCGGTGTCGTTCCGCGACGCGCCCTGGGCGGTCCACCCGTTCGGTGCCTGGGAGGATCCGGCCGACGACGAACGCGGCCGCCAGTGGGTCAGGGACGTCCGCGCCGACGTCCAGCCGTGGAGCACGGGCGCGGTCTACCTCAACTTCACCGGGGACGAGGGCGGAGACCGGGTGGCGGCCGGCCTCGGGCCCGAGAACATGCGGCGGCTGGGCCGGTTGAAGCGGGAGTACGACCCGGACAACGTCTTCCGCTTCAACCACAACATCCAGCCTGCCTGAGGCTTACGTGAGGGCGGTGATCACCTCCTTCGCCGCCCGCTCCCCCTCGGTCGCCCCGCCTTCCATGAACCCCTGGAAGTCGTAGCTGCAGTGCTCGCCGCCGATGTGGATCCGGCCCTGCGCGGTGCCCTCGTACTTGGCGTACTTGTGCAGGTAGCCGGTCGGCCAGTACGAGTACGCGCCGAGGGCGTACGGGTTGCGGTGCCAGGCCGACACCTGCGCCTTCCCGTTCCAGGCCGCCTTGGTGCCGGGGAAGAAGGCGTCGATCCCGGTGAGCATCCGGCCCGCGAGGGCGCGTACGTAGGGGTCGGAGTCGGTGGCGAAGGGGGTCGCCGGGGTGATCGCGCCGGCCAGGGTGCCGCCGCCGTACTGGAGCAGGATGCCTCCGTTGCCCGGCTGGATCTTGGTGGTGTCCCAGGTCTGCTGGACCTCGCTGTCGGTGAAGCAGTCCCCGGCGGAGACCCCCGGCCAGGGGCCGGTGCCGCGCCAGGGGCGGCTGGTGAACTGCATGTTGAGCTTGGTGCAGTAGCCCATGCGGGCGTCGCGCAGCAGGTTCTTCATCAGCGGGTCGAAGCCGGCGCCGGTGATGTCGATCCGCTGGAGGACCGGCAGCGGCAGGCACAGGATGGTGTGGTCGGCGACGACCGTCCGAGTGGTGCCCGCGTCGTTGAAGGTCAGCGTCTGGGTGCCGTCGGCGGAGACGCGTACGGCGACCAGCTCGCGGCCCATGACGATCGAGCCGGCGGGCAGGGCCTGGGCGATGGCGTTCGGCAGCTGGTCGTTGCCGCCGGTGATGTGGTAGCGCTCGTTGGACAGGCCCCAGACGTTGAAGTTGCCCGGGTTGGGCTGGTAGCCCATCAGCAGGACCAGCGCGAGGGCGGACTGCTGGTCGGTGTCGGCCCCGTACTCGACGTTGTACGCCACGTCGATGAAGCGGCCGAGCTGTGAGCCGTGCCCGCCGGGGATCCGGGTCTCGATCCACTGGTGGATCGTCATGTTGTCGAGGGCGGTGCCCGCGGGGGTCGAGGAGTTCCAGGAGACCTCGCCGGCCTCCTGGAGGTCGCGACGCAGTGCCTGGTAGACGGCGTTGAAGTCCTCGTCGGCGTGTTCGCGCGGGTAGTACGTGCCGTTGAACCAGAGGATCTCCTCCGCCCCGTTGGGGCCGCCGCCGAGGAAGTCCTCGGTGGGGAGGTTGAAGCGGCGGCACAGTTCGAGGATCTTCTTGTGGCTGGTGTCGATCAGCTCGCCGCCGATCTCGGAGGTCTGCCCGTAGGCCCACAGGGAGCGCTGGGTCCACATCCGGCCGCCTACGCGGCTCGGGTTGGCCTCGTAGAGGGTGCAGGCGACGCCCGCGTCCTTGAGGGTGAGGGCCGCGGTCAGTCCCGAGATGCCTGCGCCGACGACGGCGACGCGGGCGGGGGTGACGGGCTTCTTGTCGGGGGCGGCTTCCACGGCCCGGGCGAGCGCCGGGGCTGCCGCCGCCGAGGCGACGGCGGTGCCGAGGCCGAGCGCGGCGGCGCGTCCCAGGAGCTGGCGGCGGGTGGAGCCGCGGACCTCGGCGACGGGCAGTCCCAGCTGTCGGGCGGCGGCGTGTTCGGCGGCGAGCTGACGGAGCGCGTGCATCAGTGGCGTACGGGCCATGGCGGTGGCTCCTTCTCAGACGTTCGCGGCGGAGGAGGCGGACTGGTCGGCGGGCTCGTCGGTGCGCTCGGCGGCGTCCTCCAGGACGACGCGGCCGATGATCTCGTAGCGCTCGGGGGCCTTGTACTTCAGCCACAGGCCGAGTCCCAGCCCGCCGAAGAAGACGACCCCGACGATCCACGGGATCAGCGTGAAGAAGAACGAGTCGGCGGCCAGCCCGGCCGCCGTCTTCATGTTGACCAGCAGCAGGACGACCACGGCGGCCATGGCGATGCCGCCGATCAGCGGGGCCGTGAAGGTGCGGAACCAGTGCCGGTCCTCGGGGTGGTTCTTGCGGAAGTAGCCGATCACCGCGAAGGAGCACAGGGTCTGGACGATCAGGATCGCCATCGTGCCGAGGATCGCGAGCAGCGTGTACAGGTGGATGTACGGGTCCTGCCCGGTCAGCCAGAACAGCGCGACCAGGCCGGTGGCGATGGCCGTCTGCACCGTGGAGGCGATGTACGGGGAACCGTGCTTGGCGTGCGTACGGCCCAGGCCCGGGTGCAGGAAGCCCTCGCGGCCGATGGCGTAGAGGTAGCGGGCGGCGCACTGGTGGAAGGCCATGCCGCAGGCGAAGGAGCCGGTGAGCAGCAGCCACTGGAAGGCGTCGACGGCCCAGGCGCCGATGAAGGTCTGGGTGGGGACGAAGAACAGGTCGAGCGGGCTCGCGGAGGCGGAGAGCTCCACCGACTTGGCGAGGCCGTTGCCGGCGATCGTCATCCAGGAGACGTAGATGTAGAAGAGGCCGACGCCGACGACGGAGATCAGGGTCGCCTTGGGGATGACCTTCTTCGGGTTCTTGGACTCCTCCCCGTACATGGCCGTGGACTCGAAACCGACCCAGGACCAGAAGGCGAAGAAGAGCCCGAGCCCGGCGGAGAGGCCGGTGAAGGCGTTCTTCGGGTTGAGGGGTTCGACCGGGATCCCGTCCGGGCCGCCGCCCGCGATCAGTACGGCGGTGGCGACGGCGAAGAGCACGGCGATCTCGGCGATGAGCATCACGCCCAGCGCCTTGGCCGTGAGGTTGATGTCGAAGTGCGCGAGGGCCGCGGTGACCGCGAGCATGGCGACCGCGTAGACGATCCAGGGCAGGTCTATGCCGAGCTGGTCCTGAACGGTGGTCTTGGTGAAGTAGGAGAAGACGCCGACGATCGAGGCCTCGAAGACGATGTAGGCGAGGACCGCGAGCATGCCGGAGGCCATGCCGGCGATCCGGCCGAGGCCGTGCGAGATGTACCCGTAGAAGGCGCCGGCGGCGGTGATCCGCTTGGCCATGGCGACGTAGCCGACGGCGAAGACGGTCAGGACGGCGGTCGCGAAGAGGTATCCGGCAGGGGCGCCGATGCCGTTTCCGAAGCCGACGGCGATGGGAAGGTTGCCGGTCATCGCGGTAATGGGGGCTGCGGTGGCAACGGCCATGAAGACGACACCGACCAGGCCCACCGAATTGGCCTTCAACCGTTGGACCTGGGGTGCGCCGCCGCCGGTGCTGCTATCCGTGCTCATGGCTCCTCGTTCCTGTCGTGAGGGCGCTCACTCTCTCCCCGCGTGACGTACGCCACAATCGGCATGCAGTCCGATAATCTCCTTAACAAGGCGACGAGTTGTCGGGCCGGACGGGGGTAGATGGAACCCCGTAACCGCTCGGTGATGTGCACGGAACAAGAGCCCCGGTAGCGTCCGCCATATGGACAATCAGGGCGGGATCACGGTTCAGCGGGCACTTGAGCTGCCGGGGCTGCGCGGCGGGCTCCCGGAGGTGGTGGCCTGCGCCGACCGGCTCGGCCGGACGGTGCGCTGGGTGCACGCCGGCGAGGTCCCCAACATCGCCTCCCTGCTCAAGGGCGGCGAGCTGCTGCTGACCACCGGCCTCGGCCTCGGCACCCGCCCCGCCGAGCAGCGCGCCTTCGTACGCCGCCTCGCGGACCGGGGCATCGCCGCACTGGTCGTCGAGCTGGGCCCCCGCTTCACCCGGCTCCCGGCGACCCTCGTGGACACGGCGCGGGCGGTCGGCCTCCCCCTCGTCCAGCTCCACCGGGAGGTCCCCTTCGTGACCGTCACGGAGGAGGTCCACACCGAGATCGTCAACGGGCACTACGCCCTGCTCCAGCGGGCGGAGGAAGTCCACCGGCGCTGCACGGAAGCCCTCCTCGACGGCGGCGGGATCCCCCAAGTGCTGCACATCCTGGCGGACTTCACGGCGAACCCGGTCTTCCTGGAAACCCCCGACGGCCAGTTGCTGTACGCGGCCGGCCCGGTCGCCGGGGAGGCCGCGGCGGACCCGCTCCAGGTCTGGGAGGGCCTACGGGGCCAGCGCCCGGCGGAGCCGTCCGGCAACGCCGTGGTGGTCGACGTCCCGGGCGGCGGCCGCGGCACGGGCTCGGTACGGGCCCGGCTGGTCCTGCTGGGCGTGTCCGCCCCGCTGCTCCCCGTGCACCGGATGGCGGCGGAGCGGACGGCCGGCGTACTGGCCGTCGTGCTGATGCAGGCCCGACAGGAGGACGAGCTGGCGGCGCGCGGCCGCGGCGACTTCCTCACGGACCTGGCGGAGGGACGGATCTCGGCGGAGGACGCCCCCGCCCAGGCCCGCGTCCTGGGCTTCAAGCCGGGCCCCGGCCCGCTCCTCCCCATCGTCATGCGGCTGTCCTCGGACCTGGCCCCGTCCGGAAACTGGGCGGTCCTGGCCCGGGCCGTCCTGGAGGAACTCGCCTCCGTCGGCGTCCCGGTGCTCCTCGGCGTCCGCCCGGTCGAAGGCCGCGTCCCCCTCCTGGTCTCCCTCCGCTCCGACGCCGAGCGCACGACGGTGGCGGACCGGGTCGCGGCGGCGCTGCGCGCCGGCGTGGAACGGGCCGGCCTGGACCGGGCGGGGGCCGCGCCGGCGGTCGTCGTCGGCGTCTGCGGAAGCTGGGCGGCGGCCTCTGCGGGCCTGCGCCACGCGGCCGAGACGGCCACCGCCGCGGCCGGGCTGCCGGCCCGGCCCTGGTACGACGCCCGTCGCCTCGACATCGACCTGCTCCTGTGGCGCCTACGCGAACACCCCGACCTGGCGGCCTTCGTGGACCGGGCGATCGGCGCCCTGCGCGTCCACGACACCCAGTCCCGTCCGCCGCTCCTGCCCACTCTGGAGACGTACCTGGCCCACGCGGGCCGCAAGGCGGAGACCGCGCGCGAGCTCCACCTGAACCGCCAGACCCTGTACAACCGCCTGGCCCGCATCTCGGAGCTCCTGGGCGCGGACCTGGACGACCCGGAGACGGTCCTCTCCCTCAGCCTGGCCCTCCGCGCCCGCCGCCACGCGATTCCCACACCTTCTTGACGCGCCGCTCGCACGGCTCGGCCCTTGCGGGCCTTACCGGCTTCGCGCCGCTGCGCCGGACTCCGTCCGGCGGTGGCCGGTCGGAGTGCGTTCCACCGCCCGCTGGCGTCGAGCCCGGTGGGCGGGTGCGGCTGGTTCGGCCCTGCGGGGCGAAGTCCCCTACCCGCCCTTCCACCGTTCCCAGGGCCAGCCCTGCCCCGGTCCTCAAACGCCGGACGGGCTGAAAGCGGGGGCCCCGGGCTGCGCCCGGACCCCTGGGGCTCCGCCCCAGACCCCGGTCCTCAAACGCCGGACGGCTGAAAGGAACAACCCCGGCCGGAGTCGGGACCTGGGCGGCCCGGGACGGGGACGGGGGCGGGGTGGGGTGTTGGCCGGGACGTAAAGCGTGATTTGTGGCGCCGGAGCAGCCCGCGCCCTGTCAGAGTCGAGCAGAGGGCGCCTAAATCATGCAGTCCAGGCCGACACCCCACCCCGCCCCCGGCACCGGCCCACCCGCGACACGGGCTCCACCCCCGGCCAGGGGCTAGCGCCGACGCGAGGTCAACTCGTCGTACACCGACAGGACCTGCGCCACCGTGTCGTCCTCCGAGGGCCACGTCAAAGCCTGGGCCCGCCCCGCCAGAGCCAGCGCCCCCCGCCGCGCGGGATCGGCCAGCAGCCCGGCCACGGCAGCGGCCAGCGCCCCCGCGTCCCCGTACGGCACCAGCACACCCGCCGACCCCACCAGTTCCGGCACCCCGCCCACCGCGGTCGCCACCAACGGCACGCCCATCCGCAGAGCCTCCTGCGCGAGCGGCGACCGCGCCTCCCACCGGCTCGGCAGCACCGCGACATCGGCCGCCGCCAGCAGCCGCGCGGCATCCCGCCGCCGCCCGAGCAGCCGTACCGGCAGTCGTTCCGTCTGGATGCGCCGCGCGAGCTCCGCCCGCATCGGGCCCTCTCCCGCGATCACCAGCAACGGCACCGGGTCCAGCGTCCGCCACTCCCGCGCCGCGTCCAGCAGCACGGCGTACCCGCGCCGCGGCACCAGGCTGCCGACCGCGATCAGCAACGGCCGTTCGACCGCGCCGAGTTCCGCCCGCACCTTCCCCTGGTCCGCGGCATCCGAAGCGCCGGAAGAACACACCGGCACGGCCACCGGCACCGCCACCGCCGCCAGCCGCGCGTCCCGCGCCCCCCGCAGCCGGGCCAGGTCCACCTGTGCCGAGGAGGCGCCGAGTACGATCGCGGCCGCCCGGGCCACGTGCCGTTCCAGCAGCAGGCTGAGGCGGCCGCCGCCGGGGCCGCCCCCGTGCCAGCTCACGACCAGCGGGACCCGCCGCCCGCGCAGGGCCAGCGCCGCGCGCATGCCCGCCCGTACGCCGTGCGCGTGCACCACGTCGGCCTCTACACAGGCGGACCGCAGCGCGCTCACCGCGTCGGGGGTGAACCGCGCGCCCGCGCCGGTGAAGTCGTACTCCCCCTCCGTCTCGACGGGCCCGCACACGGTGACCCGTACGCCGCGCGCGGCGAGCCCGGTGGCCAGCGACCGCACGTGCGCACCACCGCTCGCGCCGCCGAGGACTTGGACGGTGCGAAGGACGGGGACCGGGACCGGGGAGCTGCTCACGGGCCGAAGCTCCAGGGTGAGGGAGGAAGGCAGGGACGTCGCCCAGAATGCCAGTCCGCACGCGCGTTCCGGGACCATACGGGTGCGGATCCCGTGTGAGATACCGCCCCGACCCCCCGATCCTCACCCACACGGGCTAGCCGGGCGTCACCCTGGTGACGACACGGCGCCCGAAACCGAGCTCGGCACCGGGCCCTACGCCGAACTCCGGGCCGCTTCGAGCAGTTCCTCCGCGTGCGCCCGCGCCGACGCCGAGTCCTCGTGGCCGGCCAGCATCCGCGACAGCTCGCGGATCCGGGCCTCGCCTTCCAGGACGGTGACACCGCTGCGGGTCACGGACCCGTCGCTGGTCTTCTCGACCAGAAGCTGCCGGTCCGCGAAGGCCGCCACCTGCGGCAGGTGCGTGACGACGACCACCTGCGCCGACTTGGCCAGCTTCGCGAGCCGCCGCCCGACCTCGACGGCCGCCTTGCCGCCGACGCCCGCGTCGACCTCGTCGAAGAGGTACGTCGGCACCGGGTCGGAGCCCGCGAAGACGACCTCGACGGCCAGCATCACCCGGGACAGCTCACCGCCCGAGGCGCCCTTGGCGATCGGCCGCGGCTGGGCGCCCGGGTGCGGGGCCAGCAGCAGTTCGACCTCGTCGACGCCCGAGGGACCGTACGCGACGAGCCGGCCGCCGACCTCGACCCCCTCGGGGTCCTCGGTCTGCCGGACGTCGATGGTGACCCGCGCGTGCGGCATCGCCAGGGAGGCCAGCTCCTCGGTGACCGCCGACGCGAAGCGGGTCGCCGCCTCGTTCCGCGCGTCGGTCAACGCCTGGGCCAGTGCGGAGAGTTCCAGCCGCAGCCCGTCGCGCTCGGCGGTCAGCTCCCCGATCCGCTCGTCGTCGCCGTCCAGCTCCAGCAGCCGTACGGAACCCCGTTCGGCCCACTCCAGGACGGAGTCCACGCCGTTCGCGGTGGATCCGTACTTCCGGATCAGCTGGGTCAGCGCCGCCCGGCGCTCCTCCACGGCCGCCAGCCGCAGCGGATCGGCGTCCAAGTCGTCCGCGTACCCGGCGAGTTCCCCGGCCACGTCCCCGAGCAGGATGCCCAGCTCCCCGATCCGCTCGGCGAGCGCGCCGAGCGCCGGGTCGTGGGAGCGTACGGATTCCAGTGCGCGGTGCGCCCCGGCGACGAGGGCGCCCGCGTCGACGCCCTCCGGGTCCTCGACGTTGCCGGCGAGGGCCGCGTGCGCGACCTGCGCGGCCGAGGACAGGGATTCGGCGTGCCCGAGGCGCTCCGCCTCCGCCGCCAGCTCGGTGTCCTCACCCGAGAGCGGCTCCACCGCCGCGATCTCGTCGAGCCCGAAGCGGAGCAGATCGGCTTCCTGGGCGCGTTCCCGGGCCCGGGTGGTGATCTCCTCCAGCTCTCCGGCGACGGCGCGCAGCCTGCGGTGGGCGGCGGCGTACTTCTCCAGCGGGACGGCGACCGCGTCGCCCGCGTACCGGTCGAGGGCCTGGCGCTGCCGGGCGGGCCGGAGCAGGCCCTGCTGGTCGGTCTGGCCGTGGACGGCGACGAGGTCGTCCGCGAGTTCGGCGAGCAGCCCGACGGGCACGGAGCGGCCGCCGACGTGGGCGCGCGAGCGGCCCTCGGCGGAAACGGTCCGGCTGATCAGCAGGGCGCCGTCGTCGAGCTCGGCGCCGGCCTCCTCGGCGCGCAGCGCGGCGGGGGCGTCCGGGCGCATGACGATGCGCCCTTCGACGACCGCCGCCTTCGCCCCGATCCGCACCAGCGCGGGGTCGGCGCGCCCGCCGAGCAGCAGCCCGAGGCTGGTGACGACCATGGTCTTGCCCGCGCCGGTCTCGCCGGTCACCGCGGTGAAACCGGGTGACAGCTCGACCACAGCGTCGTCGATGACCCCGAGCGACCGTATCCGCATCTCCTCAAGCACGGGACGACGATACCGAGGTTTCATGGGTGCCATGTGACGTCACCCGCCCGAACCGACTCGAACAATCATGCTATTTACGTACGCACGGTGCACAGAACCCGTACGGAACCGGTACGGCGCCCGCGCCCGCCCGCCTGACGGGACGGACGCGCCACCTAATGCGGGGCCCCGCGCCAGCCCGATACCGGCAGCGCGAACTTCGCGACGAGCCGGTCCGTGAACGACGCGTGGTGCAGCCGGGCGAGCCGCACCGGCACCGCGCCCCGCCGGACCTCCACACGGGCCCCGGCGGGCAGCTCCACCGTCCGCCGCCCGTCGCACCACAGCACCCCGTGCGGGGTCCCGGTCTGCACCTCCACGGCCAGCACCGAGTCCGGCGAGGTCACCAGCGGCTTCGCGAACAGCGCGTGCGCGCTGATCGGCACCATCAGCAGCGCCTCCACCTCCGGCCAGACCACCGGCCCGCCGGCCGAGAAGGCGTACGCCGTCGAGCCCGTCGGCGTCGCGCAGACGATCCCGTCGCAGCCGAAGCCGGACACCGGGCGCCCGTCGATCTCCAGGACCACCTCCAGCATCCGCTCCGGGGACACCTTCTGGACGGCCGCCTCGTTCAGCGCCCAGTCCCGGTGCACCACGTCCCCGTTGGTCCGCACGATCACGTCGAGGGTCATCCGCTCCTCGACCTCGTACTCCCGCGTCACGACCCGGTCCACGACCTTGTCCAGGTCGTCCCGCTCCGCCTCCGCGAGGAAGCCCACCCGCCCCAGGTTGACGCCGAGCATCGGCACCCCCGAGCCGCGCGCGAACTCCGCGCCGCGCAGCAGCGTCCCGTCGCCGCCCAGCACGATCAGCAGCTCGCACCCGTCGAGCACCTCCGGGGTGCACTCGGACTCGGCCACCAGCTCGACCTCGGGCGGCAGCGGCAGGTCCACCGCCTCGTGCCGCAGCACCCGTACGCCCAGCCCGCTGCGCAGGAGCCCCTGCACCACCAGCTCGGCGCTGCGGATGGCCGCCGGCCGCCCGGTGTGCGCGAGCAGGAAGACGGTCCGCTGCCCCGACTCCCCTGACTCCCCCGACTGTGCCGGGTCCCCCGAAAGATCACTCACTGCGGCCCCTCCGCCACTGCACGGTCAACATCCGCCGGGTCGAGTGCCGGAGCCCCCGCCCGCAGCCACAAAAAGTACTCGACGTTGCCCGAGGGGCCCGGCAGCGGGCTCGCCGTCACCCCGACCACGCCCAGGCCCAGCTTCCACGCCTGAGCCGCGACGTCCCGCACGGCCTCGGCGCGCAGCTCCGTACTGCGCACCACGCCCCCGCTGCCGAGCCGGTCCTTGCCGACCTCGAACTGCGGCTTGACCATCAGCACCAGATCCGCGTCGGGCGCGCAGCAGCGTACGAGGGCGGGCAGCACCAGCCCGATGGAGATGAAGGAGAGGTCTCCGACGACCAGGTCCACGGGAACCCCGTCGATCAGCTCCACCGTCAGCTCGCGCACGTTGGTGCGGTCCTTGACGGTGACCCGGTCGTCGCTCTGCAGGGACCAGGCGAGCTGGCCGTAGCCGACGTCGACGGCCATCACGTGGTCCACCCCGGCGCGCAGCAGCACGTCGGTGAAACCACCGGTCGAGGCGCCCGCGTCCAGCGCCCGGCGCCCCTCCACGCGCAGCCCCAGGGGCTGGAAGGCCGCGAGCGCCCCCGCCAGCTTGTGGCCGCCCCGGGAGACGTAGTCGGGGTCGCTGTCGTCCTTGAGGACGACGAGGGCCGCGCTGGTCTCGACCTGGGTGGCCGCCTTCGTCGCCGTGTTGCCGCCCACGGTCACCCGGCCGGCGGCGATCAGCTGCGCGGCGTGCTCGCGCGAGCGGGCCATGCTGCGGCGTACCAGTTCGGCGTCCAGGCGGCGGCGTGCCACTCCTGCCACGATCGGTTCAGCTCCTGTTTTCGTGCGGACGGGGGCCTTCGGTCGCGTCCAGCGCGGTCAGCGCGGAGCGCAGCCCCCTGTGCACATCCTCGTACACCTCGACGTGTCCGTCCGCCGGGAGGTGGTCCACGTCCGCCAGCCGCTCCAGCGCGGCGTCCGCCCCGGGGTGCCCGGTGGGGGTGCGTACGACGCCCAGCGCGACCGGCCCGGCGGGCGCGGCCGAGGCTTCGTCCGGTTCCTGGACCGCGGCCGGCACTTCTTCGCTCATGCCCCCGACGCTACCGCGTAGGGCGCCCGCGACCGCTCACGGCTCTGCGGTACGGTCGGGATCACGATGGCTACGATCGAGGAGTGCCGAGCGGCACTCGACCAACTCTCCGACAACCTGGCGCGGGCCGAAGGCGACGTGCGCGGTGCGACCGCGCTCGACCGCTCGCTGAGCTGCCACATCACCGACCTGGACCGGACGTTCACGGGCCGCCTCGACGGAGGCCGGATCCGCGTGGACGCGGTGGCCCCCGGCCCACCGCCCGCCAAGGCCGAGATCCGGCTCGCGATGACCGGCGACGACCTGGTCGCCCTGGTCGCCGGCGACCTGAAGTTCCCCAAGGCCTGGGCCTCGGGCCGCATACGCCTGGAAGCGGGCTTCCGCGACCTCCTCCGCCTCAAGAGCCTGCTCTAGCGAAATCCGGCCTCCCCAATCCGGCGCGGGCAAATCCGGCCTCAGCCAAAATCAGCCCCGCCGGCGTTTGAGGCGCGGGGTCCGGGGCAGAGCCCCGGGAACGGCGCCGCACCTGCCGACCCCACCAGCCGCCCCGCCACCTACCCGGCCGCGCGAGCAAGCCTGGCCGCGGGAATCACCAGCGGCGTCCCCGTCTCCGGGTCCGAAATGACTTGGCACCGCAGCCCGAACACCCGCTCCACCAGCTCCGCCGTGACCACCTCGGCCGGCGGCCCCTCCGCCACGACCTTCCCGTCCCGCATCGCGATCAGGTGGGTGGCGTAGCGCGCCGCGTGGTTCAGATCGTGCAGTACGGCGACCAGTGTCCGCCCCTGCTCCTCGTGAAGCTCCGCGCAGAGGTTCAGCACCTCGATCTGGTGCTGGATGTCCAGGTAGGTCGTCGGCTCGTCCAGCAGCAGCAGCGGCGTCTGCTGCGCCAACGCCATCGCGATCCACACCCGCTGCCGCTGCCCGCCCGACAGCTCGTCCACCGCCCGGTCCGCGAGCTCCTCGACCCCCGTGGCGGCCATGGACTCGTTCACGATCCGCTCGTCCTCGCCCGACCACTGCCGCAGCAGCCCCTGGTGCGGGTAGCGGCCCCGCGAGACCAGGTCCGACACCGTGATCCCGTCCGGGGCGATCGAGGACTGCGGCAGCAGGCCCAGCGTCTTGGCCACCTTCTTCGCCGGCATCGACCCGATGGCCTGCCCGTCCAGCAGCACCCGCCCCGCCGTCGGCTTCAGCATCCGCGAAAGGGCCCGCAGCAGAGTGGACTTGCCGCAGGCGTTCGGCCCGACGATCACCGTGAAGGAGTTGTCCGGGATCTCCACCGACAGGTTCTCGGCGATGACCCGCTGGTCGTAGCCCAGGGTCACGTTCTCCGCGGTCAGCCGCTGCACTTGCCTGCTCCTCTGGTTGCTCATACCGCTCTGGTTCCTCATATGCGGCCCGCCTTGCGCTCGGTGACGAGCAGCCAGAGCAGGTAGCAGCCGCCGACCAGCCCCGTCACCACTCCCACCGGCAACTGGTCGGCGCCGAAGGCCCGCTGTGAGGCCCAGTCGGACACCAGCAGCAGGAGCGCGCCCATCAGCGCGCCGGTCAGCAGGCTCGCCCCGGGCGAGCGGGTCAGCCGGCGCGCGAGCTGCGGCGCGGCCAGCGCGACGAAGCTGATCGGCCCGGCCGCGGCACTGGCCGCGGTGGTGAGCAGGATCGCCGCCACCATCAACAGCAGTCGGGTCCGCTCCACCCGCACCCCGACGGCGTACGCCGCGTCGTCGCCCATCTCGATCATCCGCAGCGCCCGGCTCTGGCCGAGGACCAGCGGGAACAGCACCGCGCAGGTCGCGAGCAGCGGCCAGACCTGCGCCCAGTCCCGGCCGGCCAGCGAGCCGGTCAGCCAGACCATGGCGCGGGTGGCGTCGACGAGCTGCGCCTTCGTCAGCAGGTACTGGATGACGGCGACGAGCATCGCGGAGGCGCCGATGCCGACGAGGACCAGCCGGTAGCCGTGGATGCCCTGCTTGTACGCGAGCAGGTACACGGCGATTCCGGCCACCAGCCCGCCCACCAGGGCCCCGACGGCCACCTCGCCGGCGCCCCCGTGGAACAGCACGATGACCACCAGCGCGCCGACGGCCGATCCGTAGCCGAAGCCGAGCACGTCCGGCGAGCCGAGCGGATTGCGCGAGACGGACTGGAAGACGGCGCCGGCCATCCCGAGGGCGGCGCCCACCAGGACGGCGACCAGGACCCGCGGCAGCCGCAGGTCGTTGATGATGAACTCGTGCGCGGGCGTGCCGTTGCCCAGCAGGGTCTGTACGACGTCCCAGGGGGCGACGTCGAAGTCGCCGGTGCCGATGAGCAGGACGGCCATCGCCAGCGTGAGCACCAGGAGCAGCGCCCCCACGCCCAGCGCGCGCCGCTCCACGCGCAGCGACCTCCCGCCGGGCAGGTACAGCGGGCGGGGCCCATTCCGGCCGCGGCGCGCCTTGACGGGTGCGTCGGTGACTGTCACAGCTTGGCCATCCTCTTGCGCCGGACGAGGTAGATGAAGACGGGTCCGCCGATGAGCGCGGTGACGATGCCGACCTGGAGTTCGGCGGGCCGGGTGACGACCCGGCCGATGACGTCGGCGCCGAGCAGCAGGACGGGCGAGAGCACCGCCGAGTACGCGAGCACCCAGCGCATGTCCGGGCCGGTGAAGAACCGTACGAGGTGCGGGATCATCAGGCCGACGAAGACGATCGGCCCGCAGGCGGCGGTCGCGGCCCCGCACAGCAGGGTGATGGCGACCATCGCACCGATCCGGGTCCGCGTCAGGTGCGCGCCGAGCGCCCGCGCGGTGTCGTCTCCCATGGCCATGGCGTTGAGCGGCCGGCCCAGGCTGAGCGCGAGGACGGCGCCGACCACCAGGAAGGGCGCCACCTGCCGGACGGTGTCCATGTTGGCGGAGGCCAGCGAACCCACCGTCCAGAAGCGGAGCTTGTCCAGCGCCTTGCTGTCCATCAGCTGCACGGCGTTGATGTACCCGACGAGGGCCGCGGTGGCCGCCGTACCGGCGAGCGCCAGGCGCACCGGCGTGGCGCTGCGGCTGCCGCCGAGCACGTACACGACCACGGAGACGACGGCGGCGCCGAGGAAGGCCCACCACACGAACTCGCTCAGCGAGGAGGCCCCGAAGAAGCTGATGGCCGATACGACGGCGGCCGCGGCCCCGGCGTTGACGCCGAGGATGCCCGGCTCGGCCAGCGGGTTGCGGGTCAGCGCCTGCATCACGGCGCCGGACAGCCCGAGGCCGAGGCCGACGAGCACGCCGAGGAGGGTGCGCGGGACCCGCAGGTCCCGCACGACGACGTCGGAGGCCGTCCCGGAGTAGTGGAACAGGCCGTGCCAGACCTCGTGGAGGGGCATCTGCTTGGCGCCGATGGCGATGCTCGCCACCGCGATCAGCGCGAGCACGCCGAAGGCGGCGAGCAGACCGGCGGCTCGCGCGCCGTGGCGCGAGCGGGTGGCGGCGGCCGGCGCCGCGCTCGGTTCGGGGGGACTCTCGACCAACACGAAAGTTAGGCTAACCTACCTTCCGCCCTGCTCGGCTCCCCCGAACGGCCCTCCCGCCGGGCCCTCGGACCCGGCCCCGACCGGCCCTGACCTGCCAGGACCCGGCGGCGCCCACCCTCAGCCCGGCTCCCACCGGCTCGTGCGGCCCGTACAGATCACAGCCCCCCAACAGCCTTCACAGCCCCAGCTTGGCCAGCGCCTTCCCCGCGTCCAGCCCGCACGAGCCGTCCCCCGCCTGGGTCCAGGCCGCCGCGCACAGCGCCCGCAACCCGTCCATCGCACCATCGTCACCGACCGGCCCGCCGTCCGCGCCGCGCAGCTCCAGTACGCCGTCCAGCGCCACCGCGGTCCAGCTCCCGCAGCGGAAGCCGCCCCCGTCGGCCGCCACCACTTCCGGCTGCCCGGTCAGCAGCCCGCGCAGGTCCCGGTCCACGTACGTCGGCCGGTACTTCGGCTCGGCCCGCAGCAGTTGCGCCCCGTCCGTCACCCCGGTCAGCACCAGCAGCGAGTCCACGTCCCCGTTGAAGGCGCCCTCGATGTCGGTGTCCAGCCGGTCCCCGACCACCAGCGGCCGCTTCGCCCCGGTCCGCAGCACGGTCTCGCGGTGCATCGGGGGCAACGGCTTGCCCGCCACCTGGGGTTCGGCGCCCGTGGCGATCCGTACGACCTCCACGGCGGCCCCGTTGCCGGGCGCGATCCCCCGCGCCCCCGGAATCGTCAGGTCCGTGTTGGAGGCGTACCACGGCACCCCGCGGTTGATCGCGTACGAGGCCTCCGCGAACCGCCCCCACGGCAGATCCGGCCCCCCGTACCCCTGGACCACCGCGGCGAGCCCCTCCTCCTCGGCCGAGTCCACCGGCACCAGCCCGCGTTCGCGCAGCGCGACCCGCAGCCCCTCGCCGCCGATCACCAGCACCTTCGACCCGGGCTCCACCTGCTCGGCGATGAGACGGGCCACCGCCTGCGCGGAGGTGATCACCTCGCCTGCCTCCGTGGGGATCCCCAGCTCGCTCAGGTGCCCGGCGACCGCGTCGGGGGTGCGCAGCGCGTTGTTCGTCACGTACGCCAGGTGCATCCCGTCGGCCCGCGCCGCCGCGAGCGAGTCCACGGCGTGCGCGATGGCCTCCCCGCCCGCGTACACCACGCCGTCGAGGTCCAGCAGAGCCGTGTCGTACGCCCGGTGCAGACTCCGCTCACTGCCGGCGGGAAGGGTCCTGCTCTGCCGCGTCATGGTGTCCGCTCCTCCTGGGGCTCCTCCCAGCGGTAGCTGGGCGAGATCGATCTTGTCCGGTTTCCGTACTCCCCCGATCATCCCGCATGGCGAGACGGGTCTTACGATTCACCAATGACCACATCTGGCACCGCGGACCACGGACTGCGCCTGATCCCGTTCCATGGCCTGCGCTATGTCCCCGAGCGCGTCGGCAGTCTGGCCGCCGTGACCTCGCCGCCGTACGACGTGGTCGTGCGCCCCGACGGACTCAACCACCTGGAGTCCGCCGACCCCCACAACATCGTCCGCCTGATCCTCCCGCAGGCCGACACCCCCGCCGCCCGCAACCAGCAGGCGGCGCACACCCTGCGCGACTGGCTCGCGGAGGGCATCCTCAGCGCCGACCCGGTGCCCGCCCTCTACGTCTACGAGCAGCGCAGGGGCGAGCTGCTCCAGCGCGGGGTCATCGGGGCCCTCGCCCTCTCCGCGGCCGACGCCGGGATCGTCCTCCCCCACGAGGACGTCATGCCCCACGTGGTCACCGACCGCGCCGGCCTGATGCGCGCCACCTCGGCCAATCTCGAACCGCTCCTCCTCACCTACCTCGGCGAGGATCCGGCGGCGGGTGCGGCAGCGGTCGTCGAACGCACCGCCCACTCCACCCCCCTGTTCTCCACCACCACGGAGGACGGATTCCAGCACCGGCTGTGGGCCGTCACGGACCCCGCCGACCTGGCCGCGATCACCGCCGACCTGGGCGACCGCCAGGCCCTCATCGCCGACGGCCACCACCGCTGGGCGACGTACCTGCGCCTCCAGGAGGAGCACGGCTCCCCCACCCCCTGGGACTTCGGCCTGGTCCTCCTCGTCGACACCGCCCGCTACCCGCTCCAGGTCCGCGCGATCCACCGGCTGCTCCGGTGCCTGGCCCCCGCCGACGCCCTGGCCGCACTCGACGGCCGCTTCCGGGTCCGCACCGTCGACGGCCCGCTGCCGGCCGCCATGGCGGCCCTGGCCGAGGCCGCGGAGCTCGGCAACGCCTTCCTGCTCACCGGCGACGGCACCTTCCACCTGGTCACCGACCCCGAGCCGGCCCTGATCGAGCGCACGGTCCGCGGCGACCGCCCCGAGGCCTGGCGCCGGCTGGACGCCACGGTCCTCCACGCGACGCTGCTGGACACGCTCTGGGCCGTTCCCGACGCCCCCGACCAGATCTCGTACATCCACGACACCGAGGCCACCGTCGAGATGGCGGAGCGCCTCGGCGGCACGGCCGTCCTGCTGCACCCCGTGCGCGAGTCGGTCGTACGGGAACTGGCCCGCCAGGGCGTGACCATGCCCCGCAAGTCCACCTCCTTCGGCCCGAAGCCGGCCACCGGCCTGGTCCTGCGCAGCGTGGACTGACGGACGCCCCGGAGCAACAAAAAAGGGCGGTACCCCCATCGGGGGTACCGCCCTTCTCAGCTCACTCAGCCGTCGTCGCGGACTCCGGCGTCACGACGGTCGTCGTCCTCGTCCTCGTCCTCGTCGAGAACGACGATCTCGTCGGTGACATCAACGTCGACGTCGACATCGACATCGCCCTCGATGTCGCCCTCGTACTCGTCGTCGTCCTCGTCGTAGTACTCGGCCTGGTCGGAGGCACGCTCGGCGGCAACGACCTCCGGGTCGTCCTCGTCCTCGTCCTCTTCCTCTTCCTCGTCGTCGAACTCGTCCTCGACGTCGACCTCCTCGTCCGAGTCGTCGGCGGAAGCGTCGACGAACTCGACACCGTCCAGCTCGGCGAGACGGTCGGAGGCGTCCGTGGCCCCGTCCTTGTCGGCCTCGAGGGTCTTGGCGAACCACTCGCGCGCCTCGTCCTCACGACCGGCAGCCAGCAGGGCGTCGGCGTAGGCGTACCGCAGACGCGCGGTCCACGGCTGCACGGAGCTGGAGGCCAGCTCCGGGCTCTGCAGGGTCACGATGGCGGCGTCGAGCTGGTCCATGTCCCGGCGGGCACCGGCCGCGACCAGACGCATCTCGACCTGTCCGGCCTTGTCCAGCTTCTGCACCTCGGGCTCGCCGGCCATGGCCAGCGCCCGCTCCGGACGGCCGAGGCCGCGCTCGCAGTCGGCGATGACGGGCCACAGCTCGACCGAACCGGTCATCCGCTTGGCGGCGCGGAACTCCGCGATCGCCTCGGCGTACTTCTGGTTGGCGTAGGCGGCGAAGCCGGCGGCCTCGCGCACCGCGGCGACACGGGAGGCCAGACGCAGGGCGATGCGCGAGTACGCGTACGCCTGCTCCGGGTCCTCGTCGATCAGCCGGGCCACCATGACCAGGTTCTTGGAGACTTCCTCGGCCAGCCCCTTGGGCAGGCTCAGCAGCTCCTGGCGAACATCGGAGTCGATCTCGAAACCGGTGACGTCGTCGTCGATCGGAAGCCGCTTGACCGGGTCCCGGTCCGCACGGAAGTCACGGTCGCCACCCCGGTCGTCACGCCCGCGGAACCCACCGCGGTCGCCACCCCGGTCGTCACGACGGGGGTACGAGGGACGGTCGCCGCCGCGGTCGTCGCGACCGCCGCGGAACCCACCACGGTCGTCATCGCGACGGGGGTACGACGGACGGTCGCCACCGGAGGGGCGGTCGTCACGACGCGGGTAGGAGGGACGGTCGCCTCGGTCGTTGCCGCGGAAGCCACCACCGGAGGGGCGGTCGCCACGGTCATCGCGGCGGAAGCCGCCACCAGAGGGACGGTCGCCACCGGAGGGACGGTCGTCACGACGGGGGTACGAGGGACGGTCGCCGCCGCGGTCGTCGCGACCGCCGCGGAACCCACCACGGTCGTCATCGCGACGGGGGTACGACGGACGGTCGCCACCGGAGGGACGGTCATCACGACGCGGGAAGGACGGACGGTCGCCACCAGAGGGACGGTCGTCACGACGTGGGTAGGAGGGACGGTCGCCACGGTCGTTGCCGCGGAAGCCACCACCAGAGGGACGGTCGCCACCGGAGGGACGGTCATCACGACGCGGGTACGAGGGACGGTCCCCGCCACGGTCGTCACGCCCACCGCGGAACCCACCACGGTCATCGTCACGGCGCGGGTACGACGGACGGTCGCCTCGGTCGTTGCCGCGGAAGCCACCACCAGAGGGACGGTCACCACGGTCGTTCCCACGGAAGCCGCCACCGGAGGGACGGTCGTCACGACGCGGGTACGACGGACGGTCGCCACCGGAGGGACGGTCATCACGACGGGGGTACGAGGGACGGTCGCCACCGCGGTCGTCGCGACCGCCGCGGAACCCACCACGGTCGTCATCGCGACGGGGGTACGACGGACGGTCGCCACCGGAGGGGCGGTCGTCACGGCGCGGGTAGGAGGGGCGGTCGCCTCGGTCGTTGCCGCGGAAGCCACCACCAGAGGGGCGGTCGCCACGGTCATCGCGGCGGAAGCCGCCACCAGAGGGACGGTCGCCACCAGAGGGACGGTCATCACGACGCGGGAAGGACGGACGGTCCCCGCCACGGTCGTCGCGACCGCCACGGAACCCACCACGGTCGTCATCACGGCGCGGGTACGACGGACGGTCGCCTCGGTCGTTGCCGCGGAAGCCACCACCAGAGGGGCGGTCGCCACGGTCATCGCGGCGGAAGCCGCCACCGGAAGGACGGTCGCCACCAGAGGGACGGTCATCACGACGCGGGAAGGACGGACGGTCGCCACCGCCGGCCGGACGACCGCCACGGTCATCGCGGCGGAAGCCGCCACCAGAGGGACGGTCGCCACCGGAGGGACGGTCATCGCGACGCGGGTACGACGGACGGTCGCCACCGCCGGCCGGACGACCGCCACGGTCGTCACGGCGGAAGCCACCGCCGGCGCCGGCAGGACGGTCGCCACCACGGTCGTCGCGACGGAACGGCGGACGCTCGCCGCCACGGTCGTCACGGCCCCCGCGGTAGCCGCCCCTGTCACCGCCGTCGTTGCGCCGAGGCTCGCGCTCCGGACGATCGTCGGGAGAGTTGGACATGGGTGTGACTCCTGTCTTCGGGGTACCGCTAGTCATTCTCGCGCAACCAACCCATGGCCGCGCTTCGGCGTAAAGATCTGGAAAACAAAAAAGACCCCTGCTCCAGCGTTGAACGCTGGACCAGGGGTCCTTTGAAAAATTGTTCGGCGGTGTCCTACTCTCCCACAGGGTCCCCCCTGCAGTACCATCGGCGCTGAAAGGCTTAGCTTCCGGGTTCGGAATGTAACCGGGCGTTTCCCTAACGCTATGACCACCGAAACCCTAATCGGTTTCGAGCGAACAAGCACACTTTGTAGTTATGTTCTAGCTCTAGAAACCAGCAACCGTTCGTTGCTTCAGAACTAACACAGTGGACGCGAGCAACTGAGGACAAGCCCTCGGCCTATTAGTACCAGTCAGCTCCACCCGTTACCGGGCTTCCACATCTGGCCTATCAACCCAGTCGTCTACTGGGAGCCTT
>NZ_JBWJVM010000105.1:0-26373 GCF_056428985.1 Streptomyces sp. CA189 | reverse complement strand
GGCCCCCGCCCCCGAGGGCCTTCGCGTCAGCCTGCCCGGCCCCGGCAGCTCAGGTTCTCCCTACCGCACGCTGATGCCCGGCGCGGGTAATTCCCCGGAAACGGCCGGAGCGGGGCCACTCCGGAGATATGTTCGCCCCGAGAAATATCTGGAGCTCGTCCACGGCGCCCCAGGCGCCCGTGACCGGAGGAGACGTCGTAACAGGATCCCCTTCCTGGAGGGAGGGGGCCTCAGCCGCACAGACTGAGGCCATAGTTACCGGCACCAGCCAACGCGTATGCGGAGGTGAACGAAGTTGGCTACGTACCGCGTAGGACAGAAGACCGACCGAGCTGTGCTTCCTCAGCAGCTTGCTCTCGAATTCGAGTCGGCAGACACCCCCCGGATCGGGGACGAAACGGGACTCGAAGGCCGTAAGGCACCCGGCGCGGTACATGTGCGAGGGGAGCTGCCCGACGCTTCACCCCCGACCATCTGGTTGGGGAGAAGGCCCGTGAGGGCCACGCTGTCGTGTTCGTCCTGGACAGGCACGGCTCACCGCTCCAACCAACCGGCCCTGCCAGGGCCCGCAAGTTCCTCAAACAGGGCAGCATGATCCGGGACAAGCTCACCGCTCGTGCCGCCTACCGGCGTGGCAGGCGTACCCGCAACATGCGCTACCGCGCGCCGCGCTTCTCCAATCGCACCCGTCCCAAGGGGTGGCTCGCCCCGTCGCTGCGCCACCGTGTGGACACCACGATGTCGTGGACCACACGGCTCGCACGCTGGGCACCCGTCCGCTCGGTGCACGTGGAGCGGGTCGCGTTCGACACCCACGCCATAGCCAACGACGGACCGCTGGAAGGAGCCGAGTACCAGCAGGGCACCCTGCACGGCACGGAAGTCCGCGAATACCTCCTCGCCAAGCGGGAGAGGGCCTGCGCTTACTGCGGCGCCACCGGAGTACCGCTCAACATCGACCACATACAGCCCCGCTCAGGCGGCGGCAGCGACCGTGTTTCCAACCTGTGCACCGCCTGCATTCCCTGCAACGAGAAGAAGTCCAGCCAGTCGGTCGAAGACTTCCTCAGGGAGTCCCCGCGCCTGTTGGCTCGGATCCTCGCCCAGGCCAAAGCCCCGCTCCGCGATGCGGCAGCCGTCAACGCCACCCGCTGGGCACTGTGGCGCGCTCTTGGCGCTGCCTTTCCCACCGTGCACACCGCATCGGGTGGCCGCACGAAATGGAACCGTCAGCGGACCGGTACCCCTAAGACCCACACCCTCGACGCCCTGTGCGTAGGCGAACTCGACACCATCACCCGTACGCCGGCCCGTGTCCTCGCGGTCGCCGCTACCGGGCGCGGCACCTACACGCGTACCCGCGCCGACAAGTACGGCTTCCCCCGCCTGCGTCTGCCCAGGCAGAAGCGTTCTTCGGCCACCAGAAACCGTAGAGACCTCCGGCGTCCCATGCCTACGATCCAAGGATTCGTCTCCTCTCCTGGGTGAGCCAGGGAGCATCCACGAAAGAAGAATGCGATGACCGCTCGGCCCGCCTGGCAGAAGTCCTCGTTCTGCGGCGAGGGGGACAACTGCGTGTACGTCAGCGCCGCCCCCGGCACCCTGGTCCGCGTGGCGGACCGCGCCGACCCGGCCCACCTGGTCCTCGCCACCACCCAGGCCGCCTGGGCCGATTTCCTGCGCGTGGTCAAGCAGTCGGACTAGCCCCCTCCCGACACGCGCCCTGCACGTGTCCACTCAAGGGATTTTGTCCGATTAGCGCGTATCTTCGGCCCATGCCCACGCCCTACGGATCCCGCGGCGGCATGGCGTTCGGTGCCGATGAGCTTCACGTGCTCAGGCGCTCGCTCGCTCACGCCCTTCAGTCCTCGACGGCCCCACTGACGGCCGTCGAGGTCCAGGACTGCCTGCGCCTCGCGGCGTCGGTGGACGACGCGGTCCAGGAGGCGGGGAGGCTCAGAGCGTTCCTCCTGGCCGACCTGGCGCGGTACAGAGCCGCCCTGCCCGGCAGCCTCTCCGGCTACCTGGAGCTGCTGCAGGACGCCCTGGCGGCCGGCTACGAACCGGTGCCGGACGACCTCGCGGCCCTCCGGGCACTGCGCGCCAACCCGGTCGCCGCCGCGCTGCTGGAGCGGTCCCAGACCATCGCGGAGCGCTCCGTACGCCGCAGGCTGTCCACGGCGCCCGCGCCGCGCACCCGGCTGCTGACCCTGGCGGGCGGCACCGACGCGGGCGGCACGGACAAGGGGAACGACCCCGCGCGCCCGAAGCCCGAACCGCGCCCCGACGAACGCCCCGGACGCCCCATCCCCACTCCGGGCGAGGTCTTCCCGCCGCGCCGCAAGCCCGCCCCGCCCCCGGAGGCAGGGCGCGCGGTGGGGTAGCTAGGCTGGGGGCATGGACTACGTTTCCGCGCTCGTGCCCCCCTTCGTGATGGCCGTGTTCTTCATCGCGCTCGTCGTGACGATCGTGAAGAGCCAGGGCGGTTCCAACAAGGCCAAGGAGGACGCGGCCGTCGACGCCGTGCTCGCCCGCGCCGAGGCCGCCCAGCAGTCCCAGCAGTCCCAGCACCAAAAGTAGGCCCCCTCGACCGGGGACGGGCGTACGGCTTCCGAGCCGTACGCCCGATTTTGTTGCGCCTTGCCGCCCGGATAGCCGCGCAATTCACCACAACCCGCACTATCGTGCTGCTGTGCCTCGCCCCTTGGGAGAACTCGAAGACGCAGTCATGACGCGGGTGTGGCAGTGGAACCGCCCGGTCACCGTTCGCGAAGTCCTGGAAGACCTCCAGCAGGAACGGTCCATCGCGTACACCACGGTCATGACCGTTATGGACAATCTTCATCAGAAGGGCTGGGTCCGCCGCGAAGCGGAAGGCCGCGCCTATCGATATACGGCGGTCTCCACCCGGGCCGCATACTCGGCCGCACTGATGAACGAAGCCTGGTCGACGAGCGACAACCCCGCGGCCGCCCTCGTGGCCTTCTTCGGCATGATGTCGGCGGAACAGCGCGAGGCACTCAGGGACGCCGTACGCATCGTGCAGCCGGCGGAACCCGAGGGATCCGCGGAGTCCCCGGAGCCCGCGGACTCCCCGGCGGCGCCGCCCGATGCCGAAGGCGACTCCGCGGCGCCGGGCACCGAGCCGGGGCGATAACGTCCGGGCATGGGTGAGTTTTCCGCTGCACATGCAAAAACAGTGACGATCCGCCGAGCGCGCACCGGTGATGTTCCCGCGCTGCGCCGCCTGCTCGACCAGTACGTGCAGCAGCGGATCCTGCTGGACAAAGCGCCGGTCGTCCTTTATGAGGACATCCAGGAGTTCTGGGTCGCCGAACGCGACTCCGACGGCCAGGTCGTCGGCTGCGGTGCGCTCCACGTGATGTGGGAAGACCTGGCCGAAGTCCGCACTCTTGCCGTCGACCGCGACTTGAAGGGCGTGGGAGTCGGCCACTTGGTGCTCGACAAGTTGCTGGAGACCGCCCGGAGGCTCGGTGTGAGCCGGGTTTTCTGCCTGACCTTCGAAGTGGACTTCTTCGCGAAGCACGGCTTCACCGAGATCGGGGAGACCCCGGTCGAGACCGATGTGTACATGGAGCTGCTGCGTTCCTATGACGAGGGTGTCGCCGAGTTCCTCGGTCTCGAACGAGTGAAGCCGAACACCTTGGGCAACAGCCGGATGCTTCTGCACCTCTGATCGATCAAGGGCGGGGATTTCACAGGAAGCCCCCAGCTCCGTGGCCTATGTCCGAATCGCGCATGTTTCCCGACCCGTTGCGGACCCGAACCCGTGACGGGGGGTTTGTGTTTTCCAGGCAAAAGCGGTTTCCTTTCCGCGTACTGCTTTTCGATGAAAGGAAATCCCGGTGGCACAGAAGGTTCAGGTCCTTCTTGTCGACGACCTCGACGGCGGCGAGGCGGACGAGACGGTGACGTTCGCTCTGGATGGCAAGACCTACGAGATCGACCTCACCACCGCCAACGCTGAAAAGCTCCGCGGCCTCCTCGACCCGTTCACCAAGGGCGGTCGCCGCATCGGTGGCCGTGCCGCGGCGGGTCGCACCAAGGGCGGCCGCGCCGCCGCCACGTCCGGCAACCCGGACACGGCCGAGATCCGCGCCTGGGCCAAGGCCCAGGGCATGAGCGTCAACGATCGCGGCCGCGTTCCGCAGGAGATCCGCGAGGCTTACGAGAACCGCGGCTGACCTCCGGTCGGATCCACGGTGCCGATGCGACGCGCAGCGGCCGTACGCCGTCGCAGTCGGGACCGGTGGCATTCCGTCGCCGCGGCCGCGACCAGGCGTACGAGACCGGGCCCGGCGGCGTCCCCGCCACGACCGGGCCCGGAGCCCTGCCCCGCAACGGGCAGGGCGGGCAGCAGTGCCTCACACCCCTGCTCGGGGGGCCGCAGCCACACGGCGGCCCCCCGAGGGTTTTCCCCGGGCCCCACCAGGTGTCCCGGAGGCGTCGGAGCGGTGATCCGGCCACCCGCACCCAGGGCGGCGAGATCCAGGGCCACCCCGCCCCACTCCAGCCAGTCGAGCAGCCCCTCCAGCTCGTCGGCGCTCCCCGGGGCCACCAGGAACCGCATCCTGCGTCCCATGAGCGCCACCGGACCCGTGGCGCCGCGGCAGGGGCCGCGCAGCACCGCGGCACCGGCATCGGCCGGCAGCTCCAGGACGTCGAACCGCACCCCGGTCACCAGCTGCGCGGGCGGTCCGCCGGCCACGGGCCAGCCGAGCACGCGCTGGTACCAGTGCGCGGGCGGTTCGGACGCACCGGCCGCCTCGGTCGCGGGTGCCCCGATCGGGGCGCGGGGGAGCGGGACGGTGGCGGGCGGCGCGGTGAGGGCCATGTCCGGAGCAACTGCGGAAACGCTCCGGGGTTACGGACAAGGTGACGCAGGGCACTCGCGCCATTGCGGAACGTAAACGTCCGAGTCGCCGGAGTCTCACATTCAGGACGGAAGCGTGTTCGCCCGTAGCGGAGGGATCTGTCGTCCACCGACGTGAACCGTCCGCCCTTACGGGTAAGACATTCCTAGTGGATCGGGGCGACACGCTGATTTACAGGGTCCGAGACCGGCTTCCGTTCGCCATCGGCGTACACGTGTGACGGGTATCTGCCTGGCCTGCGGGAACATCGTCTCGCACCATCGGGTTGGAGCAGTTGTCGGCACTTACAGCCAGGTTTTCCCACGGACGTGAGGGTGAGCCGCGGACGGATGTCGGCAGTTGGAATGAGCTGTCCCGCCCCGCGGGACTAGCATGCGGAAGGACAGGGCGGGGACCGACCCCGAACTGCCCGACCGCTCTGAGGAGCGATAAACGATGTTCGAGAGGTTCACCGACCGCGCGCGGCGGGTTGTCGTCCTGGCTCAGGAAGAAGCCCGGATGCTCAACCACAACTACATCGGCACCGAGCACATCCTCCTGGGCTTGATCCACGAGGGTGAGGGTGTCGCCGCTAAGGCCTTGGAGAGCCTCGGGATTTCGCTCGAGGCTGTTCGCCAGCAGGTTGAGGAGATCATCGGACAGGGGCAGCAGGCCCCTTCCGGCCACATTCCCTTCACCCCGCGGGCGAAGAAGGTCCTGGAGCTTTCGCTCCGAGAGGCCCTCCAGCTCGGCCACAACTACATCGGCACCGAGCACATCCTGCTCGGCCTCATTCGCGAGGGCGAGGGCGTCGCCGCCCAGGTCCTGGTGAAGCTGGGCGCCGATCTCAACCGAGTCCGGCAGCAGGTCATCCAGCTGCTCTCCGGCTACTCCGGCGGAGGCAAGGAGTCGGCCACGGCCGGCGGCCCGGCCGAGGGCACGCCCTCGACCTCGCTCGTCCTGGACCAGTTCGGCCGCAACCTCACGCAGGCAGCTCGCGAATCCAAGCTCGACCCGGTCATCGGGCGCGAGAAGGAGATCGAGCGGGTCATGCAGGTGCTGTCCCGCCGGACCAAGAACAACCCGGTCCTCATCGGCGAGCCCGGCGTCGGCAAGACCGCCGTCGTCGAGGGCCTGGCCCAGGCGATCGTTAAGGGCGAGGTCCCCGAGACCCTCAAGGACAAGCACCTCTACACGCTTGACCTGGGTGCCCTGGTCGCCGGTTCCCGCTACCGCGGTGACTTCGAAGAGCGCCTCAAGAAGGTGCTCAAGGAGATCCGCACCCGCGGCGACATCATCCTGTTCATCGACGAGCTCCACACCCTCGTGGGTGCGGGCGCCGCCGAGGGCGCGATCGACGCCGCCAGCATCCTGAAGCCCATGCTGGCCCGTGGTGAGCTCCAGACCATCGGTGCCACGACGCTGGACGAGTACCGCAAGCACCTTGAGAAGGACGCCGCTCTCGAGCGCCGCTTCCAGCCGATCCAGGTGGCGGAGCCTTCCCTCCAGCACACCATCGAGATCCTCAAGGGCCTGCGCGACCGCTACGAGGCCCACCACCGCGTCTCCATCACGGACGAGGCCCTCGTGCAGGCGGCCACCCTGGCCGACCGGTACATCTCGGACCGCTTCCTCCCGGACAAGGCGATCGACCTGATCGACGAGGCCGGCTCCCGGATGCGCATCCGCCGGATGACCGCGCCGCCGGACCTCCGCGAGTTCGACGAGAAGATCGCGAACGTGCGTCGCGACAAGGAGTCGGCCATCGACTCCCAGGACTTCGAGAAGGCGGCTTCCCTCCGTGATTCGGAGAAGCAGCTGCTGGCGGCGAAGGCCAAGCGCGAGAAGGAATGGAAGGCCGGCGACATGGACGTCGTCGCCGAGGTCGACGGCGAGCTCATCGCCGAAGTCCTGGCGACCGCGACCGGCATTCCGGTGTTCAAGCTGACCGAGGAGGAGTCCTCGCGCCTCCTGCGCATGGAGGACGAGCTCCACCGTCGCGTCATCGGCCAGAAGGACGCCATCAAGGCGCTCTCCCAGGCGATCCGCCGTACCCGTGCGGGTCTGAAGGACCCGAAGCGCCCCGGTGGCTCGTTCATCTTCGCCGGCCCGTCCGGTGTCGGTAAGACCGAGCTCTCCAAGACGCTCGCCGAATTCCTCTTCGGCGACGAGGACGCGCTGATCTCCCTCGACATGTCGGAGTTCAGCGAGAAGCACACGGTTTCCCGCCTCTTCGGTTCGCCCCCCGGCTACGTGGGCTACGAAGAGGGCGGCCAGCTGACCGAGAAGGTCCGCCGGAAGCCGTTCTCCGTCGTCCTCTTCGACGAGGTCGAGAAGGCCCACCCGGATATCTTCAATTCCCTTCTCCAGATCCTGGAAGACGGTCGCCTGACCGACTCCCAGGGCCGGGTCGTGGACTTCAAGAACACGGTCATCATCATGACGACCAACCTGGGTACGCGGGACATCTCGAAGGGCTTCAACCTCGGCTTCGCGGCCCAGGGAGACACCAAGACCGGATACGACCGGATGAAGGCGAAGGTCAACGAAGAGCTCAAGCAGCACTTCCGGCCCGAGTTCCTGAACCGTGTCGACGACACGGTCGTCTTCCACCAGCTCACCGAGGAAGACATCGTCCAGATCGTCGACCTGATGATCGCCAAGGTGGACGACCGCCTGAAGGACCGCGACATGGGCATCGAGCTCAGCGGGGACGCGAAGGCACTGCTCGCCAAGCGCGGCTACGACCCGATCATGGGTGCCCGCCCGCTGCGCCGCACGATCCAGCGCGAGATCGAGGACATCCTGTCGGAGAAGATCCTCTTCGGCGAGCTGCGCCCCGGTCACATCGTGGTCGTCGGCAAGGAGGGTGAGGGCGACGAAGCCAAGTTCACCTTCCGCGGTGAGGAGAAGACTCCGATCTCGGACCTTCCCCCCATCGAGGCGACGGGCTCCGGCCCGGACCTCACCAAGGGTGCGTAAGCGCTAGCCGCTCACAGCGGTACGAAGGGGCGGCCCCGGGACCGAGAGGTTCCGGGGCCGCCCCTTCGCCGTGGGCCGGGGCCGGTCAGGCTTCGTAGGTCTGCGGCACCGTGCGCAGCTCCGCCTGCGGGAAGCGGTGGGCCACCCGTGCCCTGAGGGCCGGCTCCCACGTCTCGTGGTCGTAGACCCACAGGGCTCTGAGCGAGGGCAGCTCCGCGAACGAGGCGAGGCCGGGCAGCGCCTCGTAGGGCACGGCGAGATCCTCTAGGTGCTCCAGGGCCGAGAGCTCCGCCCAGGCGCTCCGCGCACCGGGGCGCCAGTCGTAGCCGAGCCGCAGTTGCCGCAGGCTCGTGAGCCGTCCCAGGCCGACCAGGTCCGGGTCCGCGTCGGTCACCCCGATCGCCTCGGGGCGGGCTTCGGGGGAGAAGTCGGTGAAGGACCACAGACCGTGCGGGGACCACAGCTTCAGCGTGCGCAGCCGGGGCCAGGTGGCCAGGGCTGGGCCGAGGGGGACGTCCCTGCCGACGTCGAGGGTCACCCCCTCCAGGGGCAGCCCGTGCAGCGCGCTCAGGTCCCGCAGCGCGGGCCAGGTGTCGATGGTGAGCGCCCGCAGCGAGGTGTGGCCGCGCAGGAACTCCGTGTCGGTCCCGCCGTCGAAGTTCCACAACTCCAGGCTCGCCACCGGCTGGCGGGCCAGGAATCGGGTCAGCGCGGCCCGGGACACCTGGTGGCGGACGAACAGGCCGGGCGGGCCGGTGAAGCCCGTCAGCGCCGCGAGCGCGGCGTCCGAAGCGATGACGAGGGTGTCGGGCGGAGGGACCATGCGCGCGAGGATCTCGGTCGCGTAGTGCCCGGTGTCGAACCGCTCCCAGACCTGGGTCAGCGTCAGGCGGATGTGCGCGTCGGGGTGGTCGCAGTAGCCGGCGAGGTATCCGACGGCCGCCTCGGACCCGGTCTCCGCGGCCGCGATCACGGAGAGGCGGGCCTCGCGGCGGGCCTCGCGGCGTGAATCCGAGGCGCGCGGCAGCAGGTCCAGGACCAGCGGGCCGATCCGGCCCAGCGTGCGCGCCGCGGTCTCGTTCCGCGGCGGTATGAGCCTGCGGACGGCCGTCTGGACCTGCTTGCGGACCTCCGGCTCCAGCTCGGCCGCGTACTCCAGGGACGCGAAGGCCAGCAGCACCGACCGGTCGGAGTCGCGGACCAGCAGGTCGCCGATGATCGCCGCTCGGTCGCGGGGGCGGCCCTGGGCGACGGCCATGCGGATGACGTCCTCCCACTGGTCGTCGTCCGCGTGCCGGGTCAGCTCGCCGAGGCCGCCCTCGTCCAGTGCGGCCCGGGCCCCGAGGAAGTCCTGGAAGGTGCGGTGGACGAATTCGAGGGTGTCCTCCGTGGGAGCGCGCAGCAGTCCGGTCCGCTCCAGGAAGTGCCGTAGGACGGCCGGTGCCCCGCCGAGCACCTGCGCGGCCGGTACGGCGGGCAGCGCGCCGCCGATGAGCTCCTCGGCCCGCTTCCGGGAGATCTGGGTGCGGCCGTTGCGGATCAGCCAGTACGCGAGCCGCTGGAGGAGCTGGAGCTGGGGCTCCTCGGCGAGTTCCGGCAGGCGCAGGTCCCGCTCGCGGTCGCGGCGGTGCAGCAGCATCGACAGGGCGGCCGTGTAGAGCTCCTTGCGGCCCGAGGGCAGGAAGCCGTGCCGTTCGCGGTGCAGGGCGCAGATCAGCCCGCACAGCAGCGGGTTGGTGGCCAGCCGGGCCAGCTCCGGTTTGGTGGCCAGGGACTCCAGCAGTTGGTCGCGGAGCTCCCCGCCGGCCTCGGCCGCCCGGTGCCAGCGGGTGACGAAGCCGGCCACGTCGGTCCGGTTCATGGGAGCGAGGGTCAGCTCGGCGAACTTCTCCGAGGCGAGCCAGTCCTGCCGGACCGCCGAAGGGCGGGAGGTGACCAGCCAGCGGTTGCCGGGGTAGGCGGTGAGCAGATCGGTGAGCCAGTCGCGGGCGCGCTCCCGCTCCGCCTCCGGGATCTCGTCGATGCCGTCCACCAGGACCAGCCCCCGCCCGGCGCTCAGTACCCGGCTCTCCCACCCCTCGGGGGCCCGGCCCTTCAGCGCGGTGGCGACCAGGAAGTCCTCGGGGGCGGGCAGCCGCTCCCCGTAGTGGGTCAGGTTCCGCAGGGGCAGCACGAAGGGGACGGGGCCGCCCTCGGGCTCGTCCCGGGCGGTGGAGACGGCCAGCCACTGGATCAGGGTGGTCTTGCCGGAGCCGGCCTCGCCGCGGAGCAGTACCCGGGGCTCGAAGGCCAGTACGTCCTCGGTCCTGACGGGGGCGGGGCTGCGGGCAGGGCTGGGGGCGGGCCCCTGCGCCGGGATCGCGGCACTGCCTTCGCCGTCGGTGCGGCGGGGGCGGGGGGTCGCCTCCAGGCTCACGTAGGCCAGGTCCAGCGGCCAGCGCGCGGAGTCGGGGGGCAGGTCGAGCCCGAAGATCGTCAAGGTGCTGTGCCGCTTGACGAGGTACGCCAGGTACGTGCGCTCGAACTCCGCGTCCCGGCCGTCCTGGCGGGGGATCCGGGCGAGCAGGGCGTCGATCTTGTCGATCGTCACGGCCTGGCGGCGGGCGCTCTCGACCAGTGCCCGCGGGATGTAGGTGGAGCGGGTCGTGAAGAAGTGCAGGACGTGCAGGCAGGTGGTCTCCAGCAGCCGGTCGTGGAAGAGCTCCGCGTCCCGCCCGAGGCCCGTGGGGGGCGAGGCCTTGCGCAGGACGGCGGCGAAGGCGCGCGGCCCCATCTCGACCGCCTCGGCGTCTTCCAGGGCGAGGTCCCCGAGGGAGTGCAGGGTGACGGCCAGCGCCGTGGCGACGCCCACCTCCTCGCCCGGCGGCAGCGCCTGTTCGCCGGGGGCCCGTAAGGCCTCCTCGACCAGCTTGTCGGCGAGCCGGCGCAGGTCGTCCCGGGACAGCACGCGCTGCTCGCGCCGGGAGAGGTACGAGGAGATCCGCACGGGCCGGTCCACCAGGCCCGCGCCCGCTCCCTCCGCCCGGAAGAGTTTCTTCACGAGGGGGGCAACGACCCCCGAGGCCAGCCGGATCCCCACCACGGATGCGTCCACGGGTCGGAGCGTAGCCCGCGCGTGACGTGGATCGCAGGGCTTTGGTCCCGGCGGGAGTCGGCAGAGGTCCCGGACCGGTGACAAGCCGCACAGGGCAAATCGGACCTACTAGGAGCATTCGTAGAGATCCACGTCCGATTTGCCCCACCGTCGACCCAGTGGTGGGGCGGTCAACAGGGCTGACAGCCCCCTCCGCATCTACGAGTCCGGGTAGTAACGCGGAGGTTTGGGGAAGCCGGGGTGCCCGGGTTACCAAGGATGAGCAAGCAAGCCCGGCACCTGCTCAGCGTGCCGGGTCCTTTCTTGCCCGCAGTACCGCAGTACCGCAGTACCGCAGCACCGTCCCCGTCCCCGGCCCGGAGGTCTCTTCATGTCCGCGAAGCGCGTCAGCATCCGTCGTACCCGTATCGCCATCGGCGCCACCGCCCTCGGCGCGGCCCTGGCACTCGGGGCCGGCACGACCGCCGCCTTCGCCGACGAGGTGCCCCAGACCGCCCTGGCCGGTACGGCCGAGCTGGTGTCCGAGCAGGCCGCCGCCCAGGCCGCGGCCGTCGGCGCGAAGCCGGCCGCCACCCTGTGGGAGAAGCCGGTGTCGAAGTACACGCTCTCCGCGACCTTCGGCAAGGGCGGCAGCATGTGGTCGCACAAGCACTCCGGCCAGGACTTCGCCGTCCCGGTCGGCACCCCGGTGGACGCAGTCTCCGCGGGCACCGTCGTCAAGGCCGGCCCGAACGGCGGCGGCGACGGCCCGGCCTACGGCAACGCCGTCGTGATCAAGCACGCGAACAACACGTACTCGCAGTACGCGCACCTCTCGAAGATCCAGGTCAAGATCGGCGAGAAGGTCTCCAAGGGCGAGCAGATCGCCCTCTCCGGCAACACCGGCAATTCGAGCGGCCCGCACCTCCACTTCGAGATCCGGACCACCCCGAACTACGGCTCGGCCGTCAACCCGGTGGCCTTCCTGCGCACCGTCGGCGTCACCATCTGATCGACCGATCTGCCGATCGGTCAATCAGGCGCTCAGCCGGATCGGCCGGATCGGCCGGGTCGGCCGGGTCAGCCGGTGACCCAGCCGTGGGTCGCGGTGCCGCGTGCCGCGGCGTCGAGCTTGCTCTTGCGGTGGGCGGCGGCCTGCTCGTCCGAGAAGGGCGTCGTGTAGGACCGGACGATGTTCATCGAGCCCTTGAAGGCCCCGGCCCACGCGTTCTGGTGGCGGGCCCGGCCGAGCTGCAGGGGGCCGGAGCCCGGCCAGATCCCCGTGATCGCGCTCTCGCCGGCCTTCTTTCCCTCCACGTAGAGGGAGATCTTCTTCTTCTCGGCGTCGTGGACGGCCGTCAGCACCGTGTAGGTCTTGACCGTCTTCAGCCCCTCGGCGGCGACGGTCACCACGGTGGGCGCGGCGCCCTTCTCGCCGGTCCGTACGCGGAACACCCAGGCCTGCTTGCCGTTCACCTCGTCGGCGCCGAGCTCGAACGCGAACGACTCCCCGGTGCCCTGGCTCATGGCGATGTGCGGGCCCTTCGCGTCGGAGTTGATCTTGACGCCGGCCGAGACGGTGAAGCTCTTGTTCGTGTCCACGGCCGGCTCGGTGGACTGGGCGTACGAGTTCGGATTGCCCTTGAGGGCGAGCTCGAAGTGAGTGCCCACCTTGGGCACCGTGGCGTCCGGGCCCATGCGCAGGCTGGTCTTGCCGACGCTGTCCCTGAGCAGGGCGGGGTCGCTCGCAACGGTCGGGGAGTAGCCCTTCGACGGGGCCTTACTGGGACCGGGCGACCCGGACGGGGAGGCTGACGTGGGGGGCACGTTGTCGGCGACGTCCTTGGTGCCGCCACCGTCGGGCCCCCGCAGCAGCACGAACGCTCCGCCCCCGGCGAGCAGCAGCAGTGCGGTCACGGCTCCGCCCACCATCCACAGCCGCTTCTTGCGCCGCTCGGAGGCCGACCGGTCGGCCATCGCCTCCCAGTCGGGCTGCTCGCCGAAGGCTATCGGCGGGAGTTCGCCACCGGGTCCGGGCGGGCCGCTCGGGCCGGTCGGGCCGGGCTCCTCGGGGAACGGCAGCAGCGGGGGGCCGAAGCCGCCGGCCGCGGGCGGGCTCGGCGGGTAGCCGTAGCCGCCGCCCTGCGGGTAGCCGTAGCCGCCGGCGCGCGGGTAGTCGTCGCCGGACGCGGTCTGGTCGGGGTGGGCCTCGTCGTGGCCGGGCTGCCCGGGCGGGAACCCGTAGCCGCCCTGCGCGGGGGGTCCCGGCGGGAACCCGTAGCCGCCGCTCCCCGGGGCGGGCTCGGGCCGGGGGCTGTGCGGGTGATCCGTACCGTCAGTCATGGTTCGGATGCTAAAACATCGGCGTCCGCAATCGAACAGCCGATGGTCGCGATACGACACCGATCCCGGGTGGCTCCACGCCGATGCCCGGTCGGGCCGACACCGTTCCCGCCCGGCCCTCAGCCCTCCCGCCGGACGATCGGGAAGCTCCCCGTCGCCGTCGGCGCGTGCTCCGGCAGCCACAGCACCGCCACCGCCCCCGCCGCCGCGCCGCCCTGGACGAAGCCGCCGGGGGCCGCCACGTTGCGGAACGTCAGCCGGGCGCCCAGTACCCGCGCCTGGCCCTCCGCGATGGTCAGCCCCAGCCCGTGCCCCACCCCGGCCCGGTCCGTGGACCCGGTCCGGAACCGGCTCGGCCCCTCCCGGAGCAGGGCCTCGGGGAAGCCCGGCCCGTGGTCCCGGACCCGTACGACCCGGCCTTCGACATCGACCTGGACCGGCGCCCGCCCGTACCGCGCGGCATTCGCGAGGAGGTTGCCGAGGATGCGCTCCAGGCGGCGCGGATCGGTGCTGACGATCTCGTCCGCGACGATCCGCACGCTCGCCTCCGGCATCAGCGAGCGGACCCGGCGGTGCACGAACTCGCCCAGCGCCACTTCCTGGAGCTCGGCCCGCTCGGACGCGCTGTCCAGCCGGGCCACCTCCAGGACGTCCTCGACCAGCGCCCGCAGCGCCTGCGCGCGGTCCCGTACGAGCTCGGTCGGCCGGCCCGGAGGCAGCAGTTCCGCTGCCGTGAGCAGGCCCGTCACCGGGGTGCGCAGCTCGTGCGCGATGTCGGCGGTCACCCGCCGCTCCGCCTCCAGCCGCTGCTGGAGCGCGTCCGCCATCGCGTCGACCGCCCGCGCGAGGTCGTCGGTCTCGTCGCGTACGACGCCCCCGACCGCGTCCCGCACCCGTACCTCGGGATCCCCGTGCGCCACCCGCTGCGCGGCCGCCGCGGCCTTGCGCAGCCGGCGCGAGATCTGGCCGCCGATCAGCACGCCGAGCGCCGAACCCCCGACCACCACGGCCAGCGAGCCGATGACCAGGGCCCGGTCCAGGTCGCGCACCATGTTGGCGCTCTCCCGGAACTGCGTGTGCAGCGACAGCACCTGCCCGTTGCCGAGCGGTACGGCCGCCCACACCTCGGGGAGCCCGTGCGGGTTGTCCTGGATGTAGGTGCCGCGCCGCCCGGACCGGGCCTTCTCGCGCAGCTCACCGGGCAGGTCCGGGTCGTTGAGCTTGGCGCCCATGGGGGGCTTGCGGCCGGCCTCGGCGTTGCGGGAGATGAACTGCACCCGGTCGAGCTGCACCTCGCGCGCGCTCTCCAGCATCGATACGCGGGCAGCGCTGTGCACCACCAGGCTCAGTGCGATGGCGGTCAGCGCGCCCACGGACGCGATGGCGAGCGTGATCTTCCAGCGGATCCCGGTCCGCAGGGTGAACCGCTTCATTCAGATTTCATTCCCGCGCTCGTCCCCCGTGCTCTTCCTCCTCAAGGCATCAGGCCTTGAGCTTGTATCCGAAACCCCGGACCGTTTCGATCCGGTCCTGGCCGATCTTGGTGCGCAGCCGCTGGACGTGGACGTCGACGACGCGGGTGTCGCCGCCCCAGTCGTAGTCCCAGACCCGCTCCAGCAGCCGGTCGCGCGAGAGCACGGTGCCGGGCGAGGTGGAGAACTCCAGCAGCAGCCGCATCTCGGTGGGGGTCAGGGCCACCGAGACGCCCGCCTTGCGCACCTCCATGCCCTCCGTGTCGACCTCCAGGTCGCCGAAGAGCAGCACCCCGCGCTCGCCGGAGTCGTCCTCCTCGGACCCGCCGCCCTGCGGGCCGCCGGCGTGGCCGAAGCGGCGCAGCACCGCGCGGATGCGGGCGACGAGGACGGAGCCGTCGAAGGGCTTGGTGACGTAGTCGTCGGCACCCGCCTCCAGGCCCAGGACCACGTCGATGGAGTCGGCGCGCGCCGACAGCATGATGACGGGGACGGTGGACTCGTCGCGGATGCGGCGGCACAGGCTCACGCCGTCCATCCCGGGCACCATCACGTCGAGCAGCGCGATGTCGGGCCGGTCCGCCCGGAAGGACTCCAGGCCGGACAGGCCGTCGGGCATGGCCGTGACCACGAACCCGTCACGCTCCAGCGCCAGGGTCGTGGCTTCACGGATGACGTCGTCGTCCTCCACGAACAGCACATGGGTCTCGGCCATCGGGAGCCTCGCCTCGCCTCGGTACTCGTTGCTCAGTTCTTCGGGCTGACGGCCGGGGCGGGAGCGGTCCCGCCGTCGACCACGCTGCTGTAGTCGGTGTGCACCCGGTCCTGCTCGGTGAACCGCTCCCCGTTCCAGCGGTACGTGATCAGGTCCTCGCCCGAGGGATAGGAGAGCGCGTCGCTCTTCCCGTAGACCGGCTTGGTGACGATCAGGTCGCCCCGGTCGATCTCGGCGTAGACGGGCGGCTGCTCGTCCGAGAACACATTCTCGTACGAGCTCCCGTCCGCGCGGTAGACGAACGAACCGCGGCCCAGCGCGTCGGCGCAGGACAGGACGTTGACCACGATGTCGACCTCAGGTCCGCCGGTGACCTTCCCGTAGCTGACGTCCACCGGGTACTCCTTGCCCGAGCAGGGCTTCAGGTCCCGCTTGATCTCGGCGCTGACCTTGGGGTCCGCCTTGACCAGGGCGATCGGGTCGACCTTGACGGCCGGCTTGCCGGAGGCCTGGGGGGTGAGGGGGGTGGCGGTGCCCGCGTCGTGTTCGGAGGGGGCCGAGGAGGGGGCGCCGGTCTTGGCCACCGACTCGGTACGGGCCGGGCCGCCGTCCCGCAGCCCCGTACCCCCCGACGAGCAGCCGACCGCGAACAGCACGGTGCCGACGAGGACGACCGTCCCCGCCGACATCAGTACCACCGAGCTCTTGCCGCTCAGTCTTTGGCCAATCAGGCCGCGCACCGCTCACGCCCCTCGTACCGGATGGTGTGGTCACCGCGCTCCAGCGCCCGCATGTCCAGGTCCCGGCTCTCCAGTTCCTGCCGGAGGCGGGCCAGTGCGCGGTGCAGAGTGCTCTTCACGGTTCCCGCCGACATGCCGAGCGCCGCGGCCGTCTCCTCGGTGCTCATCTGCTCCCAGTGTCGCAGCACCACCACACTGCGCTGCTTGGGCGCGAGCACCTTGAGGATGTCCATGAGCAGGGCGCGGTCGGCGCGCTGGTCCGAACCGTCCTCGACGGAGGCGTCGGGGAGCTGCTCGGTGGGAACCTCTTCGAGCTTGCGGGCCCGCCACCATTCGGTACGGGTGTTGATCATGACGCGGCGCAGGTAGGCGTCGGCGAGGGACTTGTCGGCGATGCCGTCCCAGCGGCCGTAGGTGCGGACGAGTGCGGTCTGCAGGAGGTCCTGCGCGTCGGTCGGGTCCGGGACCAGGCGACGGGCACTGCGCAGCAGCGCGTCCTGCCGGGTGCGTACGTACTCTTCGAATTCGAGTACCTCGCCGTGCGCCATCTCAGACCGCCTCCGTTCCGACCAACCGCTCATCCGCTGCCTTACGGATTCGACGGTACGGAGGCGTTGTCACGGCCCTGTGCGGGTCAGCCTTCGGTGGGCGCACGGACACCCATAGGTTGTGTAACAGCGCGCGTGAGCTGCGGTTTTCTCCGGGCAAGCGGAATCCCCGAGTCAGCCTCAGGGAGTGTCGGGGGTGGTGTCGGCGGCTGCCTTCGCGGGGCCGGCCGGCAGTCGGTACATGAGCCCGGGCAGCGGCTCCACGAGCCCGTCCGAGACCAGCCCGTCGAGCGCGCGGGCCCGCTGTACGGGCTCCTCCCAGACGGTGTCGAGGAGGGACTGCGGCACGGCGCCGACCGCCTCGCGCAGCACCGCGAGGAGCCGGCCGCGCACCTGCCGGTCCGTCCCGGCGTACGTCTGCCCGCGCCGCGGCGGTCCCTCGTGAGCAGGCTTCCCGGCCAGCCGCCACGCGCACAGCCCGGCCACCGGACAGCTCCCGCAGTCCGGGCTCTTGGCCGTGCACACCAGCGCCCCGAGCTCCATGGAGGCCGCCGCCCAGCGGGCCGCGGTGTCCTCGTCCTCGGGCAGCAGCGCCCGGGCCAGGCGGCGCTCGGCGGCGGTCGTGGCGTTCGGCGGGTACTCGACCCCGGTCGCGGTGCGCGCGAAGACCCGGCGCACGTTGGTGTCGAGGACCGCGTGCCGCTGCCCGTACGCGAAGGAGGCCACGGCGGCCGCCGTGTACTCGCCGATCCCGGGCAGGGCGAGCAGCTGCGCGTGCTCGCGCGGTACGTCGCCGCCGTGCCGCTCCGTTATGGCGACGGCCGCGCCGTGCAGGCGCAGCGCCCGGCGCGGGTAACCGAGGCGGCCCCAGGCGCGGACGGCCTCACCCGGGGCGTCGGCGGCGAGGTCGGCGGGCCGGGGCCAGCGGGCGAGCCACTGCTCGTAGACCGGCAGGACCCGGTTGACGGGGGTCTGCTGGAGCATGAACTCGCTGACCATCACCCCCCAGGGGCCGGCCTCGGGGCGGCGCCAGGGCAGGTCGCGGGCGTGTGCTTCGAACCACGCGATGACGGGGGAGTGCAGCGCGGTGGTGGGAATGGTTGCAGTCATGGCAGACGGCATCCTGGCACGTTTCGGGCCCGCGGGTGTGTCGTGTCGATCCCCGGCCGCAGCACTAGCGGGCGGGGTCGGGGCCGGTGATCAGGACGGCCGTGCGGCCGCCGCTCGCCCGCACGGCGGCGACGACCCTGGTCGCCGGGCCGGCGAGCGCGAGGACGGCGAGCGCGGCGAGGCTCGCGCCCAGCAGCAGGCCCATGGCCACGTCGTGCGGGTAGTGGACACCGACGAAGACGCGGGAGAAGGCCATCAGCAGGGCCAGTGGAAGGGTCAGCAGGACGAGTTTCCGGACGGCGAGCGCCAGAGCCACGGCCGCCGCGCCCGCGATCGCGGCGTGATTGCTGGGGAAGGACCAGTCGCCGGTGGCCGGGCAGGTGATCAGCGAGGCCGCCGCCCCGGCGACGGCCCGGCAGGGGCGCTCCTCGTCGACGCTGGACTTCACCAGCTCGGAGGCGACGTACGCCAGGGCGGTGACGAAGGGGGCGAGCACCGCGAGCGCCACCGTGCGGGGGGCGCGGGCACCGCGTGATCGCCACCACACGGCTATGAAGAGGGCGCCGAAGACGAGCAGTCCGTACTCGGTCCAGAACTCGGACGCCGATTGCACCCAGGTGGGGGTCGAGTGGGCGAAATCGGTGACGTCGAGGTAGAGGCCGGAGCTGTCCATGGTGACTGAAGGTACCTAAATCGGAATAACGTCCTCATCAGCCTCCCGGCCGATTTCCGGTGCCCCGGATCACCCCGCAGGATGATCATCGGCAAAACAAGCCGAGTGCGCGGCATGTGGGGCACTGATCGCGCCGCGAACTCTCGTAAGGTTCCGTCCGTGGGATCTCTGCGCAATCCGGTCGGGCCGCTCCCCTCCTCCATCTACTGGCGACGGAGGGCTGTGCTGGCGTCCGTTGCCGCGCTCCTCGCGATGCTCGCCGTATGGACCGTCAGCTCCGGCGCGGGCAAGTCGAGTACCAACGGCAAGGGCCAGGGCGGCTCCGGTCCCGTCACCCAGATCACCCCGGGCCCCTCCGGCTCCGGTCCGGCGATCAGTCAGGCCCCGGGCGGGCGCGGGGAGTCGGGCTCGGGCGGCTCCGGCGCGAACACCGGCACCGGCACGGGCTCCGACCCCGGTGCGAGCCCCGGCACGGGCAAGAACGGCGAACCGGGCTCCGGTCCCGGCGCCGCGGACCAGGGCGGGGCGGGCGGCTCCGCCGGCTCCGGTGCGAACCAGGTCGTCCCGGGGGACTCGCCGGTGCCCACGTGCGCGCCCGGTGCGCTGCAGTGGGAGGTCAAGAGCGTGAAGAACGAGTACGAGGTGAGCGAGAAGCCCCGCCTCGAACTCATCGCGCGCAACGTCTCGGGCACCACCTGCAAGGTCGATCTCGGCCCGAAGCAAGCGGTGCTGACGATCACTCAGGCGAGCAACGCCAAGCCGGTCTGGTCCTCGGCGGACTGCCCGGCGGGCGCGGGCAACGTGTTCTACCGGGTGCCCTCGCAGGGCGAGACCAAGCAAGGCCTGGAGTGGGACCGCCACTTCAGCGACGCGACCCAGTGTCAGGCGCCTCCGGCGGGGGCGGCCGCGCCGGACACGTACGTGGTCGAGGTCAAGTCACCCGGCATGCCGGTGGCCCGAACCTCGTTCGTCCTGAAGCCGGAGTAGCCGGCGCGGCGCCGTTGCCGGGGGCCCTGCCCCCGGGCCCCCGCGCCTCAAACGCCGGCGGGGCTGGATTTTCCTCGGACGGCGTTTGAGGAGCGGGGTCCGGGGCGGCGCCCCGGGAGCGGCGCTCAGCCGCACCCGCGGAGCGGGGCCGCAGCCTAGACGTACCGCTCCAGGATGGAGGACTCCGCAAGGCGGGACAGGCCTTCGCGGACGCTCCGCGCCCGCGCCTCGCCGACGCCGTCGACGGTCTGGAGGTCGTCCACCGAGGCGGCGAGCAGCTTCTGCAGCCCGCCGAAGTGCTCCACGAGCCGCTCGATGATCGCCCCCGGCAGCCGCGGAATCTTCGCCAGCAGCCGGTAGCCGCGCGGGGACACCGCGGAGTCCAGGGTCTCCGGCGAGCCCGTGTACCCCAGGGCCTTCGCCACGATCGCCAGCTCCAGCAGCTCCGGATGCGTCAGCGCGTCCAGCGCCGGCAGCGCCTCCTCCACCGTGCGGGAACGCTTCGCCGTCGGCTCCGGCACGTAGTCCCGGATGACGAGCTCCCGCTCCTGTTCGATCCCGACCGTCAGCTCGTCGAGCTGGAGCGAGAGCAGCCGGCCGTCCGTGCCGAGCTCCACCACGTACTCCGCGATCTCCGTCGCGATGCGCCGCACCATTTCCAGCCGCTGCGCCACCGCCGTGACGTCGCGGACCGTCACCAGGTCCTCGATCTCCAGCGCGGACAGCGTCCCGGCGACCTCGTCCAGGCGGAGCTTGTACCGCTCCAGCGTGGCCAGCGCCTGGTTCGCCCGCGACAGGATCGCCCCGGACTCCTCCAGCACGCGCCGCTCGCCGTCCACGTACAGCGCGATCAGCCGCATCGACTGCGAGACCGACACCACCGGGAAACCGCACTGCTTCGAGACCCGGTCCGCGGTCCGGTGCCGGGTACCCGTCTCTTCCGTGTGGATCGACGCGTCCGGGACCAGCTGGACGCCCGCCCGCAGGATCTTGGTGATGTCCTTGTCCAGGATCAGCGCGCCGTCGAGCTTGCACAGCTCGCGCAGCCGGGTCGCGGTGAACTCCACGTCCAGGACGAAACCGCCCGTGCACATGGCCTCGACCGACTTGTCCATGCCGAGGACGATGAGCCCTCCGGTGTTGCCGCGAACGATCCGTTCGAGCCCGTCACGCAGGGGCTGACCAGGTGCGACCGCGCTCAGCGAGGCGCGCATCATGGCCTCCTGCTTGGAGCTCGCGCCCGACTTCCCGGATGCTGCTGCCCCGTCCTTGGCTGCCACTGCACTCCTCCGGTCGCGGGATGTACCGCCTGCGTACGGCCGGGCGGACCATCCCGAAGTCTACCGGCGCGGCCCCGGCGCCCGCCGTGCCTTAACGCGGCCGGGCCGGTGAGCACCCCGTCCGCACCCGCTGACCTGCGCTTCGGGGCCGCGAGTGGCCCGTAGCCCGCCGTGCTACTCGGCGCTAGTCGGAGGCTTGCCCCTTCTCCGGCGTACGCGACCGCCCGCGCGGCAGGACCCGTAGGGCGTCGCCCATGTCGGCGACCTCGGTCACCTTCATGCCCGCCGGCACCTTCCCCGGGTCCGCCGGCACCAGGGCGTGCGTGAAGCCCAGCCGGTACGCCTCCGCGAGCCGCCGCTGTACGCCCGTCACGCGCCGGACCTCGCCCGCGAGCCCGACCTCCCCGATGGCGACCAGGTTCTTCGGGAGCGGTACGTCGCTGGCGGCCGAGGCCAGGGCCAGTGCGACGGCCAGGTCGGCGGCCGGCTCGGTCAGCTTCACCCCGCCCACGGTGGCGGTGTAGATGTCCCGCTTGCCGAGCGCCGTGATCCGCCCGCGCTGCTCCAGCACCGCCAGCATCATCGAGACGCGCGAGGTCTCCAGCCCGGAGGTGGTCCGGCGCGGCGAGGGGATCTGCGAATCCACCGTCAGCGCCTGCACCTCGGCGACCAGCGGCCGCTTCCCCTCCAGGGTCACCGTCAGGCAGGTGCCGGGGACCGCCTCGGCGCGGCGGGTCAGGAACAGCCCGCTCGGGTCGGCGAGTCCGTTGATGCCCTCGTCGGTGAGCTCGAAGCAGCCGACCTCGTCCGTGGTGCCGTACCGGTTCTTCACCCCGCGTACGAGGCGCAGCCGCGCGTGCCGGTCGCCCTCGAAGCTCAGGACCACGTCGACCAGGTGCTCCAGCAGCCGGGGACCGGCGATCGCCCCGTCCTTGGTGACGTGGCCGACCAGCAGCGTGGACATCCCGCGGTCCTTGGAGGCCCGGATCAGCGCCCCGGCCACCTCCCGGACCTGCGCCATGCCGCCGGGCGCGCCGTCGATCTCGGGGGAGGCGACCGTCTGTACGGAGTCCATGATCAGGAGGGACGGCTTCACCGCGTCGAGGTGCCCGAGGACGGCGGAGAGATCGGTCTCGGCGGCCAGGTACAGGTGCTCGCTGAGGGCGTTGATCCGGTCGGCCCGCAGCCGCACCTGGCTCGCCGACTCCTCGCCCGTCACGTAGAGCGTGCGGTGCTCGTCGGAGGCGGCCTTCGCCGCGACGTCGAGCAGCAGCGTCGACTTGCCGACGCCCGGCTCGCCCGCGAGCAGGACGACCGCGCCGGGGACCAGCCCGCCGCCGAGGACCCGGTCCAGCTCGCTCACGCCGGTGCTGCGCGCGGTCGCGGTCCGGACGTCGACCTGCCCGATCGGCACGGCGGCCGTGGTGACCCGGCCCGCCGCGGTGGTCCGCACGGCGGGGGCGCCGCCGAGCTCCTCGACGGTGCCCCAGGCCTGGCACTCGGGGCACCGGCCGAGCCATTTGGCGGTGGAGTACCCGCACTCGGTGCAACGGTAGGACGGCCGGTCCTTGGCGGATGAACGAGATGTACGGGCAGCCATGCGGCCCACGGTAGCCGCCGCCACCGACAACCCTCCCCGAACGGTCCGGCGGAGTCCCCCGCGGTGGTCCCGCGCGCACGCCGTGGCGTGCACCGTCAGGCGTGCCGTCAGCACGGCGCCGATCTGTTCACCCGTAAGGGCTAAAACTGGTGAAGGCTTCCGGAGCGCCACCGGCGCGCCGCCTACGGTCACCGAGTGACCAGCAGCAACCAGGGACACCCCGCACCGCGCACCGGCGCACACCGGGCGCACGGGCGCACGCCCCCCGAGGGGACCAGGGTGGAGCAGCCGCCACCGTTCCGGTACGAGCCCTACCTGGACGGGCTGTTCACGTACTGCCTCTCGGTCCTGTGCGACCACGACACCGCCACCGACGTGCTCGGAGACGTCCTCGCCGTCGCCGACCGCCATCCCGGCCGCTGCCCCGACGAGGGGGACCGGCGGGCCTGGCTGTACGCCCTCGCGCGCTGGGCCTGCCTGCGCAAGCTGGCGGAGCGACGGCGTACGCGCCACGGATACGGGGGAGCGCATTCCGCCCGGCGTGCACCGGAGCACCACGACGCCGGCCGTGCGCCGGATCCCGCGACGGCGAGCGCCGACGCCAACGCGGCCGCGAACGCCGCGGCGGCCGGCCGCGCAGGCGGCCCCGCCGGCCACAGCGGCCCCGCGGGCCCCGGCGGACTCGACGTGTACGCCTACCGCCGCACCGAGCTCGCCCGCCTCGCCTGGCCGGAGGCCGCCGGAACCACCCCCGAGCAGCGCGAGGCACTCGAACTCGCCGTCCGCCACCGCCTAGGCGTCCCCGAGCTCGCCGCCGTCCTCGGTACGCCCCCGGCGGCCGCCCGCGAACTGCTCTCCGGTGCCGCCTGCGAGGTGGAGCGCACCCGCGCGGCCCTCGCCGTCGTGGAGACGGGCAACTGCCCGAGCGTGTCCCGGCTCACCGGCGGCGACGGGGACGGGGACGGGGACGGCGGGGGAGACGGGAACCTCCTCCTCTCCTCCTCCCTGCGCGCCGAGCTCGTCCGGCACGTCGACGACTGCCCGCGCTGCCGCCGCGTCGCCGAACGCGTGGGCGCCGGCGCGCCTTGGCCCGGCTCGGGCGGCATCAACACGGCCGCCCTCCCGCTGGTCCCGGCCCCGCGCACCGCCGTGCACGCCGCGATGCTCCGCTCCGGCGGCCGTCGGGGCGCCGGGACCGGCCCGCGCTTCGCCCGCACCGGCTTCCCGATGGACCCCAAGGACCGCGCGGCCCGCCGCGAGCGGCTGCGCGCCCGCGCGGTGACCACCACCGTCGTCGCCACCGTCGTCGCGGCCCCGGTCCTGGCGCTGTGGGCGGCCTACCGGGGCGCCCCGAGCACCGGGGAACCCGTGGGCAACGGCTCCACGCGCATCTCCGCGAGCGACGCGGAGCTCCCGCAGGCCCGTACCGACGGCCGCCCGCTGACGGCGTACGAGAACGCGGGCAACGCCGCCGTCGCCACCGACGGCCCCGGCTTCGCCCCGCCCGCAGCCGCCCCCGACGTCTCCGTGGAGGTCATCAGCAGCGGCGCGCCGACCGCCGCCCCCGGCACCCCGGGCCGGCTGACCGCGGCCGCCTCCACCCACGGAGCGACCACCCTGCTCACCCTCACCGCGTCGGGCGGCGCCCCGGTGGACTGGCGGCTGTGGTCCGACGCCCCGTGGCTGCGCGCGAGTACGACCTCGGGCCGGCTGGCGCCAGGAGAATCGGTCACCCTACGGATCACCGTGGACTCCGGAGCCCAGCCCGTAGGGGCCTGGAGCGCCCGGGTCGGGGTGGACCCGGGCGGCGCGGTGATCTCCATCCGGGGCCGGGGCCGCCCGGCACCCACCCCGCCCGACCCAGAGCCCACCCCGACTCCGACCCCGACCCCGACACCCACCCCGACGCCGACGCCGACCCCCACTCCGACGCCCACACCCACCCCGACTCCGACGCCGACCCCGAGCCCCACGGACGCAGAGACCCCGGCGCCGACTCCGACGCCGGCTCCGTAGCCCGCGGCCTGCGGCTTACGGCGCGGGCGTGGGGTCGGCCGGGTGCGGGGCCATCGGCAGCAGCGAGGAGAGCCGCGCCTCGCAGAGCCGTACGAGCTCCTCGTAGGCCTCCTTGCCCATCAGCTCCGTCAGCTCGGCGCGGTACGACTCGTACACCGGCTTGCCGGCGCCGTGCGCGGACGTGGCCGAGGTGCACCACCAGTGCAGGTCGTGGCCGCCCGGACCCCAGCCGCGCCGGTCGTACTCGCCGATCGACACCTGGAGGACCCGGGTGTCGTCGGGCCGGTCGATCCAGTCGTAGGTCCGCCGGATCGGGAGCTGCCAGCACACGTCCGGCTTGGTCTCCAGCGGCTCCTGGCCGCCGCGCACCGCCAGGATGTGCAGGGAGCAGCCGGCCCCCGCCGGGAAGCCGGGCCGGTTCAGGAAGATGCAGGCGCCGTCCCAGCGGCGGGTCTGCTTCTCCCCGTCGTCGTCGTGCTGCGTCCACCCGGTCTCGCTGCCGACGTCGTGGAACTGCCACAGCTCCGGCGTCAGCCGCGCCACGTTCTCGGCGACCCGCTTCTCGTCGTCCTCGTCGGAGAAGTGCGCCCCGAGCGTGCAGCAGCCGTCGTCCGCGCGGCCCGCCTGGATGCCCTGGCAGCCGCTGCCGAAGATGCAGGTCCAGCGGGAAGTGAGCCAGGTCAGGTCGCAGCGGAAGACCTGCTCCTCGTCGGCGGGGTCGGGGAACTCCACCCAGGCCCGCGGAAAGTCGAGCCCCTTCTCGTCCGCCTCGGCGCCCTTGGCGCGCTTGACGGCCTTACCGACCTTGGTCTTGGACTTGTTGGCCTTCTTCGTATTTGGCACAAACCCCAGCCTAAGCGCCCCTTACTCCACCCCTACGCCTTTGGACCAGTAGCGTTTCCCCTCATGAGACTCGGTGTCCTTGATGTGGGTTCGAACACGATCCATCTGCTGGTGGTGGACGCGCACCCCGGTGCGCGCCCGCTGCCCGCGCACTCGCACAAGGTGGAGCTGCGGCTGGCGGAGCTGCTCGACGAATACGGCGCGGTGACGCCGGAGGGCCTGGAGCGGCTGGTCTCCGTCATCGGGGACGCGGTGCAGGCCGCCGAGGACAAGGGGTGCGAGGACGTACTCCCCTTCGCGACGAGCGCGGTACGGGAGGCCACGAACGCGGACGAGGTCCTCGCCCGGGTCAAGGCCGAGACGGGCGTCGACCTCCCCGTCCTCAGCGGCGACGACGAGGCCCGCCTGACGTTCCTGGCGGCGCGGCGCTGGTTCGGCTGGTCGGCGGGCAAGCTCCTGCTGCTGGACATCGGCGGGGGCTCGCTGGAGATCGCGTACGGCATCGACGAGGACCCGGACGCGGCCGTCTCGCTCCCCCTGGGCGCCGGGCGCCTGACGGCGGGCTGGCTCCCCGGCGACCCGCCGGACCAGGCGGACATCCGGGTCCTGCGACGCCACGTACGGGCCCAGATCGCCCGCACGGTCGGCGAGTTCAGCCGCTTCGGCCCGCCGGACCGCGTGGTGGCCACCTCGAAGACCTTCAAGCAGCTGGCCCGGATCGCGGGCGCGGCCCGCTCCGCGGAAGGCCTCTACATCCAGCGGGACCTGACCCGGAAATCCCTGGAGGAGTGGGTCCCGAGACTGGCGGCGATGACCACCGCCCAGCGCTCCGCCCTCCCCGGCGTCTCGGAGGGCCGCTCCAATCAGCTCCTCGCCGGAGCGCTGGTGGCGGAAGGCGCGATGGATCTCCTGGGCGTCGAGTCCCTGGAGATCTGCCCCTGGGCCCTTCGCGAAGGCGTCATCCTCCGCCGCCTGGACCACCTCGGGAGGTCCACCCCTGTCGGGGTGTGAGCCACGGGGCGTTGCCGGGTGCGGCGCCGTTGCCGGGGACCGGTCCCCGGGCCCCTGCGCCTCAATCGCCGGCGGGGCTGGGGTGTGGTCGGTGTCTGTGTGGCTG
>NZ_JBWJVM010000104.1:0-26585 GCF_056428985.1 Streptomyces sp. CA189 | reverse complement strand
CGGTGCGGGGGGGGGGGGGGGGTGTCGGCCTGGACTGCATGATTTAGGCGCCCTGTGCGCAGCTTCGACAGGGTTCGGGGTGTTGCTGCGCCACAAATCACGCTTTACGTCCCGGCCGACACCCCACCCCGCCCCCGTCCCCGTCCCGGGCCGCCGCCAACCGCGCCGACGGAGGGTGGGGCTGGGGTTTTTCAGCCGTCCGGCGTTTGAGGACCGGGGTCTGGGGCGGAGCCCCAGGGGGTCCGGGCGCAGCCGGGGACCCCGCTTTCAGCCCCGCCGGCGTTTGAGGCGCGGGTCCGGGCGGAGCCCGGGGAACGGTGGAAGGGCGGGTCGGGGACTTCGCCCCGCAGGGCCGACCCGGCCGCACCCGCCCACCGGGCTGGACGCCAGAGGGCGGTGGCTAGTACCCCGCCCGGCCACCGCCGGACGGGGTTCGGCGCAGCTGCGCGAAGCCGGGGATGCCCCCAAGGGGCCGCACCGCGCGAGGGGTGCGTTACGAAGGAGTAGGGGTGGGGGCCGCCCACGGGGACGTGGGGATGATCAGGGGGGAGCCCGTCACCGGGTCGGGGATGACGATCGAGGCGAGGCCGAAGACCTCGCGGACCAGGTCGGCGGTGACGACCTCCGCCGGCGGGCCCTCCGCCACGACCCGGCCCGATTTCATCGCCACCAAGTGGTCCGCGTACCGCGCCGCCTGGTTGAGGTCGTGGAGGACGGCGACCACCGTCCGGCCCCGCTCGTGGTTGAGGCGGCGGACCAGGTCCAGCACCTCCACCTGGTGGGCGATGTCCAGGAACGTCGTCGGCTCGTCCAGGAGCAGGATGTCCGTGTCCTGGGCGAGAGCCATCGCGATCCAGACCCGCTGCCGCTGCCCGCCCGACAGCGCGTCGACGGGCCGGTCCGCCAGGTCCGCGACCGACGTCCGGGCCATCGCGTCGACGACCGCCCGCTCGTCCGCCTCCGACCACTGCTGCCACCAGTGCTGGTGCGGCTGGCGCCCCCGCGCCACCAGGTCCGCGACCGTGATCGCCTCCGGGGCCGAGGGGGACTGCGGGAGCAGTCCGACGGCCTGGGCGATGCGCCGGGTGGGGAGGGAGGACAGGGCCTCGCCGTCGAGTACGACCGACCCCGAGCGGGGGCGGAGCAGCCGTCCCAGTGCCCGTAGCGTCGTCGATTTGCCGCACGCGTTGGGGCCGACGATGACCGTCACCTTGCCGTCCGGGACGGCCAGGTCCAGGTCCTCGACGACCACCCGGTCCTCGTACGCGAGGGTCAGTTCCCGCGCGGACAGACGGCTCACGGCTTGCCTCCACTACGGCTGCGCATGATCAGCCAGATCAGGTACGGGGCTCCGACGGCGGCCGTCAGCACGCCCACCGGGAGTTCGGTCGGGGAGAGGAGCCTGCGGGCGAGCAGGTCGCCCAGGACGACGATCACCGCACCCGTCAGGGCGGAGCAGAGGAGGGGGATCTGGGCGGTGCGCGTCATCCGGCGGGCGATCTGGGGGGCCAGCAGGGCCACGAAGTCCACCGGGCCGGCCGCGCCCGTGGCCACGGAGGCGAGGATCACGCCGAGGGCGACCAGGCCGAGCCGGACCCGGCCCAGCCGGACGCCCAGGGCCGTGGCCGTGTCGTCGTCGAGGGAGACCGTGCGCTGGGCGCGGGCCGCCCACAGGATGCCGGGGAGGAGGGCGAGCAGGACCCATGCGAGGGGGGTCGCCACGTCCCAGCCGCGGCCGTTGAGGGAGCCCGTCATCCAGATCTGCGCCTGTTGCGCGACCAGGTAGTCGCCCTTGGTCATCAGGAGGGTGGTCACCGACCGCAGGGCTATGGCGAAGCCGATGCCGATGAGGACGAAGCGGGTGGCGTGCAGGCCTCCCCGCCAGGCGAAGACGTACACGAGGGCTGCCGCGGCCATCCCGCCGAGGACCGAGAGGTACGGGAGGACCGTGTACGAGGTGACGCCGAAGGTCAGCGCCGCCACCGTGACGGCGCTCGCGCCCTGGCTGATGCCGATGATGTCGGGGGAGGCGAGCGGGTTGCGGGCGACGGTCTGGATGAGGGCGCCGGCCACGCCGAAGGCCAGGCCGACCAGCAGGCCCACCGTCATCCGGGGCAGTCGCAGGGTGCCGACGACCAGGTCGTCGGGGGAGGGCCGGCCTAGGAGGACCTTCACCACCTCGCCGGGGGCTACGAAGGATTCGCCGATGGACAGGTACGCGATGCACACCGTCGAGAGGAGGAGGGCCAGGCCGAGTGCCACGGCCGCCGCCCGGCGGTGCAGGAGGAAGGAGCCGCGGCCCGAGCGGTCGCGGAGGAGTCCGTAGCCGGCGGGGAGGACCCGTTCCCGGGTGCTGGTGCTCATGCCGCCACCACCGCCTTCCGGCGGACCAGCGCGACCAGGAACGGCACGCCGATCAGCGCGGTCATCACCCCGGCCGGGACCTCGCCGGGCGGCACCACGATCCGGCCGAGGACGTCCGCGACGAGCAGCATCACCGGGCCGATCAGGGCCGCCATCGGCAGCACCCACCGGTGGTCGCTGCCGACGAGGGCCCGCGCGAGGTGCGGTACGGCCAGCCCGACGAAGGCGATCGGCCCGGCTGCCGCGACCCCGGCGCCGGTGAGGATCGTGGCCCCGAGGCCCGCGACGATCCGTACGGCCGCGATGTTCTGCCCGAGCCCCTTCGCGAGGTCCTCGCCCAGCGCGAGGGCGTCCAGGCCGCGGGCCACCGACAGCACCAGTACCGCGCCGATCAGGAGGAAAGGCCAGATCTGGTGGACGACAGAGACGTCGCGCCCGGCGATCGAGCCGACCTGCCAGAAGCGGAACTCGTCCAGCGCCGAGGCCTTCGTGGTGAGGACGCCCATGGTGACCGACACCAGCAGGGCGTTGATCGCGGCCCCGGCCAGCGCCAGCTTGACGGGGGTCGCCCCGCCGCGGCCGCCGGAGGCGACGGCGTACACGGCGACCGAGGCGACGGCGGCGCCCGCGAAGGCGAACCACACGTAGCCGCTCAGGGTGTGGACCCCCGCGAAGGCGATGGCGCAGACGACCGCGACCCCGGCTCCCTGGCTGATGCCGAGGATGCCGGGGTCGGCGATCGGGTTGCGGGTGATGCCCTGGAGCGCGGTCCCGGCGAGGGCGAGGCCCGCGCCGACCATCAGGGCTATGAGGGTGCGCGGTACGCGCAGCGTGCGCACGACCTCGGCGTTCGGACTGCTCGCGCCCCGGAAGAGTGCGTCGAAGACCTCTCCGGGAGGGACGGCGCGGGCTCCGACCGCGAGGCTGAGGAGCACCGCGCACAGCAGTGCGGCGAGGCCGGCCGCCGTCCACGCGATACGACGGGTCGTCAGGGCGCGCCGGGCCGCGGCGGGGGCCGCGGGGACGGGAGCCGAGGGAGCCTCGGGGGCCGCGGGGGCGGGGGCTGACATGTCACCAAATTTCACTGTCTGGTAAGGCAGGGCTAAGTCTACGTTCCCGTCCGCAGTGCCCGGCTCGGCACAATGGGGGCATGAGCCCCGAGACGCAGCTGACCGTCGGATTCGACCTCGACATGACCCTCATCGACTCCCGGCCGGGCATCAGGGCCGCCTACCAGGCGCTCTCGGCGGAGACGGGCGCGTACATCGACGCCGACGCTGCCGTCACGCGGCTCGGACCGCCGCTGGAGGAGGAGCTCGCGCACTGGTTCCCCGAGGCGGAGATCCCCGCCATGGCCGACCGCTACCGGGAGATCTATCCCACACACGCCATCGAGCCGACCCCGGCGATGCCCGGCGCCCGCGAGGCGGTCGAAGCGGTCCGGGCCCTCGGCGGCCGCGCGATCGTCGTCACCGCCAAGCACGAGCCCAACGCCCGCCTGCACCTGGACCACCTGGGCATCAAGCCCGACGCGGTCGTCGGCTGGCTGTGGGCGGAGGCCAAGGCGGTCGCCCTGCGCGAGTACGAGGCCCAGGTCTACGTCGGCGACCACGTCGGGGACGTCCGGGGCGCCCGCGCGGCCGGAGCGGTGTCGGTGACGGTCCCGACCGGCCCGTGCCCGGAGCCGGAACTGCGTGCGGCGGGCGCGGACGTGGTCCTGACCGACCTCACGGAGCTGCCGGCCTGGCTCGCGGCGTACGAGCGCACCCGGACCGCGTAGCCGCGGACCGCCCGGCCCCCGTACTACGCCTGCGAGGCGCGGGCCGCCGTCCGCTGCGCGGCGGCCGAGCGCAGTACGCCCGCCGCCGAGATCGCGAAGCCGACGCCCATGAGCATGCACACGGCCCACGCGTACGAGGGGAACGGGTCCATGTCGAGGAAGAGCGGGGCCATCGTGGCGAGCGTGGCCACGGCGCCGACGATGAAGACGATGCCGCCGGCCTTGACGAGCGCGTCGCCGGGGCGGGCGGTGTCGTCGGCGGCGTGCTCGGGCTGAGGAGTAACAGTCACCCGACCAGGGTAGTTCCCTGGCCTCATCGGCTCCGACGCACATACGGGGGTCCGCTCGAACTGGTTTCCCGGGATTTACAAGTACAAGGGTGAAGTGGTTCTCGACGACGACGGCGAGCCCTTCATCCTGCCCGGCCGGCCCCACGTGGACATGGACGAGTGGTTCGACCTGGTTGAGAGGATCAGGCCGAAGAAGGAGGGGTACGGGCCCGAGAGTCGCGCCGCAAAGAGTCTGCTCGCCGGAATCGCCAAGTGTGGAGAATGCGGCGCACCTCTCGCCCGAGTGCAGACCTCGGGGGCGAAGCGCAAGGACGGCATGCGATCGCCCTCGAAGTACTTCTACCGGTGCACCAGCCGATTCCGCGGTGGCTCCTGCAAGAAGGGTGCCGAAGCCGACTTCCTTGCGGGCAAGTATGACGGCGAAGGCCAGGGCGAGTCCTACTGGCGGATGCACAAGTCCTTGTCCGGGAAGGTCCGGAACCTGAAGGACCGGGAGGCGGAGCGCAAGCACCCGGAGACGAAGCCGACCGGTCGCCTGTACAGCCAGGTGTGGCAGGAGAAGGACCAGGACGACCGCCGGTCCTTCCTGAACGAGTACAAGGTGACCGTGTGGGTCTGGCGTGACTGCCTGCCGGACATGCCCCGAGGTAGTCGCTCCGGGGCCGTGCTTGATCTTGGTGAGATCAGACGGATCGCGGAGGAGCAGACGCTCCTCATGCCGGAACAGGTGGACTTGCCCTGGCACGGCTGGAACGTCCCGCGGCACTGGGCGGCCCCGCACCTCTTGGGAGACCCGGAAGCTCGCGAGATCTTGACCAAGACGTACGGATCAGCCGAGTTGCCCGCGACGCTCCGGGAGCGTCCGGATCGGCGAGAGATGGAGCGCGATCCATACCGGCCAGTGCCACTGGCCGGTATGGGTGGAGCGGCTTGACGAGGGGTAGATAGACGGAGAGGCTTCGGGCAATGGCAGGCAAGAGCAAGCGCTGGATAGCCTGACCTGCGGAAACAGTGGTTTGGCTGACTGGTGGAATGGGGTGCTCGCTTTGCCTACCGGCAAGGTCAAGTGGTTCAACAGTGAGAAGGGCTTCGGCTTCCTCTCCCGCGACGACGGCGGCGACGTCTTCGTCCACTCGTCGGTGCTCCCCGACGGGCTGGACGCGCTCAAGCCCGGCCAGCGCGTCGAGTTCGGTGTTGTCGCGGGGCAGCGCGGTGACCAGGCACTTTCGGTGATCGTCCTGGATCCGGCACCCTCCGTCGCGGCCGCGCAGCGGCGCAAGCCGGACGAGCTCGCCTCCATCGTGCAGGACCTCACGACCGTCCTGGAGGACGTCACGCAGCAGTTGGAGCGGGGCCGTTACCCCGACAAGGCGCAGGGCGGGAAGATCGCCGGCATGCTGCGCGCGGTGGCCGACCAGCTCGACGTCTGAGCCCGGTGCACGACCGTGCCCCGCCGCCCACCAGGGCCGCGGGGCACGCTCATGCCTGCGGGAAGGTCTACGGGAAGGCCAGCGCGTCGGCTGCGATGGCCGGAACCAGACCCTCCGCGGCCGCCCGGGTCAGCAGCCCGCGCACGGCCGCGTAGCCGGATTCGCCGAGGTCGGCGGTGAACTCGTTGACGTACAGCCCGATGTGCTGGTCGGCGACGGCCGGGTCCAGCTCCTGCGCGTGCGCCCGTACGTAGGGCCGGGACGCCTCGGGGTCGGCCCAGGCCATCCGGACCGACGTGCGGGCCGACTCGGCGAGCGCGCGCAGCGCGTCCGCGCCCAGGGAGCGCTTGGCGATGATCGCGCCGAGCGGGATCGGCAGGCCGGTCGTGGACTCCCAGTGCTCGCCCATGTCGGCCAGGCAGTGCAGTCCGTAGTCCCGGTAGGTGAACCGGGCCTCGTGGATGACCAGTCCGGCGTCCACCCGGCCGTCGCGCACGGCGGGCATGATCTCGTGGAAGGGGAGGACGACCACCTTGCCGACGCCCTCGGGCAGCACGTCGGCGGCCCACAGGCGGAACAGCAGGTAGGCGGTGGAGCGTTCGCTCGGGACCGCGACCGTCTTGCCGGTCAGGTCCAGGCCCGGCTCCCGGGTCAGGACCAGGGGGCCGCAACCACGGCCCAGCGCGCCGCCGCAGGGGAGCAGCGCGTACTCCTCCAGGACCCACGGCAGGACGGCGTAGGAGACCTTCAGCACGTCGAGCTCGCCGCGCTCGGCCATGCCGTTGGTGACGTCGATGTCCGCGAAGGTGACGTCGAGGGCGGGCGCGCCGGGGACCCGGCCGTGGGCCCAGGCGTCGAAGACGAAGGTGTCGTTCGGGCAGGGCGAGTACGCGATCCGCACGGGCCGTGCCGGGTCGGCGTCTGTTCCGGTCATGAGGGTCCTCCCCAGGAAGCGAGTACGGGTCCCAGTGCCCGGAAGCCGTCGGCCAGCGCCGTCAGCGCCTCGCCGATCCGCCAGGCGTCGCGGTCCCGGGGGCCCACGGCGTTGGAGACGGCACGGACCTCCAGCACGGGCAGCCCGTGGGCGGCGGCGGCCTCCGCGACCCCGAAGCCCTCCATCGCCTCGGCCCCGGCGAGCGGGTGCCGGGCGGCGAGGGCGGTCGTACGGGCGGCGGTGCCGGTGACGGTGGAGACGGTCAGGACGGGCGCGAGCAGCGCCCCGGTCGCCTCGGCGGCGCGCGCGGCGAGCTCTGCGGGAGGCAGGTGCACGCTGCGGCCGAAGCCGAGTTCCACGACGGTCAGGAACCCCTGCGGGGTCTCGGCGCCCAGGTCGGCGGCGACGATCGCGTCGGCGACCACGAGGGTGCCGATCGGGGCGGCGGGCGCGAACCCGCCGCCGATGCCTGCGGAGACGACGAGGCCGTAGCCGTCCGGGGCGGGCGCGAGCGCCAGGGCGGTCGCGGTCCCGGCGGCCGCGGCGGCCGGGCCGACTCCGGCGACCAGCACGTCGAAGGCTCCCCGGCGGTGGATGAGGTAACCGCCGGGGAGGGTGCGCGGCTCTGAGCTGTGGTCCGGATGAGGGACCGGACCGGACAGGCCTCGGACGACGGAGTCGGCCTCCGCCGTCACCGCGGTCACGATGAGCGCGCGCATGGTGGGTGTGTGACTACTTGAGCTTGACGTTGAAGGCCCAGACGGCGAGGGGCTTGCCGTCCTCGGAGACCTGGACGATGTTCAGCTTCTTGGAGGCCGGGGCCTCGCCCTGGCCGCCGGTGGCGAACAGGTCGGCGCCGGGGAAGCTGCGGTAGGTGTTGGAGGAGGGCTCGGTGATCGGCTGCCCGTCGAGGACCGCCTGCCACTTCTTGCCGTCCTCGACGACGTCCGGCTCGACACCCAGGCGCAGCGTGTCGCCGCGGCCGTAGTCGATGTTCTTGGCGTGCTTCAGGTCGCCGAAGCACTCCTGGACCTTCTCGGCCGTGAGTTCCTTGCCGTCGCTGCAGGCGGCTTCGGTGGACACCGACGAGGTGCCGACCGTCACGGTCGCCAGCGGCGTCGGCTTGTCACAGGCGGAGAGGAGGAGGAGGCCGGCGGAAACGGCTCCGAGGGCCGCGACGCTGCGGCGGGCCCTACCCGAGAAAAGCGGTGCGGTCATGAGCCGAAGGCTATCGGGCGGGTGGCGTGCCTTGCTGCACGGGGTGGGGTGGTGCGGCGCCGTGGCGCAAGCGCCCCCGGCTGCGCCGGGCCTTCCGGGGCTCCGCCCCGGACCCCGCGCCTCAAACGCCGGCGGGGCTGGGTTTGGCCGACGCCGGCTCGTACGCGCAGCGGCCCCGGCTACGCCACCCGCGGTCGGGAGGACGTCGGGTGCTGGTGGTGCGGGGACGTGAGGAAGCCGCGGAGGGCCATCGTCGTGCCCAGGGCCACCACCGTGGCGGCCACCGACATGCCGAGGACGCCGTTCAGGGGGAGGGCGATGCCGATCGAGCCGCCCAGCACCCAGGCCACCTGGAGCAGGGTCTCCGAGCGGGCGAAGGCCGACGTGCGGACGGCCTCGGGCACGTCGCGCTGGATCATCGCGTCCAGCGAGAGCTTCGCGAGGGCCTGGCAGAAGCCGGCCGTCGCACCCAGGACGGCCATGAACACCCCGCTGAAGAAGATCGCCGCGAGCACGGCCACCGCGAGGGTCAGCGACAGCACGGCGGCGATGATCGCCTCGGGCGCGCGGGCCCGGAGCCAGGCCCCGACGGCCGTCCCGCAGGCGTTGCCGACGCCCGCCGAGACGCCGACGATGCCCAGCGACACCGCCGCGCTCTGCCCGGCGAGCGGGTGCTCGCGCAGCAGGAACGCCAGGAAGAAGATCAAGAACCCGGACAGCCCGCGCATCGACGCGTTCGCCAGCAGCCCGCACAGCACCGGCCGGCTGACCGTCCGCAGCCCCGGCCGCTTCGAGTGCGCCTCGTGGGTGGACAGCCGGGCCCGGCGCTCGCCCTTCGCCTCGTCGACCTTGTGCGGCAGCGTGAACGCCGCGAAGGTGCCCCAGATGAAGATCGCGCACGCCCCGTAGAGCGGCCACGGCGGCCCGATCGTGTGCAGGGCGGCGCCCACCGGCGCGGCGGCGCCGGTGGCCAGCAGGCCGGCCAGCGTCACCCGGGAGTTCGCCTTGACCAGCGAGAACCCGGGTGGGAGGAGCCGGGGGACGACCGCGCTGCGCACCACCCCGTAGGCCTTGGAGGCGACGAGGACCCCGAGGGCGGCCGGGTACAGCTCCAGGCCGCCGGTGGCGACCGCGCCCGACATCATCACGGCCAGCAGGGCCCGGGTGAGCATCGCGCCGGCCATCGCGGCCCGCCGCCCGTGCGGCAGCCGGTCCAGCAGGGGGCCGATCACCGGGGCCAGCAGGGTGAAGGGGGCCATCGTGATGGCGAGGTACAGGGCCACTCGGCCGCGTGCCTCGTCCGTGGGGACGGAGAAGAAGACGGTGGAGGCGAGGGCGACTGTGATCATCACATCACCGGCGCCGTTGATCGCGTGCAGCTCGATCAGTTTGCCGAGGCCCGATTCGCCCGCCCCGTGCGCGTGCGTGGCCCGCCGGATCCCGCGCGCCGTCCCCGTGAACGGCAGGTGCAGGGCACGCCCGACGGCCCGGCCGGCCCGCCTGGCCGGTCCCGAGCCGTCATCGGACGACCGTACGGGTGCCACGTGGCCATACTGCCCCACTCGGCCCCCCGGGACCCTTCCCGGCGCGTCGCGGGGACCCGGCCGCGCCCCGGGTTGGCCGTGGGTGTCCGCGAATCGGACCTTGCATGTGGGCCGAAGGCGCCGGAGGAGGTAGCGTGCGTAGCGCGCCACCGGCGGCTGCTCCTGGCCGCGCGCCTCTTCGCGATCCCGCAGAATGGATCGCAGGTAGGTGCGCCCTGGAACCCGATCGGGCGCGGACGTCGACGCGGCCCCCTGGTCCGCTCCGCCCGCGCTACGTAGGGACAGCCGACGGGTCGTTGTGGACGACAAGTACGGACGGCGCACTCGTGAGACGGCGTAGGAGAGAACGAGACCTGTGAGTGCTGCGACGACGCGAAGCCGTACCCCCGACCGCCTGTGCGTCGAGGCGGTAGACCTCGCCCGAGCGGCGGCCGAAGAGGCCGCCTACCCCGGAGTGGTGGGCGAGCACACCGCCGCCATCGCGGAAGGTGACAGGGTCGTCACGCACTTCTTCGAGTGCAAGGACCCCGGCTACCGCGGCTGGCGCTGGGCCGTGACGGTGACGCGTGCGTCCCGCGCGAAGAACGTCACCCTCGACGAAACGGTGCTGCTGCCGGGCGACGACGCCCTGCTGGCTCCCGAGTGGGTGCCGTGGAGCGAGCGGCTGCGGCCGGGCGACATGGGCCCGGGCGACCTGCTCCCCACGGACGCCGAGGACCTGCGGCTGGAAGCGGGCTGGTCGGGCGAGGACGCCCCGCCGCCGAACTCGGTGGTGTCCGCCGAGATGGCCGAGCTGGTCGAGGCGGAGGACGCCGACGTCACCGACCGCGCGGTGGTGCCCGTACGCGGCTCCATCACCTCGGTGGCGGAGGAACTGGGCATGCGGCGGGCACGCGTGCTCTCCCGCTACGGGCTGCACAGCGCGGCCGACCGCTGGGACGAGTCCTTCGGCGCGAAGACCCCGATGGCGCAGGCGGCTCCCGCCTCCTGCGTCTCCTGTGGCTTCCTCGTCGCCATCGGCGGCTCGCTGGGCCAGGCCTTCGGCATCTGCGCCAACGAGTTCAGCCCGGCGGACGGCCGGCTGGTCTCCCTGTCCTACGGCTGCGGCGGCCACTCGGAAGCCGCGGTCATGCCGGCGCCGCCGCGACCGGCGCCGCCCGTCCTGGACTCGATGGCCTCGGACGAGTTCCCCCTGCGCCCGTCGCCCGACTCCGGCTCGGTCCCCACCACGGACCCGCTGGCCGCGGACCTCGGCCACTCGTAACGCCCCCGAACGGGTGGGCCGGGCCCGGGCGCGGCCCCGCCTCGCCCGGTTGGGCGACTCGGGGCGCGACGGGCCGTCAGGCGTGATCCGCTGGGCGGGATGAAGACCTCCACGAGCCCCGAGACCCACACCGGACAGGCGGCCCCCACCCGGACCCGCCTGTCCTGGGTGGATTTCGCCGTGGCGGCCGCCTTCCTGGTGCTCGGGTACGCGATCCTCCAGGTCGGCAAGGGCACCACGGTCAACTTCGACCCCGCCGACGTCCCCGACGTGGACACGGACCCCGCGAAGCTCCCGTACTACGCCGCCCGCAGCGTCCTGCGGATGTTCATCGCGCTGCTCGCCTCGGTCGTCTTCACCTTCGGCTACGCCTACGCCGCGGCCCGCAGCCGCCGCCTGGAGCGGGTGCTGATCCCGGCCCTGGACATCCTCCAGTCCGTCCCGGTCCTCGGCTTCCTCTCCGTCCTCGTCACCTTCTTCGTCGCGCTCTTCCCCGGCTCGCTCCTCGGCCTCGAATGCGCCGTCGTCTTCGCCATCTTCACCTCGCAGGCCTGGAACATGACCTTCGGGTTCTACGCCACCCTGACCTCGCTGCCGCGCGAACTCGACGAAGTCTCCCGCTCGTTCGGCTTCACCCGCTGGATGCGCTTCTGGCGCGTGGAGGTCCCCGCCGGGGTCATCGACCTGGTGTGGAACGGCATGATGAGCTTCGCCGGCGGCTGGTTCATGCTGGTGGCCTCCGAGGCGGTCTCCGTCTCCGGGCACGACTACGCCGTCCCCGGCCTCGGCTCGTACGCGGGCACCGCGATCGGCGAGGGGGACCTCGGGAAGGTCGGCTGGGTCATCCTCGCGATGACCGTCACCATCGTCACCGTCAACTTCCTCTTCTGGCGGCCCCTCACGGCCTGGGCGGAGAAGTACAAGAACGAGCAGTCGGAGTCCACCGACGTCCAGCGCAGCTACGTACTGGACTTCCTGCGCCGCTCCCACTGGCCCCGCCTGCTCGGCCGCGCCACCGCCCCCGCCCGCGACGCCACCGGCCGGGCCGCCCGCGTACTGGGCCGCGACGACATGGCCCTGTCCGTGGACCCGGCCCGCCGCCGGACCGGCGACGTGGTCTTCGCCGTGATCGCCGGAGCCGTCATCCTGTGGGGCCTGTACGACCTGGTGCGCTACCTCCAGCGCGAGACCGGCCTCGGGGTCTTCGGGGAGCCGCTCGTGCTCGGGCTGATCACCTTCGTCCGGGTGATCGTGCTCGTCGCCGCCGCCACCGTCGTGTGGGTGCCCGTGGGCGTGTGGATCGGCTCCTCCCCCCGGCTCACGAAGATCGCCCAGCCCGTGGTGCAGGTGCTGGCGAGCTTCCCCGCGAACCTGCTCTTCCCGGTGGCCGTCTGGTTCTTCCTCAAGACCGGGCTGAACATCAACATCGGCTGCGTCCTGCTGATGGCCCTCGGCGCGCAGTGGTACATCCTCTTCAACGCCATCGCCGGAGCCATGGCCATCCCCTCCGACCTCAAGGAGGCCATGGACGACCTCGGCGTCCGCGGGCTCCAGCGCTGGAAGCGCCTGATCATCCCGGCCGTGTTCCCCTCGTACGTCACCGGCGGCATCACCGCTTCGGGCGGCGCCTGGAACGCCTCCATCGTCGGCGAGGTCGTCACCTTCGCCGGCACCACCCTCTCCGCGACCGGCCTGGGCGCGTACATCTTCCACGCCACCGAGGCCGGGGACTTCCCCGAGCTGATCGCCGGGATCGCCGTCATGAGCCTGTACGTCGTCGGGCTCAACCGGCTGTTCTGGCGGCCCCTGTACCGGCTCGCGGAGCGCCGCTACTCCATCTGAACCCGGTCCGCCCGCCCGATGCGAGGAGCCAGCCCCGAATGACCACGATCCTCCAGGCCGCCGCCCTCACCAAGTCCTACGCCGGCGCCGACGGGGAACTGCCCGTGCTCGGCGGCATCGACCTGGAGATCCGGGAGGGCGAGATCGTCGCCCTCCTCGGGAAGTCCGGCAGCGGCAAGTCCACCCTGCTGCGCTGCCTGGCCGGGCTGATCCCCGCCAGCTCCGGCTCGGTCACCTACCGGGGCGAGGAACTGCGCGGGGCGAACCCGGGCACGGCGATGGTGTTCCAGACGTTCGCGCTGCTGCCCTGGCTGACGGTGCAGCAGAACGTGGAACTGGGCCTGGAAGCCAAGGGCATGGACCGCGAGGCGCGGGCCCGGCAGGCGGTGGAGGCGATCGACCTGATCGGCCTCGACGGCTTCGAGTCGGCCTACCCGAAGGAGCTCAGCGGCGGGATGCGCCAGCGCGTCGGCTTCGCCCGGGCGCTCGTCGTGGAGCCGGACGTGCTGATGATGGACGAGCCGTTCTCCGCCCTGGACGTGCTCACCGCCGAGAACCTGCGCGGCGAGCTGATGGAGCTGTGGGCCTCCGACCGCTTCCCCGCCAAGGCGGTGGTGCTGGTCACGCACAACATCGAGGAGGCGGTGCTGATGGCCGACCGGGTGGTGGTGCTGGGCTCGCGGCCCTACGGAACCATCAAGGAGACCTTCGCGGTGGACCTGGCCCGCCCACGGGACCGGGGCGGCGCCGACTTCGAGCGGATCGTGGACGCCGTGTACGCGGTGATGACCGGCCGCACCGCCAAGACCCCGGCCGCGGCCCCGCCGGCCAAGCGCACCCCGGCCAACACCCCGCTCCCGGCGGCCAGCGTCGACGGGATGGCGGGCCTCGCCGAGATCGTGCTCCAGCGGGGCACCGGCGACGGCAGCGAGGACCTCGCCGACCTCGCCGACGAACTGGGCCTGGAGGTGGACGACGTACTGCCCCTGGTGGACGGGCTGGAACTGCTGGGCCTCGCCGAGGTACGGGACCTGCACCTCGTCCTGACCGCGCGCGGCACCGCCTTCGCGGGGGCCGACGTGCAGGAGTCGAAGGAGCTGTTCGCGGAGGGGGCCATGGAGGTCCCGCTGGTCCACCTGATCCACACCACCCTGCGGCGCTCGCGCGGCGGCACGCAGCGGGCCGGCTTCTTCCGCGACCTCCTCTCGCACCACTACACGAGCGAGCAGCTGGAACAGCAGCTGGAGACGGCGACGGACTGGGGCCGCTACGGAGAGCTGTACGGCTACCACGCGGACGCCGAGCAGTACCGCCTGGACGAGGACCCCTCCCGGGGATAGCCCCGCCTTTCAGCCGTCCGGCGTTTGAGGACCGGGGTCTGGGGCGGAGCCCCAGGGGGTCCGGGCAGAGCCCGGGGAACGGGCGAAGGGCGGGTAGGGGACTTCGCCCCGCAGGGCGGTCAGGCCTTGGGCCGGCGCCGCAGGAGCCGCTTCGCGGCCAGGGTCAGCGTGATGGCCGCCACCAGCACGAGCGCACCCTTAGTGAAGCTCCCGCCCTCGGGCCCGGCGGGCGCGCCCGGAGCCGGAGCGGGAGCGGCGGAGCCGGAGCCGGAGGCCGACGGCGACGGCTTGGCGCCGGAGGCGACCGGCACGGCGACGACCCGGCTGTTCGCCCCCTCCGCCCCGAACATCAGCGTCGTCCCGTCCGCCGTGTACGTCACCGACTCCGCCTGCCCCTGCCACGGCGCGGCCACCGCCTCCCCGTCCCCCGCCGGCCGTCCGTCCTTCCACGGGTAGGTCTTCGCCCACAAGTACCCCCGCAGCGCGAGCCGCCCCCCGTCCGGGGAGAACGCCCCGTCCGTGACCCACGGGACGTCCCCGATCCGCCGGAAGGTGTTCGTGCCGGAGGCGGACAGCGCCTCGGGGCCCTCGTAGAGCCCGCCGGCCCGTTCGTCCTTGCTCGCGATGTACACCCGACCCGTCACCGGGTGCACCATCAGCGCCTCCGCGTTCCGCGGCCCGTCGGCGTACTTCACCGTGAACTGCTCGGCCTTGAGGGTGGCGTCCCCGAGCGTCTTCGGCTCGGTGAACCGGTAGATCCACACGTGGTTCCAGGAGCCGCCGAGGTTGTCCCCGATGTCGCCGACGTACAGCCGTCCGTCCGGGCCCAGCGAGATCCCCTCGATGTCCCGGGGCTTGCCGATGCCCGTCAGGGTGATCCGCGCGACGGTCTTCCCGGTCGCGGAGTCCACGGCGTACACGTACGGGCCGTCGTCGCTGTCGTTGTGCGTCCAGTAGACGCCGGGGTGGATCCGGCTGGCCGCGAGCCCGCTCGACTCCTTGATCCGGGGGTCGGTGATCGTGAACCCGGACGCGGCGGACCCGGACGCGGCGGCGGCCGAGGGCAGCAGAGCGAGAGCAGCAACAGCGGCGGCGGTCAGGGGCAGCAGGTGCGGGCGCATCCCCCTAGCCTGCCAGCCCGCCCCACCCCCCCGCGTGTCCGGCATCACAGGGGCCGCGGCCCGGTGATCCGCGAAGATGACCGGATGCGTTTCATGCTCGTCGGGGACTCCATGACCATCGGACGCGCCGGCGACTACACCTGGCGCTACCGGCTGTGGCAGCACCTCGACACCACCTTCGGCGGCCCGTACGAGTTCGTCGGCCCCCGCGCCGGGCTCTACGACCCCCTCGCGGACGCGCCGACCAGCGACGCCTACGCCGACCCCGGCTTCCCCGCCGGGGCCCGCCGCCACCTGGCCGGCTGGGGCGAGGGCTGGCAGCACATGGCCCCCCTCATCGGGCCCGCCGTCCGGTCCGCCCGGGCCGACGTGCTGCTGGTCTCCCTCGGGCTGATCGACCTGGGCTTCTACACCGCGGCCGAGGGCACCGCCGCCAACGTCCGCCGGTTCATCGAGGAGGCCCGCGCCGCCCGGCCCGGGATACGGATGGTCCTGCTGCCCGTCATACCCAACGTCCGGGCCCGCGACGACGCGCCCTTCGCGCGGCAGGTCGAGCTCTTCAACGAGCTGCTCGCCAAGGCCGTCGCCGACCTGTCGACCCCCGCCTCGCCGATCCTGCTGGCCGCGCGCCCGGAGGCGTACGAGATCGACCGGGACACCTACGACGGCACGCACCCCAACGCCTCCGGCGAGCACCGCCTGGCCGGGGAGTTCGCGGCGGTCCTCAACCAGGCTTGGGGCCTGGGCGGCCCGTACCGGCCGCGCCGGGACGAGTGACACGAACGCGCGGTGGTCACCCTCCACAAGGAAGGGACGATGGCCACCGCCACGTACAGCTGCCTGCTACCAGGCGAAGGCTTCCGGGGACGGTCCTGGACCGGGGAAGATCTCGTCCAGGGCTGTCAGCAGCTCGTCTTCCAGCTCCAGCTCCAGTGCGCGCAGCGCGCTCTCCAGCTGCTCGGATGTGCGCGGACCGACGATCGGTCCCGTGACCCCCGGACGCGTCAGCAGCCAGGCCAGCGCAGTCTCGCCGGGCTCCAGGCCGTGCTTGTCCAGCAGGTCCTCGTACGCCTGAACCTGGGCCCGCACCGAGGTGTTGGTCAGTGCCTCGGCGGAGCGGCCCGAGGCGCGGCGGCTGCCCTCGACCTCCTTCTTGATGACCCCGCCGAGGAGCCCGCCGTGCAGCGGGGACCAGGGGATGACCCCGAGCCCGTACTCCTGGGCAGCCGGGATGACCTCCATCTCGGCCCGCCGCTCGGCGAGGTTGTACAGGCACTGCTCGCTGACCAGGCCGACCGCCCCTCGCCGCGTAGCGATCTCGTTGGCCTGGGCGATCTTCCAGCCGGGGAAGTTGGAGGAACCGGCGTAGAGGATCTTGCCCTGCTGGATCAGCACGTCAACGGCCTGCCAGATCTCCTCGAAGGGGGTCTGACGGTCGACGTGGTGGAATTGGTAGAGGTCGATGTAGTCCGTCTGGAGCCGCTTGAGGCTGGCCTCGACGGCACGCCGGATGTTCAGCGCCGAGAGCCGGTCGTAATTGGGCCACGGCGCACCCTCGTCGGCCATCGAGCCGTAGACCTTGGTGGCCAGGACCGTCTTCTCGCGCCGGCCACCGCCCTGGGTGAACCATGTGCCGAGGATCTCCTCGGTGCGACCCTTGTTCTCACCCCACCCATACACATTGGCCGTGTCCACGAAATTCAGACCTGCGTCGAGGGCGGCGTCCAGGATGCCGTGGCTGGTCGGTTCGTCGGTCTGCGGACCGAAGTTCATCGTGCCGAGGACGAGTCGGCTGACCTTGAGTCCGGTGCGTCCGAGCTGCGTGTACTTCATGGGACCCAAGCCAACTGCTTCGAGTCCACTCCAGGCAAGCCCAGTCCGCGCAGCCCTCGATTTATGCGACCACACGCACGGTGAACGTTTTCCGCTGCTACATGGTGACGAAAACCAAGTGGACGTGCCCTTTGTGGACACTATGACGTGCGGTGCGTACATCGGGATGAGGGTTCCGGTGTGGTGAGGCAAACCACTGCTAGGTTCTCGGTCGTGAGTCAAGACACCTTGGTCAAGCGGCAGTTCGGGCACCGGGCCCGGCTCGCGCTGCCGCCTGCCGGGGTTCGCAAGGCGGATGATCAGGCGCACGCGGCCCGAACCATGTGGAACCTACTCCACGCCTGGTGGCGGATGATGTCGAAAGACAAGCGAACGCTGGCGAACGCAGACGCCGCGATTCGACAGGCCCGTGAGGAAATCGACTTTCTTGGAGTTCTTCCCGCGCAGGCCGCGCAAGCGGTGCTGAAGACCTATTTCCAGGCGTGGAAGAACTGCTGGGACGGCCGGGCGGGCGCCCCAGACTTCAAGGGCCGGTTCCGTACGGTGATGTCCGTGGACATCCCCCAGGGCCGGGACCTGAACATCACCCGCGTGCACCGCCGCTGGGGCATGGCCAACATCCCCAGGATCGGCCGGGTCCGCTTCCGGTGGACCAAAGACCTGCCCGTCGGCAAGCGTGCCAACGTGGAGAATCGGATCACCGGGGCCCCGCTGGTCAAGGACGCGCTCGGCTGGCACATCGCCTTCCGCGTCCAGACCCTGGAGGTCAAGCCCGGGCCCCACCAGGGGCCGGAGGTCGGCGTCGACGTGGGCGTCGCCGTGCCCATTGCTCTCTCGGACGGCGAAACGTACGAGCACGGCGAATGGCTGACCGAGAAGGAGAAGGCCAAGCTCCTGCACTTGGAGCAGTGCGCTTCACAGCGTAAGCGCCACCGCAAGCCCGGCGAGCGCACCAGCGGCCGGGTGCACCGCACCTACGACCAGATCGCAGGACTCCGCGCGAAAGCCAAGCGCCGGGCCCTGGACTGGCAGCACCAGACGACCACCGCCATCGCCCGCGCCTACGGCACGGTCGTGGTCGAAGCACTCACCATCACGAACATGGTCAAGTCCGCCAAGGGAACCATCGAGGCGCCGGGGAAGAACGTCGCCCAGAAATCCGGGCTGAACCGCTCCATCAGCGGGGAGGCGTGGGGCCGCACGGTCAGCATGCGGACGTATAAGACCGCCCGGCACGGCGGCACCCTGCACAAGGTCCCTGCCCCCGGCACCAGCCTGCGCTGCTCCGCGTGCGGTCTCACCACGCTCGGGAGTCGGGAGAGCCAGGCCCTGTTCGTGTGCAAGAACCCGGACTGCGGCTGGTCGGGCAACGCCGACCACAACGCGCCCCGGAACGTCTTGCACCTGTACCGGATGGGCCTCGCGCTCATCCCGGCTGCCGGAAGGGCAGTCGTCAGGCGTGCCAAGCGCGTCAAGCCCGCTGCCGCAAGGTAAGCGGGAATCTCCCGGCTCCAGCCGGGAGAGGACTTCAACAGTTCCACCACGTGGCTTGGCGGACGCGCTCGCGAACAGTTCCGTACGGGCGCAGGTGCAGGCGTACGAGGACCTGCTGGACAAGCACGGACTGGAGCCCGGCGAGGTCGCCCTGGCCTGGCTTCTGACGCGTCCCGGGGTCACGGGCCCGATCGTGGGGCCGCGTACGCCGGAGCAGCTCGCGTCCGCGCTGCGGGCGGTGGAGCTGGAGCTGTCGCCGGAGGTGCTGGCGGGGCTGGACGAGGTCTTCCCGGGGCCGGGGCCCGCTCCGGAGGCGTTCGCCTGGTAGGCGGCGGTCTACGGGCTACGGGCCTGCCGGCCTACGGGCCTACCGCGGCGGCCACCGCCACCACGAGGAACATCAGTACGAGCACACCGGCCATGACGCGGTTTCTGGTCTTGGGATCCACCCGTCGAGCCTAACGCGACCGGGCCCGCCCTTCGTACGGAGGGGCGGGCTCTCCCAGTTCCCAGGAGCCGACGACCTCGTAGCGGGGCTGCTCGCCGGGGACGCCGGAGTCGGGAAGGTTGCTGCGGACCAGGCTGAGTTTGCCGACCTGCCAGGCGGTGCCCTCGAAGGAGGCCAGGGCCGTGGAGTAGGGGCGGACGTCGTGCCGCTCGTCGCGGAGCCGGCCGAGGGTGAGGTGGGGGGTGTAGCGGTGGTGCTGGTCCATGGGCACCCCGGAGCGCCGGGCGGCGGCGTCGGCGCGCTCGGCGAGCATGCGCAGGGCGTCGAGGTCCCCGGCGGCGCCGACCCACAGGGAGCGGTGGCCGAAGTGGCCGGAGCCGTGGATCCGGAGCCGGAAGGGTGTGCTCCGCGCCGCGGCGCGGGCGAGGCGTGCGTGGAGCTCGGGGAGCAGCTCCTCCTGCACCTCGCCCATGAAGGCGAGCGTGAAGTGCCAGCCCGCTTCCGCGGTCCAGCGAAGGCGGTCGTCTTGTAGGCCGCGCACGGCCTCGGCCAGTTCCGAGATGGCCGCCTCGGGCGGGATGACGGCTGCGAACAGTCTCATGCTGCCGAGCCTAGCGATGTGGTCGCCGTGCGGCGCCGTTGCCGGGGACCAGTCCCCGGACCCCTACGCCTCAAACGCCGGCGGGGCTGGATTTGGCCGGCGCCGGCCTGCTCGTGCGGGCAGCGCCTTGTGCGCCCGGTGGGGTTGGATTTGGGCCGGCCCTGCCCCGCACGTGCGCGCAGCGCCTTGGGCCGCCGGCGGGGCTGGATTGCCCGGAGGGCAATTTCAGCCCCGCCGGCGTTTGAGGCGCGGGGTCCGGGGCGGAGCCCCGGGAAGCCGGGCCGCACGGCCCCTGAGGCCTCAGGCCCCGCGAGGCACTACGCCGCCGTGACCAGCTGGCGGCGGTCCGACGGGACGAACGTCACGCCGTGGCGGCTCACGCTGAGGCGGAGGTTGCCGATGCGGGAGAGGATCAGGCCGATCGTCACGGCTGCGGCGAGCGAAACGACGCCGCCCGCGGCCATGCCGATCCGCGCGCCGTAGGTGTCCGTGACCCAGCCGACCAGCGGGGCCCCGATCGGCGTGCCGCCGGTGAAGACCATCATGAACAGGGCCATCACCCGGCCCCGCATCTCGGGGTCGGTGGCCATCTGGACGCTGGAGTTCGCGGTGACGTTCACCGTCAGGCCGAAGACCCCGATCGGGACCAGCAGCGCCGCGAACAGCCAGAAGCTCGGTGCGAAGGCCGTCACCAGCAGGAGGACGGAGAAGAGCACCGCCGCCGCGACCAGCAGACGCAGGCGGGACAGGCCCCGCCGGGCCGCCAGCAGTGCGCCCACCAGGGAGCCCGCCGCGATCAGGGTGTTGAAGAGCCCGTACGTGCCCGCGTCGCCGTGGAAGACCTTGCTGACGAAGGCCGACAGCCAGATCGGGAAGTTGAAGCCGAAGGTGCCGATGAAGCCGACGAGGACGATCGGCCAGATCAGCTCGGGCCGCCCGGCGACGTACCGCAAGCCTTCCCGGAGCTGGCCCTTGGCGCGCGGCTGGACCTCGACCTGGTGCAGTTCGCGGGTCCGCATCAGCATCAGGGCCGCGATCGGCGCCGCGAAGGACAGGCCGTTGAGCAGGAAGGCCCAGCCGGAGCCGACGGCGGTGATGAGGACACCGGCGATGGCCGGTCCGACCAGTCGCGCGGACTGGAAGTTGGCCGAATTCAGGCTGACCGCGTTGGCCACCTGGTCCTTGCCGACCATCTCGGAGACGAAGGTCTGGCGGGCCGGGTTGTCCACGACGGTGACCAGGCCGAGGAGGAAGGCGGCGAGGTAGACGTGCCAGACGCTGACCTGGCCGGCGAGGGTGAGGACACCGAGTGCGAGACCGGTGAGGCCCATGGCTGCCTGGGTGCAGAGCAGCAGCGGCCGCTTGGGGAGCCGGTCGGCGAGTACGCCTCCGTAGAGCCCGAACAGCATCATCGGCAGGAACTGCAGGGCGATGGTGATGCCGACCGCGGAGGCGGATCCGGTCAGCGACAGGACCAGCCAGTCCTGGGCGATGCGCTGCATCCAGGTGCCGGTGTTCGAGACGACCTGGCCCGTGGCGAAGAGCCGGTAGTTCCGGATCTTCAGCGAGCTGAACATCGAGTTCGGATTCGAGTTCTTCGTGTTCGTCGACGTGCTGTGCGTGCCCGTAGTGGTGGATGTGTGGCCGGGGGCGGAGTCTGCTCCGGGTCCCGTACTCAAAAGGTTCGCCTCCTGGCGTCGTTCCTATAGGTGCGCGAGCTTGTCCAGGACGGGCGCGGCTTCGCGCAGCTTCGCCCATTCGTCCTCGGTCAGCTCGGCCGCGAGCCCGGCGAGGAAGGCGTTGCGCTTGCGACGGCTCTCTTCGAGCATCGCTTCGGCCTCCTCCGTCTGGCGGACCACCTTCTGGCGGCGGTCGTCGGGGTGCGGTTCCAGCGTGACCAGTCCCTTGGCTTCCAGCAACGCGACGATCCGCGTCATGGACGGCGGCTGCACGTGCTCGCGCCGGGCCAGCTCGCCGGGGGTGGCCTGGCCGCAGCGGGCGAGGGTGCCGAGGACCGACATCTCGGTCGGGCTCAGCGATTCGTCGACGCGCTGGTGCTTGAGGCGCCGGCCCAGCCGCATGACGGCGGAGCGGAGGTCGTTCACGGCGGCTGCGTCGTCACCATGGGAAAGGTCATGCATGTTCTTTAGAGTAACTCATTACCCTACCTAAGGAACACCACTTATTTGTGTCACTCGTACGGGTGAGTCGGCTCCGGAAAGTGACACGCGTCCATGCCCTGTGCCCCGACTCTTTCGGCATGGGGACACATGTGCTGAGCATGCGCATAGACGGGGAGCTCCTCGACAGGCTCCGGACTCATGCCGCCAAACGCGGAATGAGCGTCCAGGACTATGTGGTCCGGACGCTCATTCGCGACGATTTCGACGAACGCTTCAAGGCGGCCGTCGACGAGACGGAGAAGTTCTACGGGCTTACGTGAGGCCCAGTGCCGGCATCGCGTAGTAGAAGACGAAGACCGCCGACACGACGTACATGGCCACCGGGACCTCGCGGCCCCGGCCGGTCGCCAGTCGCAGTACGGAGAAGGCCACGAAGCCGATGCCGATGCCGTTGGTGATCGAGTACGTGAACGGCATCATCACCATGGCCAGGAAGGCCGGAACGGCGATGGTGAAGTCGTTCCAGTCGATGTCCCTGACCGAGCCGGCCATGATCAGGAAGCCGACCGCGATGAGGGCGGGGGTGGCCGCCTGGGAGGGGACCATCGTGGCGAGCGGCGTGAGGAACAGCGACACGGTGAAGAGGCCGCCCGTCACGATGTTCGCCAGGCCCGTCCTGGCCCCCTCGCCGACGCCCGCCGTGGACTCCACGAAGCAGGTGGTGGCCGAGGAGGAGGAGGCGCCGCCCGCGGCGACGGCCATGCCGTCCACGAACAGCACCCGGTTGATGCCGGGGAAGGTGCCGTCCGGCTTCGTCAGCTTCGCCTCGTCGCCGATGCCGAGGATGGTGCCCATGGCGTCGAAGAAGGTGGACAGCAGCACGGTGAAGACGAACAGGAAGCCGGTCAGCATGCCGACCTTGCCGAAGCCGCCGAACAGGCTGACCTGGCCGATGAGGCTGAAGTCGGGCGCGGCCACCGGGTTGCCCGGCCATTCCGGGACCGTCAGGCCCCAGGCCGTGTCCGGAAGCTTGGTGATCAACTGGACCACCAGGGCGGCGACGGTCATGGCCACGATGGAGATCAGGATCGCGCCGGGGGTCTTGCGGATGATCAGCGTCAGCGTCAGCAGGACACCGACCACGAAGATCAGGACGGGCCAGCCGTGCAGGTGGCCGTTGCTGCCGAGCTGGATCGGGACCGTGGTGTGCGCGAGGTCCGGGATGCGGCTGACGAAGCCCGAGTCGACCAGGCCGATCAGCATGATGAACAGGCCGATGCCGATCGCGATGCCCTTGCGCAGGCCGGTCGGGACGGCGTTCATGACCCGCTCGCGCAGGCCGGTGGCGACCAGCAGCATCACCACGAAGCCGGCCAGGACCACCATGCCCATGGCGTCAGGCCAGCTCATGCGCGGGGCGAGCTGGAGGGCGACGACGGTGTTGACGCCGAGGCCGGCCGCGAGGGCGATCGGGACGTTGCCGATCACGCCCATCAGCAGGGTGGTGAAGGCGGCGGTCAGCACGGTGGCGGTGACGAGCTGGCCGCCGTCGAGCTGGTTCCCGTACATGTCCTTCGCGCTGCCCAGGATGATCGGGTTCAGCACGATGATGTAGGCCATCGCGAAGAAGGTGGCGAACCCGCCGCGGACCTCGCGGCCGATGGTCGAGCCGCGCTCGGAGATCTTGAAGTAGCGGTCCACGGGGGCCGACGTGCTCATGGGGGTCCTGGTCCTCAGTGGTGGTTTCATACAGCGAAATCGGGCCAAGCCCAAACCGTTTCAGTATGAACACATGAACGAAGGGGCGTCTATCTCCGCGCGTAGACCGTCCGCCGACCGGCCTAGACTTGGCCGCATGGCGAAATGGACTGCGCAGCACGAGGCCCCCGAGCCCCTCGAGGGTCCGATCGTCGGCACCGTCGCGGGCGGCACGATCATCTGGTTCGCCCTCTTCCTCTTCCAGCTCCCCTTCTACGGGTGGTTCGCGGACCGCGGCATGCTGTGGTGGGTCTGGACCTGCGCGGTCGGCGGGGTCCTCGGCCTGATCGGCCTCTGGTACGTACGCGGCCGCGATGCGGCGCTGAAGCGGCATGCGGCTGAGCTGGCCGCTCGGAACGAAGGCACCACGGCGGGCCCGGCGGGCCCGGCTCCCCAGGCGGGCTAGACGGCCGCCCCGGGGGTGGACCCGCTCCCCGCCGGGTACGTGCGGCGCCGTTGCCGGGGGCTCCGCCCCCGGACCCCCGCGCCTCAAACGCCGGCGAGGCTGAATTTGCCCTACCAGGGGAGGATTCGGCTCATCCCGAAGTCGGATCTTCGTACTTCTCGGCGGGTGAACCACTGAATCGCCCTTTACCGTCGAAGGCATGACGCAGCGGGCGAGGATCGAACCAGACGGACCGGAGCCGGGCGGCGGTGGCGGTACGGCCGCCGGAACCGCCATCGACGCGGGGGCCGAGCTCGATCCCGTCCACCCGGTCCAGCCGCCCGCACCCCGCTGCAAGCCGGCCGGGCTGTCCACCGCCGAGGTCGCCGAGCGCGTCGCCCGCGGAGCCGTCAACGACGTCCCCGTCCGCAGCAGCCGCTCCACGGCCGACATCGTCCGCGCCAACGTCTTCACCCGCTTCAACGCCATCATCGGCGTCCTGTGGGTGGTCATGTTCTTCGTCGCCCCGATCCAGGACAGCCTGTTCGGCTTCGTGATCATCGCGAACACCGGCATCGGCATCATCCAGGAAATGCGGGCCAAGAAGACCCTGGACAGCCTCGCGGTCATCGGCGAGGCCAAACCCAGCGTCCGCCGCGACGCCCGTACCGCCGAGATCTCCACCTCCGAGATCGTCCTCGACGACGTCATCGAGCTCGGCCCCGGCGACAAGGTCGTTGTCGACGGGGTCGTCGGCGAGGCCGACGGGCTGGAGATCGACGAATCCCTCCTGACCGGCGAGGCCGACCCCGTCCTGAAGAAGCCCGGCGACCCGGTCATGTCCGGCTCGTTCGTCGTCGCCGGCGGCGGCGCCTTCACCGCCACCAAGGTCGGCCGCGAGGCCTACGCGGCCCAGCTCGCCGAAGAGGCCTCCCGCTTCACGCTCGTCCACTCCGAGCTGCGGTCCGGCATCTCCACCATCCTCAAGTACGTCACGTGGATGATGGTCCCGACCTCCATCGGCCTGATCATCAGCCAGCTGATCGTCAAGGACAACAACCTCAAGGACGCCATCGCCCGCACCGTCGGCGGCATCGTCCCGATGATCCCCGAAGGGCTCGTCCTCCTCACCTCCGTCGCCTTCGCCATCGGCGTCATCCGGCTCGGCCGCAAGCAGTGCCTGGTCCAGGAGCTGCCCGCCATCGAGGGGCTCGCCCGCGTGGACGTGGTCTGCCTCGACAAGACCGGCACCCTCACCGAGGGCGGCATGGACGTCACCGAGTGCCGCCCGCTCGGCGGCGCGGACGCCGCGTACGTCAAGAAGGTGCTCGGCGCGCTCGGCGAGAGCGACCCGCGCCCCAACGCCAGCCTCCAGGCGATCATCGACGCCTACCCCGACAGCGCCGAGTGGCGCTGCACCGAATCGCTGCCCTTCTCCTCCGCCCGCAAGTACAGCGGAGCCAGCTTCAGCGAGGGCGACGGGGAGAACAACACCTGGCTGCTCGGCGCCCCCGACGTGCTGCTCCCGGCCGGGGACCCGGCCCTGGAGGAGATCAACGAGCTCAATGAGCAGGGCCTACGGGTCCTCCTGCTGGGCCGGGCCGCCCGCGAACTCGACGACCCGGCCGTGGCCACCGGGGTCAAGCCGACCGCCCTCGTCGTCCTGGAGCAGCGGCTGCGCCCCGACGCCGCCGACACCCTGCGCTACTTCGAGGACCAGGACGTCAAGGCCAAGGTCATCTCCGGGGACAACGCCGTCTCGGTCGGCGCGGTCGCCGGCAAGCTGGGCCTGCCCGGCGCCGAGAACACCGTCGACGCGCGCACGCTCCCCACCGACCAGGGCGACATGGCCGACGTCCTCGGCGAGAACGCCGTCTTCGGGCGGGTCACCCCGCAGCAGAAGCGCGACATGGTCGCCGCCCTCCAGTCCAGGGGCCACACCGTCGCGATGACCGGCGACGGGGTCAACGACGTGCTCGCGCTCAAGGACGCCGACATCGGCGTCAGCATGGGATCGGGCTCGGAGGCCACCCGGGCCGTCGCGCAGATCGTCCTCCTCAACAACAGCTTCTCCACCCTGCCCTCGGTGGTGGCCGAGGGCCGCCGGGTCATCGGCAACATCACCCGCGTCGCCACCCTCTTCCTCACGAAGACGGTCTACTCGGTGCTGCTGGCCGTCCTGGTGGTCTGCTCCCAGGTCGAGTACCCGTTCCTGCCGCGCCACCTGACGCTGCTGTCCACGCTGACCATCGGCATCCCGGCCTTCTTCCTGGCCCTCGCGCCCAACAAGGAGCGGGCCAAGCCGCACTTCGTGAAACGCGTGATGCGGTACGCGATCCCGGGCGGGGTCATCGCGGCCGTCTCCTGCTTCTTGACGTACGTGATCGCCCGTCACTACTACACCGGCCCCGACGCCCTCAAGGCCGAGACCAGCGCCGCGACCCTCGCGCTGTTCCTGACCTCGATGTGGGTCCTGGCGATCATCGCCCGCCCCTACACGTGGTGGCGGGTGGGCCTGGTCGGCGCGATGGGCGGGGCGTTCCTGATCGTGCTCGTCGTGCCCTGGCTCCAGGACTTCTTCCAGCTCAAGCTGGAGGGCGCCGTGATGCCGTGGACCGCCGTCGGCATCGCGGCCGTCGCGGCCACCCTCATCGAGTTCACCTTCCGGTGGGTGGACCGCAAGTTCCCGGCTTAGGGTGTCCGCCAGTAGGTCATCGGATGCGGGGGTTTCGAGGGCGGGTGTCCCAGCGGTAGAGGGTCCAGGCGCGTCGGATCAGGCAGCGGACAGTGATGACTGTGCTGGCCAGAGCGATGAA